>JAGAQI010000002.1 GCA_017622795.1 Lachnospiraceae bacterium
CAAAGACATCCTCTTTGTTTTATGAGGTTATTATACTCTTTTCAAGTCCTAAAGAATACCGTAAATACTTGTGACAAAATACAGTAAAAAAAAGACTCCCGGTAGTATTTTTACTACCGGGAATCTCTAATTTTTACGCTTCTTTGCGATTACTTTTTCTTCTTCATTACTACGAATGCTGCGCCGGCTGCTACTGCAATTACTGCTACAACAATAACTACGATAACAACTGGGGACATGCCGCCTTCTGCATCAGCATCTACATCAGCCGGAGCTTCTGTTGGAGCTGTAGTTGGCTCAGCAGGTGCTTCTGTTGCCACAGGAGCTTCGGTAGGAGCCGCTGTTGGTTCTGCCGGTGCTTCAGTTGGAGCTACCGTTGGTTCCGGAGTAGGCTCAGCAACAGTTGCATTTGGATTGTCATAGTTGAAACCGGATACATCAAAGGTAATGGTAACTGTGCTGTTTGGAAGCATTCCGTCCATATTGTAGCTTCCGGTTAATGTGCTATTCCAAATGTTGATTAAAGCAATCTGTGCATAATCCTTAGCTTCCGGATTCAGGAAAGCTTCTGCCATTTCCATAACATTCTTGCCATCGAAATCAACCTTAACATTGGAGAAGGTAATTTCACCGGTATTCGGAATGTCTGTGGATACGAATAACAGGTTCAGTGCAGTAGAACCGTCATCCCACGCGAGATCTGTAAGTTCTACGGTATAGGTACCGTTACCTTCAATTACTACATCCTTGAAGGTACCGGCCTTCTTAACTAATGTGCCGTTATCAAGGTAGCTCATCTGGAAGAATGCGTCCGGATGATCTGTACCGTTAAGACCTGTAGATGCGTTTGTCCAGTCATCACGGAAGGTATACTGTGCAGACTGGATACCCATGTAAGCGTTATAAACGCCGTCCTTATCTACAGTTGGCTTTGGTTCCGGCTTTGGTTCAACAAAGATTGCATCTAAGGAAATGGTGTACTCAATTGTTGTGAATGCAGCCAAAACATCATCCGTCAGACAGTTCTTATTTCCGTCGCCGTATGCATTATAACCACCTGCAAGAGCAATGGTGTCTCTGTTCAGATGATCACCGGCACTTTCCGGCCAGTAAACAGGAAGAGTCTTATCAATGTTAAGCTGGTCAGTAACATCCTTACCATCTACAGTTACCTTGTCGACAGTAAATACCGCACCGTATGTATCTAAGATTTCTGCATCTGCCTGTGCAGGGAATACCAGATATGGAGTTACCTGGTCTGCCTTTACAGCAGAAGGGAATGTAAGACTAAGCTTTACAGTATCGCCGGTCTTTGCTGTTACAGCAGTACCGGTTACATCTGCGCTGTCGTCAGAGCTGTTATTCCAGTTGTATGCAAAGTCATTTGCCCAAGTTCCGAGGAACGCGGTAACTTCGCCTTCGTATAAGGTGCCTTCAAATTCAGGTGCTGCTTCCATTACTGCAGAACCGGTTCCGTAAAGAACGGTTGCAGAGTTAATGGTATAGTGAGGAATATCTGTTGCGCTATCCCAGCAGTTATCAAAGAAGTCAATGGTATATTCATCCGCACCGATTGGGAAAATTGCGGAAATGCTGAGGTTTTCAGCATTACCTGCCCAGGATTCTGTACCTGCACCAGTGGTTTCCGGAGTATTATCACTGTTAAAATCAGTACCCCAGGTTACAGACTTACCACCGAAGTCAAAATACTTTTCTTCATCACCCATGGTAACCTTAGCAGCTTCGCCGCACCAGTCATTCCATGCCACATCACCTTCTAAAGGAAGTGCAATGCTGATATTGAATACTGCATAAGCAGTCTTTCCTTCTTCTGCTAATACTGCGCTGTCAAAGGTATATGCGGAAGCACCGGTTCCGGTGTAGCTTACGCTCTGGTCAATTGCTACAGTCTCAGAAGAAGAGATGTTACCATAAAGAGCTGCTGCGCTCTGAATGGTATAATGAGGAATATCTGTTGCACTGTCCCAGCAGTTATCATAGAAATCAATGGTGAATTCTTCTGCATTTACAGGAACAGTTACAGTTAATGTTCTTGCTGTAGTTACACTACCTACCCAGGAATCTGTGCCTGCGCCGGTAGTTTCCGGAGTATTGTCACTGTTAAAGTCAGTACCCCAGGTTACGGACTTTCCGCCAAAATCATAATACTTTGTAGTATCATTTGCATTTACCGCTAAAGCTTCGCCGCACCAGTCATTCCATGCCACGTCACCTTCTGCAGGTAAATCAATAGTAATATTAAATACCATGGCACCAACCTTACCTTCTCTGGTAAGAACTGCACTGTCAAAGGTATAGCCAGGTGCTGTTAAACCGGTATAGCTTACCGGAGCATTGATGGTAACAAATTCCGGAGCCTCTACTACCATAGCCGGTCTGTAAAGAACAGTTGCGGAATTGATGGTATAGTGGGAAAGATCAAGTGCGCTATCCCAACAGTTGTCATAAAAATCAACGGTGAATTCTTCGCCTTCAACAGGGAACACTGCGGAAATGCTTAAGTTTTCTGCGCTTCCTACCCAGGAATCTGTACCTGCACCGGTAGTTTCCGGAGTATTATCACTGTTAAAATCAGTACCCCAGGTTACGGACTTACCACCGAAGTCATAGTACTTCTCGTTGCCGTCTACAGTAACCTTGGCAGCTTCGCCACACCAGTCGTTCCATGCCACATCACCTTCTAAAGGAAGGTCAATACTAATGTTGAATACTGCTGCAGCAACAGTACCTTCACTTTCTAATACTGCGCTGTCAAAGGTATAACCGGATGCTGCTGTTCCGGTATAAGTAACCTTCTGATCAACAGCTACGGTTTCCATGTTAGCAATTTCACCATAAACAGCAGTACCGCTCTGAATGGTGTAATGCGGAATATCTGTTGCACTGTCCCAGCAGTTATCATAGAAATCAATGGTAAATTCCTCTGCATTTACAGGAACTGTTACGGTTAATGTTCTTGCTGCAGTTACGCTTCCTACCCAGGATTCTGTACCTGCACCGGTGGTTTCCGGAGTATTATCACTGTTAAAATCGGTACCCCAGGTTACAGACTTGCCACCGAAGTCGTAATACTTTGTTTCGCCATTTGCATTTACTGCCAGCACTTCACCACACCAGTCGTTCCATGCCACATCACCTTCTAACGGTAAATCAATGGTAATGTTAAATACCATGGCACCAACAAGTCCGCCGTTAGCTAAACTTGCGCTGTCAAAGGTATAACCCGGTGCTGCTGTTCCGGTGTAACTTACCGGAGCATTAATTGCAACCGTTTCTGTTCCGGTTGCAGCTGCCCTAACTTCCTTTGCAGGTGCGGCAACTGCTGTCATAGCAAATACCATCACAAATGCAAGAAGTCCGGCAAAAAATTTCTTTACTGTCTTACTCATTTTCGTCCTCCTCTATAAAAGATTTTTTTGTATGGAAGCCCATGGGTATACCATGCCTCCCGTACCATACATCAGTATTTTATAACAAAATACTGTCAAAAAACATATTCTCTTTTATACAGTTTTTACAGGAAAAATTAGAGTTCTTATTCCGATATGTCGGATTTTTCTGTTTTTATTGCCGGGAACGTAACTCTCACCATGGTTCCTTCCCCTAACGTACTTTGAATATCCAATCCGTATTGTTCCCCGTAATTTAACTTAATACGTCGATTTATATTGTACAGACCAATACTGCTCTTACGGCGTTTTCTGGTATAATCCTGCACCTTTGCCATAACCTCTTTTAATGTTGCTTCGTCCATGCCGTAGCCGTTATCGGAAATATCCACATAAACGGTTCCGTCAATAATATAAATGGCAAACCAGAACATGCCTCCGCTGTCTTTTCCTTCCAAACCGTGTACAATGGCATTTTCCACTATCGGTTGCAAAAGCAGCGGAAGGATACGGTATTCTTCCGGATTTAATTCCGGTTGGATGTGTACCTGATAGTTGATTCTGTCCCCAAACCGGATTTTTTGAATCTGCAGATAGGTACTGATATGGTCAATTTCTGCCTGCAGGGAAGTATCCGTAGTACCGGTATTTTCCAATACGTACCGCATGGCCTTTCCGAGCAGTTTAATTGCCGTAGCCACCTCCCTGTCTCCGGCAGTGAATGCCTTCATACGGATGGATTCCAAAGTGTTATACAAAAAGTGCGGATTTATCTGACTGGCCAGCATTTTAAATTCCATTTTCTGCTGCTCATTTTGGATATTCTGTTCTTTAATTTCCGCCTCATACCGGGCAGTCTCCATCTCCTGGATATTTTTTACCATCACCAGCAAATCGTCAAAAGCTTCCGTCAATTCCTTGCTGGCCCGGATGCCAGTCTGCATTTCTTCGTATTTACCGCGGCTGGCCTTACCCATTTCTTCCCGCAGTACCTTTACCTGGCGTACAATGCTTCTGCTGAAGGACACCAGAATAAACATGGTTAACAGCATTGCAATGGACAGAACCAGGCCATAAGTAAAAAACATCCGCTCCATATGTTCCATGGCACTGATATCATATGTCATCAGATAAATATTGGAGGAGGTTCTGGAAATATCCAAAGAGGACACATGGAATAAAACTTCTTCTCCTTCCAGCTCCGTTACCCCGCCGTAATTATATTTTTCATCAGGGTCGAAACTAAACGCCGGCATTGTTCCGTAATATTTTGTCTGGTTACTGAAGGAAACCGGGGTGTCATCTACAGAAATTAAGGTCAGGTATTCCTGATTTCCGATACGGCTGGAAAGGTAAGAATCCTTGACTTTAATCATTACCACAGCCTCTTTATCACCGCCCACCAAAATCATCTTACGAACCAAAGCAAGACGCCATACATACTCGTTATTGGTAGGATTTTTCACCCGATAACTAATCCAGAACGGCGAAAATTGGCTCTGCGCCTTCTGATACCACTGAGTTGCCTTGATTTCTTCCGTCGGAACACGGTACTGCCCGTAGTTTATCATATCTTCCCGGTCGATATATACCAGCACCTCATCAATTCCCGCATAGGACTTCATGTAGTCATCCATCAGGGTGATTTCCCTGGCAGCCGCACGGACTTCATTTTCCGTTTCATACTCTCCGCGTAAAAACTCTATCAGCTCATCATTATAAACAATACTTTCGGAAAATGCATAAATTTGGGAAGTAATCTCGTACATGGTACGTTTGATACCTGCATGATAGGATTCCAGCAAATCCGCGTGATAGTTTTTCTGGTTCACATAGGTAGCCCCCATTAACCAGCCCACAAGAACAGTAACCGGAAGCACGATGGCCAAAAGATACATTACCGCCATCTGGGTGGAGATTTTAGTTCTGCCTAACAGTTTGGCAAAAGAATCCCTTTGTCTTTGGTTTATATTGTCTCCCATGACACCTCTCTCCTTCCCGCTTTCTTTTCGTACCGGAACCGAAAATTTTATTTTACTGCCTCATATGTAAATTTTGTAACATACGCATCATGTTCCGCTTCTTTCCCATTACCGGACGCATATAAACCAATCATATTTCCGGTAAAGCAGCCACCGGCCTCCGTGGAAAGATAATGGCTCTCTCCGCCGCCGAGAATAGTAAACTCTTTTCCGTCCTTGCTGTAAGAGAAATTATACTCTCTTCTTCTGCCGTTTAACTGAAGAACCACTTTGTTGCCTTCATACGGTACCCTTTCTTCAATGGCCTTTAACTTACCGATTTGACGACGGATAATCAGGCACTGTTCTCCGTCAAGCTTTGTCAATGCAATTTCATAATGATGCTTGTTGCTCATGTAAATGCAAAGACCTGCTTCTTCTCCCTCACCCGGAGTAAAGGTAAGGTGCATGGTGGCATCAAAGTCAAAATGCTCCTGACGACGGACCAGAATACTCTTGTAATCATCGCAAGATATGGATGCCGCTGCACCATGTAAACACAAGCCCTTGTTATCAAGGTGTACCAGTTGTTCTACAGGATTATAAATATAATTCCAGGAAACATTCAACTTATCTCCCGCAAAATCATCTTCAAAACCACTTCCCGGGATATATCTGCCGGTGCTTGGTGTCATTTCTCCCGCAAACCGTTCTACAGCTATCTCCTCAGGTACACGGCCGTTTACCCCCATGACCGGCCATCCTTCCTTCCACACAACAGGAACCAGCATAGTCTCACGGCCCATGGTGTGACGAAACGGATACGCAATCGGACGGTTCCCAAGGCATACTGCCCACCAGCCGCCATTGACATCTTCCACTAAATCGGCATGACCGATGGCCTTAATCGGCATTTCAGTACGACTGTTGGTAAGTACCGGATTCCACGGACATTCTTCATATGGTCCGTAGACATTTTTACTGCGGGCAATGGTTACCATATGGCAAAGCTCTGTGCCGCCCTCAGCAATCATCAGGTAGTACCAGCCATCTATCTTATATAAATGCGGTCCCTCCGGATTATTTCCGCCGGTGCCGTTCCATGCATACTGCTTTTCCCCAAGGCGCTTTCCTGTTTTAACATCTATTTCGCAAATGAACACGCCCTCATCGGTACCGGTATAATAGCATCTGCCGTCCTCATCAAAGAAGAAGGACGGGTCAATACCGCCAAATTCAAGAAAAATCGGTTCGGACCATTCGCCGTAAATATCCTCGGTTGTTACATAGAAGTTTCCGCCCGGATTACCGCCCACATTGGTTACTACGCAATAAAATTTTCCTTCATGGTAACGGATGGTCGGCGCATACAAGCCGATGCAGTTTGGTGCTCCTAAAGGAAGTTTTAACTGACTGTCACGGGTCAATACATGCCCAATTTGCTCCCAGTGAATTAAATCAGTGCTATGATAGATCGGAAGTCCCGGAAAATACTCAAAGGTACTGTTTACAAGATAATAGTCATTGCCCACACGGCAAACAGATGGATCCGGATTAAACCCGGATACGATAGGATTAGTATAGTTCATTGCATTCTCCTCCTTAAGTTTCCTCTTTTCATCATACACGCCATTACCTAAAAAAGCAATAAAAAGTAGCGTATTTTGTTACCGAAAAAGGCGGTATGTTTTTTTCAAAATACCCCTTATAATAGTGCCAAACTGCAGTAGCCTGCCTTCCACGCAGCACTGCAAAAAAACACCCAGAAAGGATGTATCAACTATGAAATTCAGTAACGGATGCTGGCTCCAGAAGGAGCACTGCGAATGCTTTGATCCAAAGCAGGCATATTTTACAAAAATTGAACCGGGCAAGGTAACCATCTGTGCCCCAACCGTATTTATTAACCACCGCGGTGATACCCTCGGAAGTATCAACTTAACCGTTGTACTTACTTCTCCGGCAGAGGACATTATCCGCGTACAGACCTGGCACCATCTTGGCGCACAGAAGAAAGCACCGGAATTTGAACTGAACATGGCAGAAAAATCTCCAATGACTGCAGAAGAAACCGATGAACTCATCATTGTAAAAAGCGGTTCCCTCTCTTTGGAAATCACCAAAAATCCTTGGAGCATGACCTACAAGCGGAACGGCAAAGTAATCACCAAGAGCGGCCGTAAGGACTTAGCACTTATGAAGACCGCCTGGACCGGCCTTGCTTATGACAAGGGCGACTACGAAAACGCATATATGCGCCAGCAGTTAAGTCTTGGTGTCGGCGAACTCATCTACGGTCTTGGCGAACGCTTCACTCCGTTTGTAAAGAACGGTCAGAGCATTGACATTTGGAACGAAGACGGCGGTACCAGTACCGAGCAGTCCTACAAGAACATTCCGTTTTACATTTCCAACAAGGGCTACGGCGTGTTTGTTAATCACCCGGAAAAGGTTTCCTTCGAAATCGGTACCGAAATGGTAACAAAAGCGGAATTTTCCGTAGAGGGCGGATACCTTGATTACTTCTTAATCAACGGTCCGTCCATGAAGGAAGTACTTACCCGCTATACCGACCTTACCGGCAAGCCATCCTTACCGGCAGCATGGACCTTCGGTTTATGGCTCTCCACCTCCTTCACCACCAACTATGATGAAGAAACGGTTATGAGCTTTGTCAACGGCATGTTAGACCGTGGCATCAACCTTAGAACCTTCCACTTCGACTGCTTCTGGATGAAGGAATTCCACTGGTCCGATTTCCTTTGGGACGACAGAGTATTTCCGGACCCGGAGGGAATGTTAAAGAGAATCAAAGCCAAGGGCTTAAATATTTGTGTTTGGATTAACTCCTACATCGGCCAGGAATCCGCTATGTTTGCGGAGGGCGTAGAAAACGGCTACTTCGTAAAGCGTCCGAACGGCGATGTATGGCAGTGGGATATGTGGCAGCCGGGCATGGCCCTCGTTGACTTCACCAACCCAGCCGCTTGCAAGTGGTTCCAGGATAAGCTGGAAATCCTTATGGATATGGGCGTTGATTGCTTCAAGACTGACTTTGGTGAGAGAATTCCAACCGATGTGGTTTACTATGACGGTTCCGACCCTAAGAAGATGCATAACTACTACACCTACCTGTACAACAAGTGTGTTTACGATTTATTAGAAAGAAAGCGTGGCAAGGGCGAAGCAATCCTCTTTGCACGTTCCGCTACCGTTGGCGGTCAGAAGTTCCCGGTTCACTGGGGCGGCGACTGCTGGTCCGATTACGAGTCCATGGAAGAATCCCTTCGCGGCGGTCTTTCCTTAACCTCCTCCGGTTTTGGTTTCTGGAGCCACGATATCGGCGGCTTTGAAAGCACCTCCACCGCAGACGTTTACAAGAGATGGGCAGCCTTCGGCTTGCTTTCCACCCACTCCCGCTTACACGGTTCCTCCTCTTACCGTGTGCCGTGGGCATATGATGATGAGGCAGTTGACGTAGTACGCGCCTTCACAAGCCTTAAGGCAGCCCTGATGCCGTACTTGTACCGCAACGCCATCGAAACTTCTAAGACCGGTGTTCCGATGATGCGCAGTATGGTTCTGGAATTTACCGAAGACAAAAACTGTGCTTACCTTGATAAGCAGTACATGCTGGGTGATTCCCTCTTAGTTGCTCCAATCTTCAACGAAGAAAGCACCGCAGAGTACTATCTGCCAAAGGGCACCTGGACCAACTACTTCACCGGTGAGAAAAAGGAAGGCGGCTCCTGGTACACAGAAACCTGCCCATACCTTGAGATTCCTCTCTTTGTAAAAGAAAACAGCATCATTGCCATGAACGATGCTGCTAACAAGCCTGATTATGATTTTGCTGACGGCGTAACCTTAAAGGCATATGCGCTGGTTGACGGCGTTGCTGCAACCACCAGCATTTACGACATGAAGGCAAATCTTCAGTTTACCGCTTCCGTGACTAAGAACGGCAAGGAAGTTACCATCAAGGCCGATGCTAAGACGCCTTTCTCTGTACTCCTTGTTGGAGAGACCGCATGCGTTGCATCCGGCAATGCAAAACTGACTCAGACAGAAAAGGGTACGTTAGTATCTTTTGATGCAGGTTGTGAATGTAAGGTTACTTTAGAGTAATTGTCCTAATCTTTTTTATAAATGCTCCAGAGGGAGCCGCTATCAAAAGTATTTCGTAAATGCTTTTGGTAGTGGCTCCCTCTACTTTTTTACATTTGTTTCTTGCCATGCTTCTCCCGACTCAGTTGCTTTCCCACCGCCACGCTCAAACAGTTGACCAAAATGTAAAACACAGACATATCGCTTCCGAATACTTTCTTGAAGCCACAGGGAAAGCCCTGAACGTCGGAGCGAAGCATGGGCAGAAACCGACGAAAATTTAGCGGGCATTTCTTTTAAGGCTCTTCTTCCACTGACTTATCTTATCAAGTGCACCCAAACAATGAAGTGCATAAAGAATCAATCCCGCACAGGAAAGCCCAATGGTAAATGCCATAATATTGTGGCATACATTTTCTGCAACGATACCATAAAGCCTTCCTTTATGTTCACTTCCAAATAACAAATTACTAATCAACATCAAACAAACAGACCCCATAACCAAAGTTCTCAGTTTTTCTCCCCGTTTCTTTGTTTCTTCCTTTGCATACTCTGCCACCTTTTTTAAAGTGTCCTTTGTTTCATTATCCATCTTCTCGCTTTTCCTTTCTCCATCAATAATTTCACGGATGTCTACATCATAGAAATCCGCAAGTTCAATGAGCATATCCACATCCGGCATATTGCTTCCCGTCTCCCACCGCGATACCGTCCGTGAGGATACGTAAAACTGTTCTGCCAACTGTTCCTGGGTCAACCCCTTTTCTTTTCGCAGGTGCTTTAAGAATTCACCTGTCTTTTGTTGATTCATTTTAATCCTCCTTTAGTTTTCCGAAGGAAAATGCCCGCCCGATAATGCAGGGCATAAATTCTGCTATGCAGAATTCGGATTTTCCTCCATTTCGTGCTCATCATACTGCCGCTACCCTTTAAACACCACGACACAAAGCGAGAAATGCCGTGTTTTTCAGGGGTGGACATAGGATGTCTACCTTGTAGCAAACTCATACATCCTATACATTGCCTTTGCAATTTTTCCCGCAAACAATTTCTGAAAGATTGTTTTTTCCATTCCCTGCAATTCATCAATATAGTTCTGTGGTGTCATATCATATTCTTTTTCAAATACCAACCCTGTTTGTTCTGCCAGCTCCTGTGGAGCGTCATATCCGTACACCAGCGTTACCCCCACATCATTGATCGGATTTTTGTACTTAGATGCCTTTGCCGCACGTTCCGTATAACAGTCCATTAACAGATGTACCGACCTAAAATGTCCGGAAATATCTTGTAACAACGCCCGTAACTCCTCCGGCTTAAAATACATGCTGACGCCTTCCATGATAATAATGGCGGCCTGATTTCCTTCTATACGTTTTTTCCATTCCCCGGTCCGCATGTCTGCTGATACCATGTGATACACTTCGGATTCTTTGTAATATTTTTTTCTTTCCTCAATTACCTCCGGAAAATCAATATCATACCACTTGATTTCTTTCACATTCACCCGCTCCACTCTGCTGTCCATACCGCAACCGATATGCAAAACCACCGCACCCGGATTCTTCTTAATCTCCTGTGCTACCCATTCATCATAAATAGCAGAACGCATAGCCATATAATAAGCCAGCCACTTTGACTTTGACTTACCCTTAAGTTCAAAACTTTCCTGTTCCCAAATCTCTTCTGCCCATTTATCTTTAAGAATGATATTTCTTTTGCTCACATAAGCCTTCCCATATAACGGAATATATAATGTTTTATTGACGTTATTCATGCCATCCCCCATTTCATTCTTTTATGATAAATTATATCACAGCATATTTCCGATGCATAGTAATAAAACCGGCACCTGCACCTTTCTTTTATTGCCATGGCTTCTATCAAGGAATCCATAAAACAAGCTGTAAAAACAAAATGGCTTTTTGCGATTTTGTATCCAAGTGTCCGACCTCTCAGCCGACGGATGTTCGAGTCTGGCAGACTAAGCTGAATTTTTTCAGATTAGTTTGACAGAAGCGAACAACTGTCGGAGGAGGCAGGCGAACACGGATACAAAACTCACAAAAAGCCTTTATTTTTTATCTCTTATTTCATCATCCCTTTACAGAACCCATGGCAACACCCTGTACGATGTGCTTGGAAAGGATTAAGTACACCACAATAACCGGGAAGATGGAGAACGCAATCATCATGTAAACCTGACCCATATCAAACTTTAAGAAGTCTGCGGAACGAAGCTCTGCAATGAGGATTGGCAGTGTCTTCATGGTTCTCTTGTGGAGAATCAGTGCCGGTGTAAAGTAATTGTTCCAGCTGCTTACGAAGGTGAAGATAGCCTGTACGGCAATAGCCGGCTTCATCAACGGAAGAACAATACTATTGAATGTTCTAAACTCACCGGAACCATCAATTCTTGCTGCTTCAATTAAGGAAAGAGGTAATGCGCTTTCCATATACTGCTTCATGTAGAAGAAGGTGGCCGGAGCCGCAATGGTCGGTATAATCAGAGGAATATAGGAATCCTCTAAATTCATTTTACCCATTAAGTCAATGAAACCGAGTGCAGTAACCTGAGTCGGAATTGTCATAACCATCAGGATGAAGGTGAACATAAACTTTCTAAGTTTAAAATCGTATGCATGAATTGCATATGCTGTCATAGTGGAGAAGTAAGTACTTACCACTGCACTACAGCCTGCCACGATAAGGCTGTTGAACATACCCCGCACTACCGGCAGGGAACTGTTTAACATATTGGTCCAGTTTGCAATAGCATTGTCGCTTGGAAATGCCCTAAAGCCCGCAGTTAAGTCACTGTTAGAACGGGTCGCATTTACAAATAAAACATAGAACCAGAACAGACACAGAATAGAAATCAGTATCAAAACGGTATATGCAATTGCTCTTCTTGCGCCAAGACCGATAGAGGAATCCAGGCCTTTTACTTTTACTTTTGTCTTTGCCATGTTCTATCCCTCCTAGTCTACTTTTCTGTCAGATACCTTAAACACAATCAAGCTTAAAATACCTGTAATGATGAACATAAGTACTGACAATGCACCACCGGTACCAAAGTTCTTGGAATACAACTGCTTATTC
>JAGAQI010000041.1 GCA_017622795.1 Lachnospiraceae bacterium
GGAAAAGGCTGTTGTTCAGGCAGAGGCAACCAGAGGCGCCAAGGAAGCAGAAATTGCTGCCAACACCCTCATTGCCCAGAAGGAAAACGAACTTGCCATCAAGAAGGCAGAGCTCCAGAAGGATGCCGATACCAAGAAGGCGATCGCCGATGCTTCCTACCAGATTCAGCAGGAAACCGAGCGTAAGACCATCGAAATTGCCACCGCAGAAGCAAACCTTGCCCGTCAGGAAAAGGCAATTCTCTTAAAGCAGAAGGAAGTTGAACTCACCGAGCGTGCTCTCGAAGCAGAAGTTAAGAAGAAAGCAGAAGCAGAAAAATATGCGGTTCAGCAGAAGGCAGAAGCAAAACTTTACGAAACCCAGAAGAATTCCGAGGCTCAGTTATTCGAACGTCAGAAGAACGCAGAAGCAGAAAAGTACGAACAGGAACGTGCCGCAGAAGCTATGAAGGCTACCGCGGAAGCAAACAAGTTCGCTATGGAGCAGGAAGCAGAAGGTATCCGCAGCAAGGGTCTTGCAGAAGCGGAAGCAATCCGTGCAAAGGCTCTGGCAGAAGCAGAAGGTATCGAAAAGAAGGCCATCGCTATGAAGCAGATGGGCGAAGCTGCTGTGCTTGAAATGTACTTCAACGCTATGCCGGAAATTGCCAAGAGCATTGCCGAGCCTCTTACCAAGGTTGATAAGATTACCATGTACGGTGACGGTAACTCCGCAAAGCTTACCAAGGACATCATGACCACCCTTACCCAGGTAACCGATGGTTTAAAGGAATCCGCAGGTATTGATTTACAGTCCGTTCTTTCCGGATTTGTAGGCGCTAAGCTGGCAGACGGCAAGAATGAAGAAAAGTAATCAGATAGACATTATAAAAGGCCGGGAGTAAGTTCCCGGCCTTTCTTTTGTTTATTCATAGTATGTACTTTACAGGTTGGTGCGCTCCGTTAAATTGTGAATCATTTCCTTTAACAAAAGCGGTTGTACCGGTTTCGTCATATAATCATCACAACCAAGCGCCGCAAAATCAGAAAAATCATCCGAGGTTTTATCGCCAATCATCAGTACGATTGGGGTATTGTAGTTCTCCCTGATTTGAAAAACAGTCTCCGCCACATTTTCTCCCGGAAGCACCGCATCCAGAAGAATTAAATCAAAAGCTTTTTCCCTCAAATAATCCATCGCTTCCTCTGTTCCGCCGGCAAATACCACTTCGTAACGTGGCTCTTCCTGCACGATACGTGCAATTCTTTCGTTATTCTCTTTTTCATTATCCACCGTTAAAATCCGGCGACGGGAAGAATCTGTTTCCCTCATGCGATACTCTTTGTCTTCCTCTATCATCTTCAGCATAACATCCGCAACCTTCGGGTCAAACTGAGTGCCTTTTCCTTTTTCTATCTCGCCACGCACCACTTCCTGCGGCAGAGCGTTACGATAGCTTCGGTTGCTGGCCATGGCATCGTAAGAGTCCGCCACCCCAAGGATTCTGGCAGTTTCCGGTATTTCTTCACCAATCAGACCGTTTGGATAACCTTTGCCGTCATACCGTTCATGATGATGCTTTGCTGCCACGGCAATACTGCTGTCTTCGGAAATACCGCGTAAAATATTGTAGCCGGTAATCGGATGAATTTTAATGGTGTTAAACTCCTCGTCCGTAAGCCGGCCGGGTTTATTGATAATGTCCTCCGGAATACGTATTTTTCCCACATCATGCAACAAGCCTGCTCTGTAGATTTCATCCTGTTCTTCTTTACTTTTACCCATGCGCTCTGCAATCCGGCGGGAATATTCGGCTACCCGCTTGGAATGACCGCTGGTATAACGGTCTTTTGCATCCACCGCTTCACTAAGGGCTGTAACAGTCTGTAAAAACATCTCCTCCGTCTTTTTATGACTGGCACTGACAATTTCCACAATACTGTTACATACGAACATGAACGCAACGGAAATTAAGGCCCGCGGTACTACGAAAAACAGGAACAGGGATACCATCGGATTGTCATTTGCCGTACTCAACAGCATGACACCATTTTTAACGGTATCCGTGTAATCATGCGTGGTAAGCAGCACCATATTGGCATCACATAGGCCGAAAAAATAACCGCCGTACACCACAACCACTGTGCTGAGTACCGTTAACGTATACACATACCGCATGACCTTTTTTGAGGAATACAGGGTTGCATATAAAAACGGCAGTAACGAAACCAAAATCACGTGATAGGTCAGATACATTCCGGAAATGGAAAACAATACAACCGTACAGGTTAATATGAAATATTTTGTTCTTTTATCCGACAGGGAAATAATTCTGGAAACAATCTGCACCAAAAGATATATCCCCACGGAAGAAAAGAATGCTTTGTACATCAGTTCCGCTTCAATAGTAAAGATACCCGCTAAATTAAGTACAAAGGTGATTAGGTACACAATCATTGTGACAGTAAGACACCGCATCACATAAGTATTTGCCCGAAGCTCCTGCTCCCCGGCGGTGCTATACATTTTATCGCGTTTTGTGAAGTATTTCATGGTAACCTCCTTTGTATATATACATGACCAGTATAGCATGTTTTATTTAGAAAGACCATAAGAAAATGCCGGCTGTTTTGCCGGCATTACTCTTATGAATTACCGGTTCTTTCTGTCATTGTGTGGACAACCTCTTTAATCAGCAACGGCAGCACCGGCTTAGTGATATAATCATCACATCCCAGAGCCGCAAATTCCGTGGCCATCTCCAGGTTTTTATCACTGGTCATCAGTACTACCGGTATACGATAGTTCTCGCGAATTCTCCGCAAGGTTTCCATACCGTCCATTTCCGGCATTTTTACATCCAGAAGAATCAAGTCAAAGGATTGCTGTTCCAAAAGTTGAAGCGCTTCTTTTCCGCTTCCGGCTGCCACCATCTCATACCTTGGTTCATCTTTCATAATATGAATAATAATTTTATTATTAATTGCTTCGTCATCCACCGTCATAACACGTTTCTTTACGGTTTCTGCTTCTTTCATCGTGTAAGCAGTGTCTTCTTTCATCATTTGAAGCATAATATCTGCAATCACAGGGTCAAACTGGGTTCCCTTTCCCTTTTCCAGTTCCTTACGCACTACATCCTGCGGCAAAGAATTTCGATAGCTTCGGTTGCTGGCCATGGCATCATAGGAGTCTGCAACACCCAGTATTCTTGCAACCTCCGGTATGTTTTCTCCCGCAAGACCGTTAGGATAGCCCTTTCCGTCATAACGTTCATGATGATATTT
Source organism: Lachnospiraceae bacterium (assembly GCA_017622795.1). Taxonomy (GTDB): domain Bacteria; phylum Bacillota; class Clostridia; order Lachnospirales; family Lachnospiraceae; genus SIG299. The sequence goes on from JAGAQI010000041.1 coordinate 3,268, forward strand.
CGCCGCAATGGCAATAATACTGTCTTCGGAAATTCCCTGTAAAATATGAAAACCCGTTACCGGATGAATCTTTATTATATCATACTCTTCATCCGTCAGTTTTCCCGGTTTATTGATAATTTCCGCCGGAATACGGATTTTTCCCACGTCATGCAAAAGTCCGGCGCGATAAATTTCTTCCTGCTCTTCCTTACTTTTTCCCATGCGCTCCGCAATTTTCCGGGCATATTCTGCCACACGTTTCGAGTGACCGCTGGTATAACGGTCCTTGGCATCCACCGCTTCACTAAGCGCCGTAACCGTTTGGATAAACAGCTCCTTCACCGTATCTTCCCGCAGTTCCACCATATAGCCTAACGGATGTTCACGGTAAAAAATCCGTTCTACACGGCATTCATAATGCTTTTCCTTGTATTCATATTCATAATATTCTTTTCCGGCTGCGTGGTACTGTTTCAGCCAGCCGTTTACGGTTTCCATTCCGGATACATTCCTGATACTCCGGTCAATAACGCATTCTGCCACTGCCGGAATTATTTTTTCCACCATCGGATTACATCCCAGATATCTCCACTGATTATCCAGCATCAAATACCCATAGGTTTCCTGCTTGGCAAAATTATCCGCAAAGTTTTCCTCCACATTATATAAAAATCCCCGATATTGCAGGTAAAGCAATGCTACAGAGTCCAGTACATATATTAACGGCATGATTTCTATTGCAGAATCCAACCAGCGGCTAAGTATAAAGGAACCCACATTTACTATTTCCATAACAATCAGTGCCCACAAGTTTTTTCTGGAAACCGCTTTTTTCTTCCTCATGGTATAGATGAGCAACACAATCTGAATTATCAAATATCCATACAGTATTACATAAAAGAACGCATGTCCCGGACCATAGGTGTGGGCCAATACGCTTGCACCCATATACTGCTCCAAATGCATACTTTCATAATAAAAATCACTGTAACCGATGGAAAGAACCATTCCGTACACAATAAAGCTGTACCCGTACAGAAACATTTTGATATAGCGCGGCATATGAAAATTGCAAATGGTACAAATCAGCAACAGCCATAGCGGCGGAAGAAAGCAACCGCCAAGATAACACAGTTTGTTAGCCAATGCCGCTTCCGTTATCGACTCCGATAATGCCAGAGCCAGGTATCCGCCATTCGCTATAGTCATCAGAAGCTGGACCATTGCCGAATAATGATTCAGCTTTTTCATCTCATAACTGCACAGCAAAAGTAAAAGACCGGCCAGTGCTAATACTGCCATAGTTGCATAATAAGTTATCATTCTGCACTCTCTCCTTTTTTCTTTACAACCGTATGATACGCAGCACAAAATGCATCATATTTTTCAAACAGCTGTTTCTGTAAAACACTTACTTCTTCTGAAAAACCTTCCCGTGTAAGGCGCTCCATATCGTATGCGATATCCCCCTGCTCCCGCAGCCCGACGGAATACGCATTATTTTTGAACCCATGAATACGAATACAATAATTGTGATAGTCGCTCTGTTCCCAATATTGCTGTAATTCCTTTTTGATTGGAAGATTCACGAAATCCCCCAGTATTTCTAAGTAAAACTCCTCATCGCCACAGCTGGTTGCCATGCCGGCAGAAATATTTAATTCCGGTATCAGCTTTTTGATTTCCTCCGGTATTGATAAACCTTCTCCGGCAGTTTCTGCGGATACAGCCAGTTCTTCTTGTACGGCAGGTTCTTTGTTTACTACCTCTTCTTTCACAAAAAGTTCCTGCGGCAAATATTTATACAATATTTCTTCCAGCTTTTCTGACAAGACCGGCTTGGATAAAAAGTCACGGAAGCCTTCCTGCAAATACTTCTCTTTGTCTCCGATAATGGCATTTGCAGTAAACATAATAACCGGTATTTTTTCACACAGCCGGCGTTCCTTCATAACATGGAGGGTTTCTATTCCGTCCATTTCAGGCATCATATGGTCTAGGAAAATTAAATCCACCTTCTGTTTTTCCAATAATTCCAAACAGCTCCGTCCGCTTTCTGCTTCAAAAATCTTCATTTTTGTATGTTTTAACAGCCCGCAAAATACTTTCAGGTTCATTTTGTTGTCATCCACCACCAGTATTTTTGCTTCCGGCGCTAAAAACTCAATTTTCTTCTGCTGCCGTGCACTTCTTTCCAGTCTTTCCTGAAAGTTTCCAAATGGCATCTCATCTATCACAGGCTGCATTAATTCAAAAGAGAACTCACTTCCCTTTTCATATTCACTGGTAATCACCAGTTTGCTTCCCATCAACGTCAAAAACTGCCTTGCAATGGTTAAGCCAAGCCCGGTTCCTTCTATATTCCGGTTTCTTACAACGTCTACCCGGCGGAATTCTTCATTTAAAATTTCAAGATCCTGCGGACGGATACCGATTCCCGTATCTCTTACCGCGAACCGCAAAAGCGCCTGTTCTCCGGTTGTCTGAGCCGTCACCCTCAAGGTTACTGTTCCTTTTTCCGTATACTTGACTGCATTGGTAAGCAAATTAATCAGGATTTGCCGGATGCGTTTATCATCACCAAAATATCCTCTTGGAATAGAAGCATCTACGTCAAATACCAGTTTCAGATTTTTATCTTTTGCCCGGATGCGGATTAAATTATATAAGTCATTCAGCAGGCTTCCCATGGAATAATCCACCGGAAGCAGCTCCATCTTTCCTGATTCGATTTTTGAGGAGTCCAGAATATCATTAATTATTCCAAGAAGCAGTTCTGAAGAGTTCTTCACATCCTCTGCATAATTCCGGATAGTCTCTTCTTCACTTTCCAAAAGAATCATTTCATTCATGCCAAGCACTGCATTAATCGGCGTACGGATTTCATGGGACATTCTTGCCAAAAACTGTGATTTTGCAAGATTCGCCCGCTCTGCCTCTTCCTTTGCAATCCGGAGTTCCTCCGTTAATTTTGCTTTCTCCAAGCTGCCGCTGACAATGTTGTAAATACTTCTGCATACAGTTACAAAAACAATATAAATCAAGCAGCGCGGCATTACAAAAAACAAAAATAACGTAAAGACCGGATTTTCATTAATCTGCGTCAGGGTGAATTGTCCGTTCACAATATATTCTTCCATTGCACCGGAAGTCAGCAACACCATGTTAGCATCGCATAATCCAAAATAGTACCCTGCGTATACAATAATCGCCGTACTGATTACTGTCAGAATAAGGGCGAATTTTGTAAATTTTTTTGATGGATAAAGTATGGCATATAACAGAGGAAGTAATGGACCATAAATTACATGATAGGTCAGAAAAACACCGATTATCGTAAATACCACAATCGTGCTGAATAAGATAAAATATTTTGTTTTAGGATCCGACAAAGAGAGATTTTTTATAACCAGTTTAACAAAAACATATATCATCAGAGACGGCACAAAGCTCTTCCATACCAGCGACTGTTCCACGGTAAATATACCTGCAAGATTTAAACATAGTGCAATCACATACACTATCATAATTACAGTAAAACATCGCATTACATAAGTATTGGCAACCGCTTCCTGATCCTCCAGGTATATTGTAATATCCTCATTTTTTTTATTTTCAAGCTTCATAAAATACTCCTCCTCCGTATACGTCTATAGTACCAAGCCGGGGAGTACATTTCCATTACCCCTACGGGTAGTATTATTACCCCTTGGGAGTAGTATTTCCTATTCAAAAAGAGCCGGTTCATAAAGAACCGACTCCTTTAATTATTACTTACTTATTTTTTCAAGCAATTCGTGTCTGCTGGAAACACCCAGTTTGGAAAAGATATTGGAAATATGTTTTTTTACCGTATTTTCCGTAATAAAAAGTTCTTCCGCAATTTCCTTACGTTTTTTATCTTCCAAAATTTTACCCAGAACATCCCGCTCCCTTGCAGATAACAGCTGAAGCTCCGGCCATTCCTCCAACATCCGGACAGGATGAATCACTGCGTTTTCTGTTTCATTTTCCGGGTATTGCTGCACCATGGTTTTCTCCAGAAATTCCTCATAATCCTGAATCATTCCGTACAAAAACAGCAAAAGCAATCCGCTGACAATGTAAGAAACCGCAAGGAATTCAAACTCCCAATGAATAAACTGCTCCACCAGCCAAATAGCAATGTTAAGAAACACTACCACGACCAGCAGGCCTGCCTGCTTATAGGTAGCAATCTTCTTCCGTCCGGTTGCATAGCAAATGACACCAATCATCAGGGCAAAATACGCGAACAAATATACAAAATACCATACATGCAGCGGTCCGTACACCTTGGTTAGTTTGACAATTCCCTCCACGCGTAAAAAGCTAACCTCTTTGTAGTACCAAGGCAGGTACCCCTGACTGGCAGCAACAAAATAGGTAACTGCGCTGACTGTAATCAATATAGTCCGCCAAAGCTTTTTGCATTCCAGCTTGCACACCTTTAGAATGGTCATCAGCATAAACAGCGGCAAAAACACGCAACCTAAGTAAGCCAAACGGTTTGCCAGCAGTGCCTCCTCCAACGTGGTGGAAATGGAAAGGGTAAAATACCCCAGATTGGCAATAAAGATGGAAAAATATAGCCATAGCAGCCAGTTTTCTTTTTTCCGGACCATGGTGCAATAGCCCACCGCCAGCAAAAGTGCAATGGCGGCGGCTATGCCGTATATAATAGATACATTCATTTGTATTCTCCTGTTAAATTAACAGATTTCAGCACCGCTTGGCATATTCTTTTCCGGTGTCATCAGTGCCAGTTCGCCGTTTTCATCCTCGGCACAAAGCAACATGCCTTCGGATACGATGCCGGCTAAAGTAGCAGGTTTCAAGTTAACTAAAACCATAACTTTCTTGCCCACCATCTGTTCCGGTGTGTAGTGTGCCTTGATGCCGGACACAATCTGCTTTACCTGGGAACCAATCTTTACCTGGGAGCACAGAAGCTTTTTGGACTTCTTAACCTCTTCGCAGGCAATGATTTCACCCACCTGGAACTGCAGCTTTGCAAAGTCATCATAAGAAATTTCAGGCTTTGCCTCGATGTCAATCACAGGCTCTTCCTTCTTTTCTTCCACAGGCTCTAAGCCGTTTTCCTTTGCATATTCTGCCGCCTGGGCAGCCTTGATTTCTTCTGCTACCTTTAAAACATCCTCAAGCACCAGTCTCTGGAAGAGGATTTCCGGAGTTTCGGTTACTTTGGTGCCGTTTGCGTACTTGCCGAATGCATCCAGCTCGTCAATGCCTCTTGCTGCAGTATTTAACTGGGCAAAAATCTTGGTTGCGGTTTCCGGCATAAACGGAGCAAGAAGGCTGGTGCCGATGCAGATGCTCTCAATTAAGTTGTAAAGAACGGTCTGTAATCGTGCCTGCTTGGTTTCATCCTTTGCCAAAGCCCATGGCATTGTCTCATCAATATACTTGTTACATCTCTTATAAAGAGTGAAAATTTCTGTGATAGCGTCTGCCACGCGGAGGTTTTCCATCTTGGCAATTACCTTAGTAGGAGTCTCCAGTGCCAGTGCCTTTAATTCTGCGTCCACATCTTCTGCCACGCCGGCGTCGGTAACCACGCCGCCGAAGTACTTGTTGCTCATGGAAATAGTACGGTTTACCAGGTTGCCGAGAGTGTTGGCAAGCTCGGAGTTGCAACGCTCTACGAGTAATTCCCAGGTAATAACACCGTCGTTATCAAACGGCATTTCATGAAGCACGAAGTAACGCACCGCATCTACGCCGAACACCTTTGCCAGGTCGTCTGCGTAAAGCACGTTACCCTTAGACTTACTCATCTTTTCACCGCCCTGAAGTAACCAAGGATGACCGAAAATCTGCTTTGGAAGCGGAATATCCAACGCCATTAACATAATTGGCCAGTAAATGGTGTGGAAACGTAAAATATCCTTACCGATTAAGTGTAAATCTGCCGGCCAGAACTTGTTGAACTGCTCCGTAGAGTTTCCGTCACAGTCATAACCGATACCGGTGATATAGTTGCTGAGCGCGTCAATCCAAACGTAAACCACATGCTTTTCATCGAAGCTTACCGGAACGCCCCACTTAAAGGAGGTTCTGGATACGCATAAATCCTGAAGTCCAGGAAGCAGGAAGTTGTTCATCATCTCGTTCTTTCTGGACTCCGGCTGAATGAATTCCGGATGGGTATTGATATGCTCAATCAGTCTGTCGGTGTAGTTACTAAGCTTTAAGAAGTAAGCCTCTTCCTTGGCCGGCTGACATGGTCTGCCACAGTCCGGACATTTGCCGTCCACTAACTGGGATGCGGTGAAGAAGGACTCACAAGGAGTACAGTACATACCCTCGTAATGGCCTTTGTAAATATCGCCCTGGTCGTAGAGCTTCTTGAAAATCTTCTGTACTTGCTTTTCATGGTCTGCATCAGTGGTACGGATGAACTTGTCATAGGAAGTGCCTACCTGATCCCAGATGCTCTTGATTTCGCCTGCAACCTCATCAACGAATGCCTTTGGTGTTACACCCTTGGCTGCGGCCTTTTCTTCAATTTTCTGACCGTGTTCGTCGGTACCGGTCTGTAAAAACACCTCGTAACCCTGTAAACGCTTAAAGCGGGCAATGCTGTCTGCCAGAATTGCTTCGTAGGTGTTACCGATGTGTGGCTTGCCGGAAGTGTAAGCAATCGCTGTTGTCATGTAAAATTTCTTCTTTTCCATTTCAATCCTCCTTGTTTTTTGACAATCAGAAAATGTCAATTTTCTGTTGTATGCGGAGCAAAATGCGAGCCTCTGCGAGCAGAGGATTTGCTCTCACTTTTCTAATAAATAGTGTTATCGTTTTGTGGTAAAAAACACGTGCTTTGGAATAAATAAAAGGCTTCCGCCTTTGTTAAAGACGAAAGCCTTATTTGCTTACGTGTTACCACTTTAATTCACAACGCCTTCACAGACGCTGCCTTATGCACTATGTCAGTATTTCTAACACTGCCATCACAGTGCGCCACGATAACGGGTGAACCCGTCGCAATCTTGCCAGGCATTACCTCCTGGTTCGGTGCGAAGCTCCAAGGCCATCTTCGGTGAACTTCCATCCATCCCCTCTCAGCAAACAGGGACTCTCTGTAAGACTTTCTTTCACGTACTCTCCTTTTCATAGCTGGTAAAGTATGAAACTATATCTGACATGGTAGCACGAAAAAATCCTTTTGTAAAGGGGGTTTTTATTTCTCCGTCAAAAAACGCAGTGCATTTTTGTGAATAATTCCTTCTCTGGAAAAATCCAGCTTATCCATAGATATCACATACTTTGGATAATTATCCGGAATTTGCAAAAACGCATCAAATTCTCTTTGTATAACACTTTCATCGTAAAGATAGTATGCCACCTGATAATATTCCTTTTGCTGGCCCTTCGTTGCTATAAAATCAACTTCTCCGTTTGGAAGTTTCCCGACATAAACCTCATATCCTTTGGAACGAAGCTCGTTATAAACTACATTTTCAAGGAAGGCTCCGTATTCTAGCTTAAAACTGGTATTATGAATGTTCCCAATCCCTAAGTCTGTTAAATAAAACTTATCCAGCGTTGTAAGAAGCTGCTTTCCACGAATATCATATCTCCTTGCTTTCCCGGCAATCATGGAATTCTGAATATGCTCTAAATAATTATACAGAGTTTCTGTGCTGACCTTTCGGTTTATGCTCTCAAAATACTTTAAGATTCCTTTAGCCGAAAAAGTCTGGGCAGGAGTCTGCATCAGGTATTCCATGATGCGGTTTAATAAATCTACATCCTTTGCCCCCGCCCGTTGTACAATATCCTTTAATACAATGGAATTGTACAAGTCCTTTAACATAGTTGCAGTTTCTTCTTCTGTATGCATGGCGTACCGTTGCGGCATGCCACCCCATTTCAGATATTCGTTCAAATCGTCCTCGGTCGGAGACTCTATCTGCTGTATAATGCAGTTCTCTCTAAAAGAAAACGGCATGATTTGAAAGCTTACATAACGTCCCGACAGATAAGTTGCCAGTTCTCCCGACAACAGCTTACTGTTGGAACCGGTAATAAAAATGCTGACATCCCAAGTTGCCCGGAAGGAATTTATAACCCGTTCAAAGCCCTCTACCATTTGGATTTCATCGAAAAACAAATAATAGCGGTTTTCATTCACTCTACGCTCTTTTATATACTCATACAGTTTTTTTGCCGTACAAAGCTCTGCAAATTGAAAATCTTCGAAATTAATATAAATAATTTGCTTTTCATCTACGCCGGAGGTTTTAATTTCGTCCATAATCTGTTTTAGTAACACGGATTTTCCGCATCTTCGTATTCCCAGGAGGACTTTTATCAATTCCGAATTGTAAAAGGGTCTTATTTTGTTTAAATAATTTTCACGAATTACCATATCGTTTCCTCCCGTTATCAGTATTTGTAGCAGAGAAATAAATTATTCTGTCAAAATAATTGTTTCGGTATATCGAAACAATTATTAGTATTTTGTTTTTATTTCGATATGATTATATCATTTGCCGCCATAAAATGCAAGAAGTTCTGTACAAACAAAAGGGACTGTCCTTTCGACAGTCCCTTATTAATTTATGTCTTTTTAATCTACCTTCAGTACACCTATAGTTTCTTCCATCTGGGTTGCCTTTTCGGAAAGCAGTTCCACGCTCTTCTTTAATTCGTCCACCAGGCTCTGCTGCATCTTTGCGTTGCTGTCTACCTGGGTAGCGTTTGCACTGGTTTCTTCAGAAACCGCAGAAATATTCATAATAGAGTTAACCGTTTCTTTCTTCGCTTCTTCCATGCGGCTCATGCCTTCGGTAATCTTAGCAAGATTTTCTGCCATCTGCTTTACTCTGTCGTTTACCTTATGGAACGCCTGCAGTGTGCTGTCTAAGGATTCATTTTGGGATGCAACAATAGTGCCTGCACGATTTGCTGCCTCCACGGTGGAATCCGTCTGAGCCTGAATCTTACCTACAATGCCGCCGATTTCATTCGCCGCCTCCTTGGACTGGTCGGCCAGGGTTCTGATTTCATCTGCAACTACCGCAAAGCCGCGACCCGCCTCGCCCGCTCTTGCCGCCTCGATGGAAGCATTTAAGGAAAGCAGGTTGGTCTGGGCTGCAATATTATTGATGATATTTGCGAAAGCTCCGATTGCCTTTGTCTGCTCGTTTAAGGAAACAATGTCCTTTTGGATAGCGAAAGTAATTTCTTCGGTTGCCTTGGATTTTTCGTGTAATTCATCAATAAATTCCAGGCCTTCACCGATAGCACCGTTGGTATCTTCGGAAATTCTTGTAATTTCTTCGGAATATCCGGAAACCACTTCTATCTGTTCCGACAATTCCGTAATCTGGGTTACACAATCCTGGGCGTCTTCTGCCTGGGTCGCAATACCCTGCTCGATTTCACTGACTGCACCGCAGATTTCACTGCTGGAGCGGATTAAGGTTTCGGTATGTTCACCAACCTGACCGGTAACTCCGGATACGGTTTCCATCACTTCTTTGACCTGTATAATCAGACTGCGGATGTTTTCCGTCATTTGGTCCACACTGCCTGCAATCTGACCAAGCTCGTCTTTACTCTTTGCCGGCTTATTTGCGGTAAAATCACCGCCGGACACCTTCGTCAGGCGTTTATTCACCATTTTCATACCGCCGTTCATGGTATATGCCAGAAAAACACAAATACCGATTGCCAGTAAAATTGCAACGCCTACGGTAAGGAAGGTGTTGGTCTGGATAGCCTTTGCAGATTCCATCAGCACCGCTGTAGGAACCAATGTTACAACCATGGCTCCGGTATCGCTGACCATGGAATAGGCAAATACGTAGTCTTTACCCTTCCAGGAGGTTTCTAAAAAGCCTTCGGTTTGTCCGGATGCAATTGCCTCCTGATATGCGGTAAGTTCGCTGAATACCGGCGCGGATGCCGCCTCCGTACCACCACCGCAATAAACGGTTTCATTTCCGTCCGGCGCAACAAATGCCGCATAACTTCCGGCACCCTTATCGAAATCTACCAGAGAATCATAAATTACATTCCGGTCAATGTCTACAATCATCATAACCATGCCGGCCTTCATACCAACCTTACGCCAAATACTGATGGCATATCTGGACATATCAAAGGTATCTTCTTTTTTTGTAATCTGCTCATCCAGATAAGGATGTTTTCCGAAGTAACCGTACTTATCTGCAGTCGTGTTGATATAATTTCCCTCTTCACTGGCGATAAAGTTTTTGTAGTACTCTTTTGTCATATCCAGTGGTGTTGTGGAATGACCGACAGTCTTACTGTTAAAGAAATACAACTGATATACAAAATCGGAAATCTGCTTTAAATTGCGGATATTTTCCTGAATTCTTGTCTTAACTTTAGATTGTTCATCGTCCAGCATGGCATAATCAATCGTACCGTTAATGTAATAATACATAACATCATCGCTGGTCAGGATTTCTATCATACGGTCGCTTACCTGTTCCATACCGAGCCCAATATAGTCACTTTTTGCTTTCACCGTAGTAACCAGAGCACTCTCCGCTTCCTCGATTAACATATCCTTTGCAGAGGAATATGACATTGTACCTTGCAATACGATAATTAAAATCAAAAGAACAAACGCTATTACCGTTTTCGTGATTAAGCTGCTAAAGAGAGAGCTTTTTCTCTCTTTCCGGGGTTTTACTGCCACTGTTTTCTTTTCTTTTTTTCTCATTTGTTTCTCTTTTGCCATAAATAATCCTCCTGTCTGGTATTTATTTCACTAAAAAAATACAGTTTTCTTGTTTTTTCTTTAGGCTTCTTGTTTTTTCCGTATATACAACAAAAACCCGCCTTCTGCGAGTTTTTTGTTCCGATTTACAAAGAAAGGTTATTTATCAGTGGCAGAAGTCCTTCAGCACTTTCAAAATAACCTTTCCTCTTTATAGTTTTTACCCTCTCACGTTCCCCAAACGCTTCTACCTCCGATAAGATACCTTCTCATATCTACCGTTCGCTTTCAGAATACCACTTTTATGCAACTTTGTCAAACTAAAACTTGTATACAAATGTTTTTTGTATAATATGCACAAAAACCGCTTTTGAAATTATCAATAATGACGAATAAAAGGGCTTGATGTTTCAAAAAAACTGTGTTAGAATCGAAATTGATATTAAAAAGGCACAGATGGTGCAGACCGACAGCTTCTGCAAAGAAGTTCGTTGGTCACAGATGATTATACTTTTTTCAGAGAGAGGGAATCACCGGCTGAAAGTTCCCTTAAAAACAAGGTAATCATTGACCTTCACACCGGAGCCGCAACGGAGAACAGACAGCAAATCCTGCTATTCTCAGTAGCCGTTGACGTTTCGCACTCGTTACGTGCGTTAATGAGCGTATTGTACTTTAAAAGTACAATGAATTTGGGTGGTACCGCGGAAAACTTCGTCCCTTGCATGTAGATGCAGGGGATTTTTTATGTTCTCTAGCTATTTTTGATGATTTTGTATCCGAGTGTCCGGCCTCTCGGCGGAGGGATGTTTGGCTTTTGCGGACATACGAAGTTTGTCCGACAAAGACAGACAGACCTCCGAAGAGGTAGACGAACACGGATACAAAATCACCAAAAATAAGAAGAAAACATACGATACCCCCTGCACTACATGCAAGGGATATATTTTAAAAAGAAAGGAAGAAAGAGATGAACGCAAATTTAGAACAAATCAAGCAGGAAATCCTGGCAGGTGCAGACGCACTTGCTTCCTCCAAAGACGTTTATGAATTCAGAAAGCAGTTCTTAGACGGCAAAACCGGTAAAATCGGTCTCTTAATGAGAGAAATGAAAAACATCGCTCCGGAAGAGAGAGCAGCCTA
>JAGAQI010000042.1 GCA_017622795.1 Lachnospiraceae bacterium
GTCAAAGGTAACAGCAAAGGAAATGATGGAGTTGCCGTGCTCGGTAAAGGAATACATCAAAATAAGGAGCATCGGCAGCACAATCATCAATGCCGCCCAAATAATATACGGAACTGCTAACTGGGAAAACTTCTTCATTTAAAAGTCCATCCTGGACATAACATGGATGTCCTCAGGGAAGAATGTCAGGCCGACCTCCTGACCAACCTCGGAGTAGTCCGTAGTATGAATCTTAAATTCGCGACCGGTAGTCCAGAAGGTAATCTTATACACGCCTTCCTTTACATTTTCCGGCTCGAAATCGTAATCTACACTGATGTCAATGCTCTGGTTTTCATCACTGAGCTTCCAGCCCTGCGCATTGGCCCAGGTCATAATATCTACATCCAGAGTCTGAGACTCACGGATTTCATCAACGGTAGTGAAGAAATTGAAGGCCATGATTGCTTCGTTTGCCTTCTCATTCTTAACGAACGGCTGATTCACAACAAATACGGTCCGCTCTACTGCAGTGCCGTTTGCTGTGGAAAACACTACCGGATAGCTTCCAAGCTCCGGCTTAATATCATATTCAATGTTTGCAATGGAAATATACTCATCGTTCTCGGTACTCCATGCCATGGCATTGGAACGGGCAATAATTTCCTTGTCATCCAGCTTTTCAACATCTTCCAAATCCACATAGAAATTGCTGGCATTAATCTTTTCCTTACCATTTTCACTGGTTACTTCATGGGTGCGGATAACACGCATGTCCACAGTTACACTGGTACCCGGAACGGTTTCTACCATAATCTCATAGTGTACGCCCTTAAACAGGGTACTGAGTACTTCACCGGTCATCTTGCCTTTTTCTACCGGCACAATATCAATATCCTCCGGACGGATTACTACATCCACCGGCTCATTTTTCTTAAATCCGTAGTCAACACAGTCGAAAGTAATATCGTCGAAACGCACCTTGTAGTCGTCAAGCATGGTTGCAGGCAGAATATTACTTTCACCAATAAAGTTAGCAACAAAACGGTTGGCAGGCTCGTTATAAATATCCTCCGGTGTACCAATCTGCTGAATTTCACCGCCGTTCATAACCACAATCTTATCCGACATGGTAAGGGCTTCTTCCTGGTCATGTGTAACAAAAATAAAGGTGATGCCGACTTCCTGCTGGATACGCTTTAACTCGTACTGCATCTCCTTACGAAGCTTTAAGTCAAGGGCAGCTAACGGTTCATCAAGCAACAGCACCTTCGGCTCGTTTACCAACGCTCTTGCAATGGCAACACGCTGCTGCTGACCACCGGAAAGCAGGGTAGTATTCTTATTTTCATAGCCCTCCAGGCCGATGAGCTTTAACATCTTCATAACCTTCTGCTCAATAACGTCCTTACTCATTTTCTTAAGCTTCAGGCCGAAGGCAATATTTTCATATACACTTAAATGCGGGAACAGGGCATACTTCTGGAATACGGTGTTCAGCTCACGCTCATACGGAGGCTTATGGCTGATTTCTTCTCCGTTAAAAATAATGTTTCCTTCATCCGCCTCTAAAAATCCACCTAATATTCGAAGGAGTGTGGTCTTACCACAACCACTGGGACCAAGCAAGGTCACAAATTCATTTTCATAAATATCCAGATTGATACCCTTTAAGGTAATCTGCTTGTCAAAACTTTTCGTAATGTTACGAAATTCGATTAATTTCTTTCGTTCCATTTTAAGCCTCCTTGTTTTCACGGAGTGAAAATGCGAGCTCTGCGCGAGCAGAGGCTTTTTCCTCCTGGGTTTTCGGGGGATTATTTCCCGTAATTCTACAAATCGACGCTTTACTGCAATAAAACAGTAAACAAGATAATTATACATGGTTTTGGAGAGAAATCAACTGTTTTTTGCTCAAAAATACAGATGCCGCCGAGAGTAAACCCCCAGCGGCATCTGTTGCTTAAATTTGTTCCATTATGTTACTTCTTTTTTGGCCATGGGTCAGAGCTGGCATTCTTAGCCTTCTCCGAAAAATCTCCGGCACTTTTATAATATGTTTTGGCCTTCCCAAAATGGTAGTCCCCTTCGCCGTTCATCGCCTTAGCATAGTGAACATCTGCCGTTTTCTTCGCCTTTGCCGCCTTTTCTTCATACATTGCTTTTGGACTTGAGTAATAAGCCATACTATTTCCTCCTTTGCATGTGACGCTTTCGCATGTTTTTTGTTTGCGTTTTCAGTATAACAGGAAGTTTCGTCTGCTTTGTAAATCTGATTTCTACTTGCCGGACCTCCAAATTTAATTTGATCGGCAACCTGTTACTCCCAATACCGGTCCCTTGATTTTCTCTTCAATCTTTCTCAGAGTTGCCAGCTGATACTCCAGCTTGTCCCTTTCCCAATTTTCTATTTTGCGGTATTCCTTTCTTAAGATGTTGCTGTCCTGCTCCAAAAGCTCTCTGCTCAATCGATATAAGAATTTGCCATAATACAATACTCCCCTGGAATCGTTTTCCAGCAAGTCATCGGCAATCGGCTTGATAACAGGCCAATAATCCTTATTTTCCTTTCCATACACATTCTCAGCAGTTCGGACTTTCTCTATTACACCCCGAGCTTCGCAAGTCTTCCATACTTTCTCTAACTTGAAAAGTACATTTTCTATGCTGCTTTGTATTGTTTGCAGACAAGTCAGATAGGCACTCCAAAGTTTTTCTGTTTTGGTCAACATATTTAATTTATAATCCAGCATCTTATTGACATGCCCGAAATCCGACATGGAGAAGTCGTAGGTCACCGTCACTTCCTCCATATACTTTGGTGCCGCATCCGGCATTTTATCCTCCCGCTGTATAACACCCGGGAAGCCGGATAATTCCCGGTATAGTTTCAGCAGCATTTCCCATACTGTTAACTGAAAGACCGAAGTCTGCCGAATAATTCCATTTATCCTTTCTGCTTTTTCCTCCGCCATAGTAACCTTAGCCTTTAAAAAAGGGTGAATAATTTGAGTTCCTCTTTTATCCATCTACTCCTCCTCCCAGACAAATTCGTCGTATAAAGCATCCTTCACAAAAAGAGCATGTGACCAAGCAATTTTTTCTTCTGTTTTTACCGGCAGCAGCGCGCGTTTTTCAAATTCTTTGCGCTTCTGAAAAAGCTTTTGAAGGATCCTTAACAGCTCGCTTCGCTCAAACCTTGCCTCCGCCGAAATCTGACCAATAGGTTTCTGCAACAACGGCGCATAAATCAATTCATCAATACAATACTTTACCTCCATCATGTAATAGAGCAAAGTATCAAAACGTTGTTCTACCACCCCACCGTAACCTCCGACTCCAGGAGAATAAATCACTTCCAATTGTTCCAGGGCGCTCTTTTCTTTTCCATCTTTATACGCTCTTTCCAAGCCAACGCTTTCAAAATACGATTCCATCAATGCCCAGGCAGCCAAAATTTCTTTGTAGCTGCTTTCTGCCTCCAGAACACAGTTGTAAAAGCAATTAAGAAGCATCCGTTTATTCTCCAGTTCTTCCGCCCAACAATCCAGACGGTTCCGGAGTTCTTTCTCATCCAAGCCCGAAAACTCCTCGTATGAAATCAACGTTATCGGCTCAAAGGTATCTTCCCTTTTTATCATTTGCTCCGGACTGATATTGGGAATACTAGTTAAGCGTGATCTGAATTTTTTTATGTATTCATATACGCGCTCTCGAAGTATCCGACATTCATTTATCTTTTCCGCTATATCGTATAACATGCGGTTCACAGTATAAATAATTTCATTATTTAAGGACTCCATTTGCTCCTTTGTTGTTTTCGTTGCTTCCATCTGCATTTCACTCCTCCTTTTCTCTTCTACCCTTCCAGTTCCAGCGTGTGACCTGTGCGGAGGTCCGAAACCCGTCGGACCGTACCGTCTGAGTCAAAAAGCCATTGGTACCGTAATTCCTTGGTAATGAGTAACCTTTCCTTCTGTTCTTCCACGCGAAAATGCCCGTTTACATTATTGATAATTGTAACCTCGTCCATGGTATTTCCTCCTTATACTCCAAGCTGAGACAACGTTTCAAATAAATTAATATTCTCAGACTCCTTTGTTCCTTTTAGCTCTTCATAGCACAACGTCCTAAGCATAGAGCCATCATTCCGATCCTTTACAAATTTCGCATATATTCTCTTCATTTCCGCACAATCTTCTCTGGCAATGTTAATCGTCGGCTTTGTAATTAAGGGAGAGGCTGCCAGTTCTCTCGCAGACATCAGTATCCGGTACAAACAGGCCACATGCCGTTCGTGCTTCTGTTCTATAATGGGTTCGAATTTGGTATTTCTCAGTCCATAATAGAACTGTACTTTCTCAAGATCAGACTGCCTTTGATAACAACGAAACAGAGAAACACACTCGTAATATGCATCCATGATGTCAAGTTCCGGGAAGGCAAGAGTCTCTACCGTCCATTTTGTCTCCTCCCAACAAAGAAAAGCCAGATTTACCAATGCCGCCTTTAATTTTAATGCCTCTTCCAGTTTTTCTGCTTCTTGCAAAAAATCTGCCTCGGAGCCCCAACCATTGAATGTCAGAAATTCCAGCGGTTCAAATTCCATTCTAGGCAGCATTCTTTTTTCTTCCAATTCAAGAATTTGCTCTGTATCCAGGTACTTTTTTAACTTCTCTTCCAACAGGTCAAGCTGGACAGCAACAGATTTACTGAGCTTGTTTGTTTCAGAAATTCGAGCATTTGTCTTTGCCAGAATGGTGTTCAATTCCCATACTTTAGTTTTCATATGCTCTGCATCGGCGGAATATGTTTTTCTTAAACTCTCCATGCTTTTTCTTAGCCTCCTTTTAATTATTTCTCATGTCAAATGTTCTCCCGGTCACTGCATCCTCTATACAAACGATGCCTTCTGTTGATAAAGTGAATCTATACCTTAAATTTTTCTCCACCAATAAAGTGGTGCCATCATCTGAATTTTCCAACAGGGAGTAATGCCCTTCTGGGCGTGTGATAATTATCTTTTTGTTCATGAATTGTTACCTCCTTTTATTCCTCATATAAATAACCTCTGCCTTTACATTCGGGACAAAGAATAATACCCGTTCCTCCACAAGCGTAGCAATCAAAATCTGCCCACTCCGGTCCCGGCCCCATATCGCCGGTGCAATCACACTCTACTTTTCCGCCAGTACACCACCAACAGGGAATAATCTGCTTCATATGGACGCCATCTTCGTCTTCATAATACAGGTCTTCATCATCCTCATGTTATAACCAGCATATTCGTCTACCATTTCCTCTTCTTCACCTTCTTCATAAAAGTTTCTGATATTAATTCTCATAAAAAACCTCCTTTTATTTATAACACCTTACACTGTAGCTATATTATCAATTTTCGTTTCCTGCATCTCAAAAACTATGTAGAAAATCATCCACAACTAACAATGTTCATCCTCTTCTTTCAGTACTGCACTTAAGCAATCAATCCACTGTAATAGGTAATTGATATATAACATCCTTTCTCTCTACAATTTATTGTATACTTGAAGCTTACCATAAGCTTCAAGTATTGTCAACCATTTTAACTTATATTCTACTTACTTTGTTTAATTTACTTTCTTGGGTTACTTCTTTTAAGTTACCAAATTTTTATTACCGTGTTTCATTATTATATACGGTTCTCTTTTACGCACTTTCCATACATAAAAAAGATGCATTTAGTTCAAACCACTAAATGCATCTTTTTCTCTTGTTATTTTTTTAATTTTCTTTAGCTGAAATCTATTTTGTTCTTAACAATATACTGTCTACCAGTTCTGATGTCCGGTTTGTCAGCTCTGCTTTCAACGTTCTAGTATGTTCTTCAAGTACCTCTCGTGCGATTTCATTTTTTATTTTTATAACATAATTTAATGGATAATTGAATTCTTCCGCTATTTTTTTCACACTCCAGTCTTTACTAAGTACCCTAATAATTTTCTCATCTCTTTCACTGGCAATTTTATCTTCTTCACTGTCGTCCTGCAATTCCTCCTGATATCGCTTATACCATTCTCCTTGCTCGTAATCCGAGATTCCAAAGTCCAAACCGCCAATTATCTCCAACCGTTCTTTATCACGCTCTTCCTCATTTCTTTTTCTTGACTCATTATTTAAATAATCCGTTAAAAGCATGAATTTATCCATAATTTCAGCCTGCTCTGCAACAGAAACATACATATAGCTTTCAAACAATCGTAAAGCCTCTCGCAACGCCGTTCTATTGTCTTTTTGGCTTTCGTAATCCAAAAACTGACGAATTGCAATATAGAGCATAAGATTGATTTCTGCATCTTTAACACCAGATTCGTACTTACTAATACTTTGCTTCGTAATTCCAGCCACTTTTAATCCAAATGTTTCACCACTGAGATTGCACAACTTCCGAAACATCTCTAGGTGGGTCTGCAATAACAATCGTTCTTGCTTTATCAGTCTATCCGTTCTCACTTTGATACCTCTTTCCACACATATAATTCCTATTTTACTTTCCACTTGTCACAGAATCAGTTGTATATTTATCCAATCAATCATTTTCATTCTGTTCATTATCGATCATACGAAAGCACAACGCCTAGACCTACAACACCCAAAACACCCAAACATAAACTGTATATCTTATTTTCCGTATCTTTTTTCATCATTAATTCTGTTAACTCCGTCATTTCTTCACGTATCTTTTGTTTTCTTCTCCATAGTCTTGTCTTGCTGAGTTCTCTTTCCAGATTGTCAATCCTTTTTAGGCAAATATCATAGCAATCACTATAGCTTCTTCTATTCTCAGCTAAAAACACTCTGAATATTTCCAAAATCAAACAAGGATTTTTATCTACAATTTCCTCACGCACTTCTTTATTCACTATAGGTAATAACTTCCCTACTTCGTCACTTTTATACGTCGGAATATTGTCCAACTCAGATACACCCAATCTTTTACAAACATCTTCTCTTGTCAAATTTTTAGCCACGTTCGTGCCTCCTTTCTATCCCTATTATACCATCTCTCTCCTTTTTGTCAATTTTATATGTCAACTTTTTGTATGTATTCCCGGTCGTCCTGCGATTTTCTCTAAAATCCACAATTGCAACACGGTAGTTTTCTGAAAAGCAGAAAACCACCGTGTTGAGGCTGAGCGCACTAAGCGAAACGGTTGTCATTTGGGGCGGATTGCAGACCTCTGGCAAGTCCTCTTCCTGTTCTTTCGTTCCGGAATTCTTTGAGGGACGTTCAGAGTTTCCGCAAGTTTCCGCCTCTCCTACCACAAGAAGATATGGAGGCGCGCGTGCTTTTGGCTATCTGTTTGAAAGGCGGCGGGAAGCAGGTATTTCATATAAGTTGGTTGCCAATTAAAGTGCAAAGCACTTTATAAAAAGGGTGATAAGGGCATCTCTGGAAAACACGTGTTTTCCGAGAGTGCCTTCATCACCCTTTTGTAAATGCGTCCTTCGGACGCAATGGCAACCAACTTTTGCTAACCTTTCATCTCCCGCCGACCTGAGTTATAGCAAAAGTGCGCAAGCCTCCATTAATAAACTTTTTTGGTAGGAGAGTCGACAAAACTTGCGATAGAAACTGCTGAGTCCCGAAAAGAACCCGGAACGAAAAAAGAGGACTGCAGGGGTCTGCAATCCTCTCCAATGTTCTGCTTAGTGCTAAACAGGTTACAAGTTTACTTAAGAGTAACCTTAGCGCCTTCAGCTTCAAGCTTAGCCTTGATATCATCAGCTTCTGCCTTGGAAACGCCTTCCTTTAATACCTTTGGAGCTGCTTCTACAGCTGCCTTAGCTTCACCTAAGCCAAGACCTGTGATTTCACGAACAACCTTGATAACCTTAATCTTGTTTGCGCCAGCTTCTGTTAACTCAACGTCAAACTCTGTCTTTTCTTCAGCTGCTTCTGCTGCTGGGCCTGCTGCTGCAACTACTACACCTGCTGCTGCGGATACGCCAAATTCTTCTTCACATGCCTTTACTAAATCATTTAACTCTAAAACTGTCATGCTCTTGATAGCATCGATA
>JAGAQI010000043.1 GCA_017622795.1 Lachnospiraceae bacterium
ACATCAGAAGTTACAGACAACCATCATCTACGTAACACATGACCAGACCGAGGCTATGACACTTGGTACCAGAATCATCGTTATGAAGGATGGTGTTATCCAGCAGGTAGATACACCTCAGAACTTATACGACAGACCAGATAACCTCTTCGTTGCAGGTTTCATGGGTTCCCCACAGATGAACTTCATCAACTGTCAGGTAGAGCAGGCAGGCAGCGATGTAACACTTCACTTCGCAGAGCGTTCCATCAAGCTTCCTGAAGCACGTGCTAAGAAGTTAATCGAAGGCGGTTATGTTGGTAAGGAAGTTATTCTTGGTATCCGTCCGGAAGATATTAAGGATGAGCAGGTATTCATCGAAACTTCTAAGGACAGTGCATTTGACGCTACCGTAAGAGTTTACGAATTACTCGGTGCAGAAGTATTCTTATACTTCACCATCGCTGATACCGTAGATATTACAGCAAGAGTAAATCCTCGTACAACTGCAAGACCTGGTGATACCATCCAGATTGCACTTGACCTTTCCAAGATTCACATCTTCGACAAGGAAACAGAGCAGATTATCACTCACTAATAAGAATTTTCAAGGGCATCCGAAAAGGGTGCCCTTTTCTTATTCTTGTTCATAAATTTTTAATGATTTATTCCGAAGTTTGAGGTTGAAATTTCCTCAAAATGGTATATACTTAGAAAACGTAAGCGTAAAATGTTCAGATAAGAAACGGAGGAAGCAAATGCTTCAGTTAAAAGACATTGTAAAAATATATAAGACCGGTGATACCGAGGTAGAGGCTTTAAAGGGTGTCAGCATTACATTCAGAAACAGTGAGTTTGTTTCTATTCTGGGTCAGTCCGGTTGTGGTAAAACCACATTGCTTAATATTATCGGTGGTTTGGATCAGTATACCAGTGGTGATTTAATTATTAATGGAAAATCCACCAAGAAATTTAAAGACAGGGATTGGGATACGTATCGTAACCATTCCATCGGTTTTGTTTTCCAAAGCTATAATTTAATTCCTCACCAGACCGTACTTTCCAATGTAGAATTGGCGCTAACCTTATCCGGTGTTTCAAAAAGTGAAAGAAGAAAGCGTGCGGTAGACGTATTGACCAAGGTTGGTCTGGCGGATCAGATTCACAAGAAACCAAACCAGATGTCCGGTGGTCAGATGCAGCGTGTAGCCATTGCCCGTGCATTAATTAATGATCCGGATATTTTACTGGCGGATGAACCTACCGGTGCATTGGATTCTGCTACCAGTGTGCAGATTATGGACTTATTAAAAGAAATTTCCAAGGATCGTTTAATCATTATGGTTACCCATAATCCGGAGCTGGCAGAACAGTATTCTTCCAGAATTATCAAACTTTTGGACGGTCGGGTGATTGATGATTCCAGACCGTATGAAACAGCGGAAGAGGAAGTACTTCCGGCGGTAACAAAAGAAAAGGGCAAGATGAAATCCATGTCCTTTAAAACAGCATTAGGTTTAAGCTTAAATAACTTAATGACAAAGAAGGGAAGAACCTTTATGACCGCTTTTGCGGGAAGTATCGGTATTATCGGTATTGCACTGATTCTTTCCTTGTCCAGCGGTTTCCAGGCATATATTGATAAGGTGCAGGAGGATACCTTATCCAACTATCCGATTACTTTGCAGGATGAAACCATGGATATGAGTGCCATGATGGGTTCCATGTCCGGTGAGTTTGAAGAAGAAGCAGAAAGCTATGAAGACGATGTGGTTCGTCCAATGGTAATTATGACGCAAATGTATAATGCCATGGTAGCGGAAAAGCAGGCGAATAACCTGGGTGAATTCCGTAAGTATTTATTGGATGAAGCCAACGGTTTTGGTGACCTGACCACGGCAATCCAGTTTGGCTATGATGCCAACCTGCGTATTTACGGTACCGATGTAAATGGTAAGACACTTCAGGTAAATCCAAGTACGGTAATGTCCACCATGGGAATGGACAGCATGATGTCCATGTATGATACCATGTCCTCTATGAGTCCTATGAGTGCTATGGGCGGCACAGATATGGATGCTTTTTGTGAGCTGCTTGATAATCAGGAATTGTTAGAATCCCAGTATGATGTGGTAGCAGGTAAGTGGCCGGAGTCTAAGGAAGAACTTATATTTGTCATTTCCGAAAAGAATTACATTATGGATACAGCATTATATACTCTGGGATTAAAAGACCAGGGGGAACTGGCGAACTTTTCTACGGCAACACAGATTGAGGACGATGGCAGAACTTTTACTTATGATGAATTATTAAATCAAACCTATAAAGTAGTTCTCAACACAGATTTTTATTCCTATAATGAAGAACTCGGGCTTTGGGAAGATTTTTCCGAGAGTGATACTTATTTAGAAAAAGTTCTGGAAGATGCCATGGAACTTAAAGTAGTAGGTATTGTACGTCCAAAGCCGGATGCAGTGGCAACTTCCATTACCGGTACCGTAGGTTATACAAAGGAATTAACAGAGTATATTATTAAAGAAACAGCAAAGCAGGAGATTGTAAAGGCACAGAAGGCGGATACGGAAACCGATGTACTTACCGGAAAACCGTTTTCTGATTCCAATGCGGCAGAAGATGCCCAGAGCAATGCCATGGATATGAGTACCCTGACACCGGATCAGCAGGCGTATCTCGCTACGCTGACGCCGGAAGAACTGCAAATGCTGCAGGAACAGTATGCTGCAGCCGCAGTGTCCCAGGCAACCTATGAAGGAAATCTGGCATTGTTTGGTGTAGCAGAATTGGATGCACCAAGTTCTATCAGTATTTATCCGATTGATTTTGCGTCCAAAGATTTAATCGAAGAAAAGATTCAGGAATACAATGATAAGGTAGAGGCTGACGGACAGGAAGCTAACAAGATTACTTATACTGATTACATTGGTATTATGATGTCTTCCATCAGTACCATCATTAATGTGATTTCTTACGTACTGATTGCCTTTGTATCTATCTCCCTGGTGGTTTCCTCTATCATGATTGGTATTATTACTTATATTTCCGTATTGGAAAGAACAAAGGAAATCGGTATTCTTCGAAGTATTGGTGCTTCCAAGAAGGATATTTCCCGCGTATTCAATGCAGAAACCATGATTGTGGGTCTGGTATCCGGTTTACTTGGTGTAGGTGTTACGGTTTTACTTTGTATTCCGATTAATGCAATTATTTATCACTTTGCGGAAATTCCGGACGTGGCAGAACTTCCTGCGGTGGGCGGAACCATTTTAGTTGTTATCAGTATAACACTGACTTTAATTGCCGGTTTGATTCCATCCAGAGTAGCAGCAAAGAAAGATCCGGTGGAAGCATTAAGAACCGAATAAGAATTCTTGAATTTTGTTTGTTTTTGTGATATACTGAATTAAAGTGCAGAATTATGTACAAGTGATACTTTTGGGGCACAGAATGTGAGGTAAAAGGGTTTATGATATCCAATCAGATTTTACAAAGTACAATTGAAGGTTTAAAAACAATCACAAGAATTGACATTTGTGTGTTAGACACAGAAGGAAAGGTACTTGCATCCACTATTCCAAATGCGGAAGTATATGAAAATGCAGTACTTGCCTTTGTGGATTCCCCGGCAGACAGTCAGGTGCTGCAGGGCTTCCAGTTCTTTAAGGTGTTTGATGAACATCAGCTGGAGTATGTTCTTTTAGCAAGAGGTGACAGCGACGACGTATATATGGTCGGTAAACTGGCTGCATTCCAAATCCAGAACCTTCTGGTGGCTTATAAGGAACGCTATGACAAAGATAACTTCATTAAGAACCTATTATTAGACAATCTTCTTTTGGTTGACATTTATAACCGTGCAAAGAAGCTTCATATTGAAACAGAAGCAAGACGTGTTGTTTTCCTTATCGAAACAAAGAACGATAAAGACAGCAATGCTTTAGAAACCGTCCGCAGTCTGTTTGCAGGTAAAACAAAAGATTTCATCACTGCAGTAGATGAAAAGAATATCATTCTGGTTAAAGAATTAAAGGCGAATGAAACCTACGAGGATTTAAACAAAACCGCTAAGGTTATTTTAGATATGTTGAATACCGAAGCAATGACAAAAGTAAATGTAGCGTACGGTACTATTGTTAACGAAATCCGCGATGTGTCCCGTTCCTTCAAGGAAGCTAAGATGGCACTGGATGTAGGTAAAATCTTCTATAGCGACAGAAACGTGGTGGCTTATTCCAACCTGGGTATCGGTCGTTTGATTTACCAGCTGCCTATGTCTCTTTGTAAGATGTTTATCAAAGAAATTTTTGATGGTAAGTCTTTAGATGAGTTTGATGAAGAAACTTTGGTAACCATCAACAAATTTTTCGAAAACAGCCTGAATGTTTCCGAAACATCCAGACAGTTATATATTCATAGAAATACACTGGTATATCGCCTGGATAAGCTGCAGAAGACCACGAATCTTGACCTGCGCGTGTTCGAAGATGCAATCACCTTCAAGATTGCACTTATGGTTGTAAAATACATGACATACATGGAGAACGCAGAATAAACATGAGAAGGCTGCCGGAAGGCAGCCTTTTTTGACATAAAATCAACATAATTAGACAGTAAAATTATCTGTGAAAAACAATATTATTGTGGAGAGAATATATGGCAGCAGATTTTGATATTAATAGAGAGATGAGTAAAATAGAAGCTCCGGTCATTTCTTTTGAGCATGTGTCCAAGGAATACCAAAAGGGGATTGCAGCCATTGAGGATATCAATATTCGCATATATAAAGGCGAATTTGTATTTATTGTAGGAAGCAGCGGTTCCGGTAAGTCTACCTTAATCCGTCTGATGCTGAAAGAAATTTTACCTTCTAAGGGAAAGGTATTTGTAGCAGGACGGGAAATCGGTCGTTTGCGCAAATATCAGGTAAGTAAGTACCGGAGAAGCATTGGCGTGGTATTTCAGGATTTCCGTTTGTTAAAAGACAGAAATGTGTTTGATAATGTGGCTTTTGCCCAAAGGGTAGTAGAAGCTCCGGAACGTTTGATTAAACGTCAGGTACCAAAGATGTTGTCCCTGGTTGGGCTGATGGATAAAAGAAAGTCTTTCCCAAATGAATTGTCAGGAGGACAGCAGCAAAGGGTTGCCCTGGCAAGAGCATTGGTAAACAATCCGGTGATTTTATTGGCAGATGAGCCTACCGGAAACTTAGATCCAAAGAACTCCTGGGAAATCATGAAACTTTTGGAAGATATCAATAAAAGGGGTACTACAGTTGTTGTGGTAACCCATAACCAAGAAATTGTAGACAGTATGCAAAAGAGAGTGATTACCTTACGGAACGGCAGGGTAATCAGTGATGAAGAAAAGGGGCGGTACCGGTATGCGAAAAATTAGAACATTGTTTTATTGCATCGGGCAGGGCATCCGTAGTATTTGGAAGAACCGGGTGTATTCCCTTGCTTCTGCGGGAACGATTACCGCTTGTCTGCTGTTGCTTGGTGTGTTTTATTTTGTTATTGCAAATTTTAATTATGCGGTGGAATCTGCAGAGTCTTTGGTGGGAATCACGGTGTTTTTTGAGGAAGGAACTACGGAAGAACAGATTTTGGAAACAAAAGAAAAAATCCGCATGAGAGCGGAAGTGGCAGATGTTGTATATATATCTGCAGCCGAAGCTTGGGAAAACTATAAAGCAGAAAGTTTAAATGAAGAACTGTCTGCCACCTTCGGAAGTGATAATCCTCTGGAAGATTCTGCTTCCCTGGAGGTTTCTCTAAGTGATGTATCCATGCAAAAAATTTTAGTTCGTCACGTGGAATCTATGGAGTATGTCCGTAAGGTTAATCATTCTGAGTCGATTGCAGAAAGCTTTGACGGAATAAAAACGTTACTTTGGATTATATCCATCAGCTTAATTGCCATTCTTGTTGCAGTGGCGGTATTCTTAATCCGTACAACTATTTCTACCGGTATTAATGTACGCCGGGAGGAAATCTCCATTATGAGTATTATCGGAGCAACGGACTTTTTTATCCGTGCACCGTTTGTGGTAGAAGGTGCAATTATCGGTATTTTGGGCTCCGTCCTTCCGATTGGAATTTTATATTTGGTTTATGGCGAGGTTATCCGCACGCTAAAGGAGCAGTTTGATTCCGTATTCACTGCTATGAATTTTATTGACAGAACAAAAATTATGCAGCAGTTTATTCCGTTGGCTTTAATATTCAGCCTTGGCATAGGCATTATTGCCAGTCATATAACCGCCAAACGGCAAATCAGGAAAATAGAATTGCAGCATTAAGGAGGTAAACATAATGATGAAAAAAATAAGTAAAGCAATCTGTCTTGCCCTGACGTTTTCAATGCTGATGGGATTTGGCGGTTGTGCGCTAATGATGCAAAATATGGTAAAGGAAGATGCAAAGCAGGAAACGCAGACAAATCGGGAAGAGCCGGTTGCTACTCCGGGAATAGGAGAGAGTGTTACGAATCAGGCAGATGCTGCCACACCGGTGCCTACCGGCGTGCCGGAAAACAAAGAGAATAAAGACGGTGATGTGGCGAAAAATGATGCACCAAAGGATGATGTAACAAGTGAAGAAGCACCGTCCAAGGCAGAGGAATCCCTGATGTCCGATTTCTTTGTTCAAAAGATGGAATTACTGGAAATGATTGTGAACCAGTATTATATGAATGATATTTCTGTGGAAGATATGCGGATAGGTGCATATAAAGGTATGCTGGAAGGTTTGGGTGACCCATATACCTGCTATTATACCGAAGAGGAATACAAGGCTTTAATGGAATCCACCAGTGGTACGTACTACGGCATTGGCGCGGTAGTCCAGCAGAATTTAAAAACCATGTATATCACTATCGTAAAACCATATGTGGATGGCCCTGCGTATAAAGCCGGTATGCTTCCGGGGGATATCATTTATATGGTTGATGATGTGGATGTTACTGGAATGGAAATCGACAATGTAGTTGCCATGATGAAGGGTCCGGAGGGTACTCAGGTTAAAGTAACCGTAATCCGTGACGGCGAATCCGACCCGGTAGAGTTACTGATTACCAGAGCACAAATTACAATAGAAACTATCGAATATGAAATGTTAGATCATAACATAGGTTATATTCTGATTTCCAGCTTTGATGAACCGACACCGAAGCAGTTCAAGGAAGCTATAACGGATTTACAGAAGCAGGGCATGGAAGGCTTAATCATTGACCTGCGGGATAACCCGGGCGGTCTGCTTTCTGCAGTGGTAGAAATGTTGGACTATATTTTACCAAAGGGTATGATTGTTTATACGGAGGATAAGTATGGTAACCGCGACGAATATAAAGGTACCGACAAGGATGTTTTAGAACTTCCTATGGCTGTGGTAATTAACGGCAACAGTGCCAGTGCAGCAGAAATTTTCGCGGCTGCAATGCAGGATTATGAAGCGGCAACTATTGTAGGAACAACCAGTTTTGGTAAAGGCATTGTGCAGAGCATTTTACCGATAACCGACGGTACTGCCGTAAAGGTTACCGTTGCCAGATATTTTACACCAAAGGGTGTATGTATTCATGAAGTAGGCGTAGTTCCGGATATGGAAGTAGAACTCAAGGAGGAACTAAAGCAGATGGTGGTTATTCCGCATGATCAGGATAACCAGTTGGCAGTGGCTATTGCAGTAATCTTAAGTGAAACAAAATAATAAAAAGAAAAAAGATTAGAAAATTTTCTAGTCTTTTTTCTTTTTAGCCTTGAAATCGGAGAAAGAATGTGGTAAGATAGTCCGCATACGGACAAGTGTATTTGTTGTACGAACACTTTAGAACGTTAAATAAGCGAAAGGATGTTGGGGAAAATGGATGACGATAGCTTTTTCATTGTTAAGAAAAGGGCAGTGCCGGAAGTATTGTTAAAGGTAGTGGAAGCAAAGCGTCTGTTGGATTCCGAACGGGCCATGACCGTGCAGGAAGCTACCGAACAGGTGGATATCAGCCGAAGCTCCTTTTATAAGTATAAGGACGATATTTTTCCGTTCCATGATAACACCAGAGGACGCACACTCACGTTTATGCTTCAGCTGGATGATAAGCCGGGGCTTTTATCCAATGTGCTTGGAGTTCTTGCCAATGCAAAGGCTAATGTGTTAACCATCCATCAGGCGATTCCGACAGGAGGTATCGCTTCCATTACACTTAGTGTGGAAATTCAGCCGGAAACCGAAGATACCGAAACAATGATGCGGCATCTGGAAGCGGTAGACGGTATTCATTATTTGAAAATTTTAGGCTTCGAATAAATTACATTCGAAGAAAAACTAGGAGGACTTTATGAAAATAGCAGTTTTGGGTTATGGCACCATTGGTTCCGGTGTGGTAGAAGTACTGGAAACCAATAAAGAAAGCATCAACAAACGTGCGGGAGAAGAAATTTCCGTAAAGTATGTACTGGATCTGAGAGATTTTCCGGGCAATCCGATTGAAGATATTTTGGTACATGATTTTGCAACCATCGCTGAAGATGAAGAGGTTGGCTGTGTGGTAGAAACCATGGGCGGTACCGAGCCGGCATATTCCTATGTAAAGGAATGCCTCCTTCGCGGTAAGAGTGTTTGTACTTCTAACAAGGCATTGGTAGCAAAGCACGGCGCAGAACTTTTGGAAATTGCACGCCAAAAGAAGATTAACTTCTTGTTTGAAGCCAGTGTAGGCGGCGGTATTCCGATTATCCGTCCGTTAAACGAATGCTTAACTTCTGAGCAGATTTTAGAAATTAATGGTATTGTAAACGGCACTACAAACTATATTTTAACAAAGATGAGCCGTGAAGGTGCAACTTTTGAGGCAGCATTAAAGGAAGCCCAGGATTTAGGATATGCAGAACGTAATCCTGAGGCAGATGTGGAAGGCCACGATGCAGGCCGTAAGCTTGCAATCCTTGCATCCCTGTCCTATGGCAAGCAGGTAGACTTTGAGGATATTTACATGGAAGGTATCACAAAGATTACCGATACCGATTTCAAGTATGCCGAGGTTCTTGGTGCAGAAATCAAGCTTCTTGCCCAGGGTAAGATGGAAGACAGCAATTTCTACGCCATGGTAGCACCAAAGATGATTAAAGAAGAAAATCCTCTTTACAGTGTCAGAGGCGTGTTTAACAGTATTTTAGTGAAGGGTAATACCCTTGGCGAGGTTATGTTCTACGGCAGCGGTGCCGGAAAACTTCCGACAGCAAGTGCAGTAGTGGCAGACGTTATTGAAGTAACCAAGCATCAGGGTCAGAATATTGTAACTATCTGGAGCGCTAAGAAGCTGACTCCGGCAGACCGTTTAGAAATGGAGAATTCCTTCTTTGTACGTGTGCCTGCAACAGATGCGGCAAAGGCAAAGGAAGTATTCGGTGATATCGCAGAGGTTTCTGCAAATGTAGCCGGTGAATATGCATTTGTGACAAAGAAGATGACAGAAAAAGCATTTGAAGAAAAGGCAGCCCACGTGACTGTACTTAATAGAATTCGCACCGAGTGGGAGGCATAATTATGAAGTATATTGTAGTTCTTGGCGATGGTATGGCAGACCGTCCAATTGAAGAGTTAAACGGAAAAACACCTTTAGAGGCAGCAAATACTCCTGTAATGGATGAGATGGCAGGCAAGGGCATTGTGGGTCTTGCCCATACCATTCCGGAGGGAATGAGCCCGGGCAGTGATACGGCAAACCTGGCAGTGCTCGGTTACAATCCAAGACTGTATTACACCGGCCGTTCTCCGTTAGAAGCACTCAGCATCGGCGTAGATATGAAGGAGCTGGATGTGGCACTGCGCTGCAATATCGTTACCGTATCCGACGATGACTTGCCATACGAAGAAAAGACTATCATTGACCACAGTTCCTCCGAAATCAGTACCGAGGATGCCGCTGTGTTAATTGAAGCGGTGCGTAAAGAACTGGAAAATGATATTTATAAGTTCTATGTAGGCACCAGCTACCGTCACTTAACCATTTGGGATGAGGGCTCTGTAGTGCCGTTAACACCGCCTCATGACATTTTAGGTAAGGTAATCGGTGAATATCTTCCAAAGGAAGAGGCTCTTTATGAAATGATGAAGAAGAGCTATGATATCTTAAACAATCATCCGCTAAACGTAGCCCGCGCAGAGAAGGGCTTAAACAAGGCAAACTCCCTTTGGTTCTGGGGGGCAGGCACAAAGCCATGCTTAACCTCTTTCTATGAAAAGACCGGAAAGAAGGGTGTAATGATTTCTGCGGTGGATTTACTTAAGGGTATCGCTATTGGTGCAGAAATGAAGGTTATCGAAGTAGAGGGTGCCGACGGCACATTACATACCAACTACGAGGGCAAGGCTCAGGCGGCCGTAGACGCCCTGTTAAAGGACGATTATGACTTTGCTTACATTCATGTAGAGGCTCCGGATGAAATGGGCCACCAGGGCAGCTTAGAGCGTAAATTAAAGGCTATCGAGTTCTTAGATGAGCGCGTGATTAAGGTTGTGAAGGAGCAGATGGATGCTTCCGGCGTAGAGTACCGCATGCTGGTAACTCCGGATCACCCAACTCCGATTGCAATCCGCACCCATTCCTCCGACCCGATTCCGTTCCTTCTGTATGACAGCACACGTCAGCGCAGAAGAATCGGTTTCTACAACGAGAAGGAAGCCATGATGAGCGGTATTGTGGTGGAAGACGGCTACGAGATGATTGAGAAGCTTCTGGAGGATTAATACCCCGCCGGGGGACTTTCCCCTTAACTTTCTTCTGACTCAGCCACACCCCACGAAGGCTTGCCAAGGCTGGCATTCCTTCCCCTGACGCGATGGTTGCTCCTCACCGGTTTACCATAACTCGCCGATGGAGGGAGAAGAAAGATTCGTACCTGATTTAAAATGTTTGGTAACGTCCTACGGACGTTCATTACGCAAAAAGGGCATGCAGGTGCTCCTTGGAAACACTGGTTTCCGGAGCGACCTGACATGCCTTTTTTCTTCATGCGCTTGCGCGCCTTACCAAACATCTTAAATCTGCGTGGACGGTACTTTCTGCCATCGGCTCAAACAGATGGCTAAACCGGTGGGCACAGCCATCAGGGAAAGGAATACCACCCTTGGAGCCTTCGGGAACGTGCTGAACGTCAGGGCGAAAGTTTAGGGAAAAGCATTAGGACGGCGGGGAGCGAACTTAAGTGAAGAGAGTACGGGTTTACGGGAGCCGTGAGAGTATGGTATAATGGCAGGCAAAGGGAAATGATTTTACGGCGTACATGCGTGTAGACATTTAAGGAGAAACAAAAGAAATGAAGATTTTATACGGTACCACCAATCAAGGGAAGCTTCTGGCAATGAAAAAGTCTGTGGAAGGGCTGGATATCGAACTCATTAGTCTACGTGATGCGAAAGGTGAACTTCCAGAGGTCAATGAAAACGGCAAAACTCCGTTAGAAAACGCAGAAATAAAAGCACGGGCTTATTTTGAAGCATTTCATATGCCGGTATTTTCCTGTGACAGTGGCTTATATTTTGATGAACTGGCAGAGGAGGAACAGCCGGGCATTCATGTGCGGAGAATCGGTGGCAAGGAGCTTACGGACGAGGAAATGACGGAGTATTATGCAGCGTTGGCGGCAAAGCATGGTGGCAGAATTACCGGGCGTTACCGGAACGCC
This sequence comes from Lachnospiraceae bacterium, assembly GCA_017622795.1. GTDB lineage: Bacteria > Bacillota > Clostridia > Lachnospirales > Lachnospiraceae > SIG299. The sequence continues at coordinate 11,681 of JAGAQI010000043.1, forward strand.
ATTTACTTTATTTTGGATGAGGAGCATCACTATTCCAGCATGGATATGTCCATTGCCACGGAGCCTTTTATTCTGGTAACCAAGCCTCATACAAAGCGGGTGCCGGGATTTCCGCTGGATTCTTTGTCTGTTGATATTGCAACAGGAAAGTATTATTACGATTTGGAAACAAAGGACGTAAGCACATCGGTGGATGACGGTGTACGGGACTTTTTCGGAGAAATTTTTGGTAAGGGTGAGCAAAGTTGAAGTATGTAGAATACGGAAAAGAAAATAAAGAGGTTGTGATTTTGCTCCATGGGGGAGGACTGTCCTGGTGGAATTTTCGGGAGGTGGCGGAACGGTTACAGCTTAAATACCGTGTGATTCTTCCCATATTAGACGGACATGCGGACAGTGACCGGAATTTTACCACAATCGAAGCAAATGCGGAGGAAATTATTGCATTTATAGAAGAACAGTTTGGTGGTGAAGTATTTTTGCTGGGTGGTTTGTCCCTGGGCGGTCAAATACTTTTGGAAATTCTGTCAAAGAGGGAAGCAATCTGCCGTTAC
>JAGAQI010000044.1 GCA_017622795.1 Lachnospiraceae bacterium
GTTGTCTCCGCTCTGGGAGTAACTGATGTTAGGGTCACGAGTGAGTCTACCCATTAAGATAACTCTGTTCATTAGGAATCCCTCCTATTATTCTGCATCCCGTCTAACGCATAAGAATCTGATGACATTGTCCATAATGCGTACTCTCTTCTCAACTTCCGCTGGAACTGTAGCATCAGCATCGAACTGAATGAAGTAGTAATGTCCTTCTTTCATCTTCTGAATTTCGTAAGCAAGTCTCTTCTTACCCTGATCTTCAACGTTTGTTACAACGCCGCCGAATCTGGTAATGTACTTCTGCGCCTTTTCTAAAGTAGCAGCCTTTACGTCATCCTCAACTTTTGCACTAACAACTAACGCTAATTCATACTGGTTCATAGTTGTGTTGCACCTCCTTTTGGTCTCTGGCCCTCTTCCCTGAAGAGAGCAAGGAAAAATTTACTCGTCACAAAATGGAATTTTACCATAGGTCAAGCGGCTTGTCAACCACTTTTTCCCTAATTACTTCCACAAATCGCCCCAGATTTCATTGCAAAGATTTGTGCAATATTCCAGGGAAAACTGCGGATCCTGATTTTTAATGGCATTTCGCTCTGCCAGTTCTTCCGTATATTCCGAAAGCGGATATACGGTAATACCGTTTGTTTTTTTCTCCACATGGCACACGATTGCCGTAATACTGTAGTCTGCAACATAGGCAGTTCCATTTTCATCCCGTTCCAGAAGGATGGTTGGCATGCCGCCCACCATCCGGTTTGCAACTCCCTCTCCTTTGCCGGAGGTCCAGTTGACAAAGTTACCGATGGAGTAAAACACCGGCATCTGCTCCCCGGTTTCCGGATTCGTAAGCAGTTCCACCGGTTCTATCACATGAGGGTGGGTCCCCAATACCAAGTCTACCCCTTCCTCCAAAAACAGCTCCGTCCATTCTTTTTGGCTTTTGTCCGGAGTCAGCCGGTATTCTGTCCCCCAGTGAGGACACACAATTACAATATCCGCCTGTTCTTTTGCCCTTCGGATATCCTCTTTTACCGCAGTTTTCTCCAGCATATCCACCGCATAAGGCATATCTTTTGGCATAGCGATACCGTTGGTTCCGTAGGTATAATTCAAGATGGCAATGCGGATACCTTCGATTTCCGTAATATAAAGTTCTTCCTGATCTTCTTTGCTGTCGTGAATTCCCAAGACACCAAGTTCCGGATAGTGTTCTTCCCAAAATCGCAACGTATTTAAAACGCCCTTCCCCTTTTTATCCAGTGCATGATTGGTGGCATGCAGTACCACATCAAATCCTGCCTTTACCAATGCCTCTCCCGCTTCTTTGGGTGCATTAAAGGAAGGATAACCGGAAATGCCAAGTTCCTCTCCTCCGATAATTACCTCCTGGTTTACCAGCGCCAAATCCGCAGCAGAAATTTCCTCTGCCAGATTCGCAAAGATGGTATCATAATTATAGCTGCCGTCCGCCTGTTTACTGTACTCATGGATTCTGGTATGAAGCAGAATATCTCCTGCCATGACTAAAGTTACCGATGGCTTTGGTGTCGGAGTGGCGGTCGGTACCGGCGTGCAGGTTGCTGTTGATGTGACTGTCGGCGTCGGGGCTTCCGTCGGAAGCGGTGCGGACGTCAGCGCGATTGCTTCCGTTGGTGACACCGCAACACTCACCTGCAACGTCGGTGTCTGCGATAAAACAGGCTCCACGGATGTTTTCTGCCCGCAGGCAGAGAGAAAAACCGTAAAGCCCAATAATAAAATTGTATATATAAGTTTCTTCATGCTATCCTACCACTTCTTGCGTACTGCCGGGCAGTAATGTGTTTTTACCGCAGCACGCATTTCCACATAGCAGCCGCAAACCCCGCACATTCCGTTTAAGAGGCTGTCACATTCCATGCAAATTTGCAGACGTGCCTCGTATTCTTCCTTTGGGGTTTTAATATCCTCATCGATACGCGCTATATATTCCTGCATGGTACGGAACAAATCACCCTCGTCAAAATCCCGCACCAGGCATTTTTTACAAAATCTCCAATCTTCTTTTTGCATAGGTACTCTCACTCTGCTTTGTTTTCCTGCGTTCCGCAGCTTTTTATCTGGCGGATGTTTTTCTCCACCTGCTTTCGCGGAATCATGACCTGATGGTCACAGCCCATACACTTTAAACGGAAGTCCATACCGACACGGAGCACTTCCCATTCCTTACTGCCGCAAGGATGTTGTTTTTTTAAGGTGACAATATCTCCTACCTGAATATCCATGGCAATTCCCCTTTTCTAAATAATCACAATATCCGGTTCATCAGGTTCCATTCTACTCTAAAAGCCCCGGAACATGCAAGCAAAATATTCTTTTATAAAAACTTAATATTTTTCTGCTTGCATTTCAAAAATATATGTTGTAGTATTAAATTACAAGTTACGTAGTTTTTAAAACCGCATGTAATGTTATGAGTAACTTTATCATTCTTTCCTATAATAAAACAGCAGTAAACTAATTTAAAGGAGGATACATTTGTTATGTCAAAAGAAACCTTTCAGCAAAACGTCACTCATCCAAAGGATCCGGGCAGTGCGCTGACCCATTTTATCGGTGCAGTTTTAGTTGTTCTGGCAGCACTTCCTCTGCTTGTCCGGGCAGTACAGGGCGAACATCCGGTATATATTGTTTCTCTTTGTATTTTTGCTGCCAGCATGTTTCTGTTATATACTGCCAGCACCCTGTATCACACCTTTAATTTATCTGCAAAAATAAACCTGCGGTTAAAAAAACTGGACCACATCATGATTTATGTCCTGATTGCAGGCACCTACACACCGGTTTGCCTCATTACCTTAAGCGGTGCCGGCGGCACCTCCCTGTTCCTGCTTGTCTGGGGCGTTGCCTTACTGGGTATTTTACAATGCATCTTTTTTATTAACTGTCCAAAATGGGTATCCGCCCTGATCTACATTGCCATGGGCTGGCTGTGCGTTTTCTCTTTTGGTGATATTGTGGAACTTTTAAATAAGCCGGCCTTTTACTGGTTACTGGCCGGCGGAATTATCTACACCATCGGCGGCATCATTTACGCCTGCAAATTTCAGGTTTTCAACCGTTTGCATAAAAATTTCGGTTCCCATGAAATTTTTCACTGCTTTGTTTTAGCCGGAAGTATGTGTCACTTTGTAACTATGTACTGCATATAATAAAATCAGGAAGCCGGTACATAGATAATCGCTCCTTGATTCTTCTTTGTACAATCAAAAAATAAAGCGGTCGGACTCCTCACACATTAACCCTGTGCTGCATGCAGCACCTGATACTGTACCGGCTATACCGACCGCTTTCACATAACTTTTTGCTTTCTATTCTTCGGTTAATAATTCTGTCGGGTCTATACTTGTTTCACCCTCCATTACCTTAAAGTAAAGGTTCGGACCTTCCACCACATAATATCTGGTCGGCTCTGCTACGGTACCGATACAGTCCCCTGCTTCTAAAATATCGCCTTCCTTTAATTCTGTCACATCCAGCTGACCATATACTAAACTGGTGTTATTACCTAAAGCCAAGGTTACTGTAGTTCCGGTGCGGACATCCTCTTCAATCGCTGTCACCACACCCTTTGCCGCTGCCTTAACCTCTGTTCCCACAGCGGAGGAAAGCACTAAAGCTTCACTGGTGGAGAACTGGTCTAAGGTTTGATAAAACACACCATGGTCCGGGCTGTACGGAATAATCACTTCGCCCGCAATCGGCCATAAAAGCCCGGCAGACTTATCAAAGGTCAACTGCTCTGCAATTAACTGAGGGCTTAACACCTCTGTCTGCTCCGGCTCTTTTGTATCTGCCGGAGTTTCCGTTATAACAGCCACCTCAGACGGGTCTTTTTCCTCCGGCTGCTGTACTCCGGTTCCTTCCTCCCCGCCAAGCGCTACCTGCTCGGAATCCTTCTCCTCCGGATTCTGTGCAGTCTGTTCCGGATCCTGCTGAACCTCTGTATTGTCACCTACCTGTACATCCGGATTCTGTACTTCCGGCTGGTTCTCGCCACCATCGGCTACCTGAGTATCACCCGGTTCGTTGGTTTCATTTAAATCTACCAAGGAATCCGGTGTGTTATCCTCCTCATTTCCTCCTATGCTTAATGCGCCCACTGTAGCAATTGCCGTAATGCAGAAAATTGCCACACCGTAAAGGGCACGTTTTCTGAAAGTTTCACTTATCTTCACATTAACCCCTGCCTTTCTTTTTATCATTCAGTTTTAGTCTTACCGAATGAAAAAGATTTATACAGGGTTTTTATTTTTTCAAAAATGAAAATTTTTACTCCTGAAATTTTCCCTGAAAGGTTTTTAAATCCTCTGTCATCTGTTTTGCGGACAAATAGTTTTGTAACCAGTCAGATAAGGTTGCCAAAACAAAGATAACCAGAATGCTGAGCGCAACCGCTCCGATTAGCCAAGGAGAACGGTCCGCTTCTGCAGAATCGAAAAAAATTGCAAACAGCACACAGGCTTCCGTTAACAAAAATTGGATTATTTTCCGCAGAATCAGTTCTCCGACTTTTAGTTCCCGTTTTGAATACAGGGCTAAATTCGGAAGTGTGCCTGCCAAGCCGTAAATAACTGGGATAATGAACCCTTCATAACCAAATTTTGTATCCGGCATCAAGGTAACACCCATCAGAAACATAGCAATATTAATCATGGCAACTATCGTAAAAAACGTACGGATACAATCCGCCAGAAATTCTTTTCCATGCATGTTACACACCACCCTTCAATGCTGCCTTCAACGCCGGCACATATTTTCTTGAAATAATGATTTCCTCACCGCTTTGTAATACCGCAGTAAAGCGACCGTTTAAAGCAGGTTTGATAGAATCTACCTTCATCAGGTTTAACAGCAATGCTTTGGATACCCGAAGGAAAAATTTATCTTTTAACAATTCTTCCAGTTCATACAATTTCTGCTTCGTTTCATATACCTGCTTCACTGTGTACAGAAACACCTTATTATCCACTGCCTCAATATAACACACATCCGGTAGCGGCACCTCAAACTGACGGTCCTCCATAGTGCCGGTAAGACGCCCCTGCCTTGTCTTTACGAAAGCAATGATTTCTTTCACTTCCTCCGTAATTTCATGACAGCGGATTTCCATTTGCTCCGGTTGTTCTTTTGGTATTTTCAACAATTTTATTACCATGGATTAGTATCCTTCCTGAACCACCACTTCTCCCATATCCTTTAAATAACAGTTATAGAAGTCCAAAACTAACTGATTCATCGTAATTACACATTCTTCCGGGTCAATGGTACCGATGCCGAGCATCTTCGCCAGAGCCGGAGAAAACAGCGGCAGGTCTGTAAAATTCATATGTCCGCTACCCTTGAAATACGTATATTTCGCATCTTTGGCATTAGCAAGCACCCAGCTGTTCACGTACCAGTCTGCCAAATCCTGCCCTTCAAAATAATGGGCTTCATTGCTGACGGATAATAACGGTACCGGATATGCTTCATCATAAAAATCATACTCCCCGTTGTTATAACTAAACTGCTCGCCAAGCATCGTACCATCCAAATCGATAACCGCATCAATATCCTCCCTGGTTCTGCCCACCGTAACACTGGCAGCACCACCCATGGAATGACCCATAAGACCGATATGTTCCGTGTCCGTCATGGAAAGAATCCCCCGGATAGTTTCCGCGGAAGATTCTTCTTTTATAAACCAGCAGGCCGGAAGTTCCGCCCCTTGCTCCTTCGCTGCCTTTACACTATCCAAGACAAAATTCATATCTGCCGTTCGGATGTCCAGCCAGCCATGGGACAACTCGATAATCTCCTGCTCCGGCGTTCCCATCTCATTGATATACATTACTTCCTGCATAAATTGGGGATTTACAATAATTGTTTTTCCGGAAGTATCCTTTGTAAAAAAGGAATGATACGGATGGTCCAGACTGATTACCACATAACCGTTGCTGGCAAGTTCCATGTAGGTGGAAGTATTACTCTGATAATAGCCAAAGGCTCCGTGAGAAAAAATAACCAACGGAAATGATTTTTCACCTTCTTCCTCCGGCACTTCCGGATAGTAAAAATACACCGGAACCTCACGTTTGGAACCATCGGTTTCAAAGGCTTCCACCCGGCTTTCATCCACCAGAATAGCGGATGCCATCTGAACCTTATACGGTCCGGTTGTCGGCAGACCAGCATAATCGGAAAACAAAAGTTTAGGAATTAATACAATTGCCAATAAAATCAGTGCAGCAATACTGCCTAAGACAATCCATAACACCTTTTTCGATTTTTGTTTGTTTTTATGTTTCATTATAATCACCTTTCCTTTCTTTGATACGATGACTATAATCGGTATTTTTTTCTAAATCAAGGCTTCTGCGGGTAAGATGCATTTTACCGCAATAAGATGCAAATAATCACAGTATTTCACCATGTTTTATTTTTTGAAACATACAGACGGCCGCACCAAAATAAAGTTCTTCCGCCCGGGCAAGAGCCTCGGAAACCGGCATATCATCCGGAGCGGTTTTTACAATGGCGGTAATGCCATGCTGTAAAATCTGTTCTGCCCCGGTACCTGTACTTCCGACGAATGCTATCGCAGGAACACTTCGCTTTTTACATCGCAGACCAACACCCTGTACGACTTTTCCAAAGCAGGACTGCCAGTCTAACCGTCCTTCTCCGGTGATTACCAAAGAAACATCCTGCAGCCTGGAATCAAACGCAATCAAATCAAGTACCGTCTCGCTTCCGGGCTTCATCCGTGCTTTTAAAAATACCGCCAGTGCTCCTCCAAGTCCTCCCGCTGCTCCGGCACCGGAAAGCTCATCCAAATTTATTCCGAACTCTTTTATAATCACATCCCGGTAATTGCACATGCCCTCTTCCAACCCGTCAAGAAGCTGCGGTGTACCGCCCTTTTGCGGTCCATAGGTATAAGTGGCACCGTTTTTTCCGCAAAGCGGATTGGTTACATCACAGATAACGGTAAAGGAGGCTTCCTTTACCTGTGGCAACATGCCGGAAGTATCAATATGAGCTACCTGCTTCAAATTATCTCCCACGCCGGTAAGTTCCTGACCGTTTTTATCCAAAAAACGTACTCCCAGTGCGCACATACAGCCCATACCGCCATCATTGGTAGCTGAACCGCCAATAGCAATGGTAATATCCTTGCATCCCGCCTGTAATGCGGCCGCAATCAGTTCTCCCGTTCCATAGGAAGTGGTTGTTGCCGGATTGTACTCTGCCTCGGTAAGAAGCGGTAAGCCGGAGGCTGCTGCCATCTCTATAATCGCCCTGTTTTCATCGATTCTTCCGTAAGATGCCTGCAGACTTCGCATCAATGGGTCATGTACCTCTAACATAACCTTACTGCCGCCCATAGCGGAAAGCACCGCATCCGCCGTGCCTTCTCCGCCATCTGCTACAGGCACACCGCTGCAACTGCATTGCGGAAATACCTGTTTTGCCGCTTTGGTCAGCAGCTCTGCTGTTTTTTCACAGGATAAGGTTCCTTTGAAGGAATCCGAGGCAAACAAAAATTTCATAATCTGAATCTCCTGAAGGAATTTGATACATTGATTTTATCACTAATCCGAAACAAAAGAAAGGAGAAGGTCCGAAAACCTTCTCCTCATCATTGTCATATTCTATTCCGTCTTTACAAATTACTTTAAGTTGATGCTGTAAGTTACTTCGTTAACAACGTAGTAAGCCTTGCCATCTTCCGGCTTAACATAAATCTTAGCGTCTGCCATTTCCTTAACCTTGTTGCCCATAGCAACCCAGTCAGCCTTAACAGCCTTTACAATTTCATCAGCGTTGAAGCTGTCACCGGCATACTCGAAAAATAAATTCTTAATCATTATTTATCTCCTTTTATAAACAAACCTATTACAAGTTTCTATAAACAGGCTCGATTATAGCATAGAAAAAGCCGTAATTTCAATATGTAAAATGAACAAAAAATTGCAATAATCCTTCGGAAAATGGCGCATTTTGACGGATAAATCCCGCAAATTACCTCACTTCCAGGAACCTTGTCAAAAACAATACATCCTTCAGATGTTTTGCTTCCCTGTACACATAGAGCACCACTACAATGCCGTCCTCACCATCGGCCCGGAAGATAAACTCACAGCGGTAACCGTCACCGGCTTCCAGGGCATTTTTGAAAACACCGTCATAGTAGTTATATTCCTCACCATAATAGGTCATAACCCTCTTCGTCGGAAAAATTCCCACATTACCTAAAATATTTTCCACAATCGCCTTTTCTATCAGCTTGGTTTCGTCGGAATCACCGGCGAAGGCTAATTGTGAGTTGTTGTCAAAATAGCAGACAAACAAGGATTCCGGTACGGAATCAGCAGGACTCAGTTTATTCAACACATACTGATATCCTTCCATGGTACCGAGATTTTCATCCTTAACGCTGTGCTGAATTTTATCATTTACCCAGGTGGACGGAATATAGTATTCCACCCCACCGTTATTTATAGTAACCTTCGTTGCGTTCCGCTTATTATACTCCGTACCGTCCTTTAAATAGTACATGTCACTTGATAAAGCTGATGCCGGCAAGGCAGTAAATTTGTCCACGGTAAAATAAACATCTCCGGTAAACAATCCCACCGAGATACTTCCGTACAGTGCTACTTTGGTTCCTGTCTGATAAGTTTTTGCTGTGGAGCGCAGGCTCCGTTCGCAAGTACATTCCAGTGTCAGGGAAGTATTGCTAAGGCCGGTAACCGTAAGGTTCTTACCATCCTTATCCACGCTTACCACCTGACCGTATAACAGCACCGGCTGGTTATTATATTTTGTTTTAGCTGCTTTGCTGTTTGCTGTAAATTCTGACACAATTTCGTCCGCAGTGCGATATTGGTACACTTTATTATTTTCTGTGTCAACCATTACCTTGGTACCGTCAAACCAGCCTGCTCCGCAGAAGGAGAGGCACACACACAGCGCCATAATGATTGCCGTGATACGCTTTTTGTTCATGCTGCCATCCTCCTACTCTACCGTATATTTTAATTCGATTTCCGCTTCCAAATCACTCAGAAGCTTTAACATTTCACGATATACATGCGCTTCTGCATAATCATCCACCAACCGGAAGGTGGTACGTTCATCATGATCCCTGCGCAGCTGTGCCGTAAGAATATCCAAATCCGGCCATGGCACATAATTATAGGTTATCTGTTCGCCACGGACACGGATTTCCTGAATCCTTGGTTTTGCCGGCAGATCCGGTTTTGGTGTAACCGTTACCTTCGGCGTTGGCTTTGCCGTCGGCTTTGGCGTTACACTGGTCATAGGAACCGGCGTTGCTGACGGATTCGGCGTCTCTTTGCCAATATCCTGAACCATATCGTCTGCTCCCAGTTTACAGTTTCCGATGGCTGCGCTTAAATCTATTAACTTTTTATCACTCAGCAATTCTACTTTTTTCTGCCCCCAGCCGGCCAAAACCAGCAGAACGGCAATTGCAAGCAGGAACAGCACTCTTTTTCTTTTCATCGTGTTTCCTCGTAATCAATTCCCATTTCGTTTAACATATCCTTTACCCCGCGATAAAGGGAACTGACGGCAAAACTGTCAATTATTATTACCGTGTTTTCTCTTTTTATTTCTGTCAGTCTGGTTTTCAATTCTAATAAATCTGCACAGGTTTCTCCGCTCAGACTGACTTTATCACCGGCTACCAGCACATAATAAGTATATGCCTTTCCGTCTTCCGCCACAAACTGACCGTTTTCATTAATGGCATCCCAGGCCATGGTTTCCGTTGCAATCCGGTCCGGAAACAGTTTACGGTACAGCCAGAAATTTTCACCCTTTGCGGCGTAGCCAAGATATAAACCTGCGAAAAACATCAGGATTCCTGCAAAAATAGCAACAATAAAATCCCGGATTAAGTTCTTTTTTTCATACCAGACCTGCTTCCCGATTTCCGGGTCCATCCGGGCTGAAAGGATTTCTTTGTCTTTATCATAAACAACTTCAAACCGTTCAAAGAAAGGCAGTACCCACAGGGAAATCAGACCAAGTACACCAAAAATCACAAGCAGGCCACCTACAATTATCAGAGTCCAAGGTATCATTTTTCCTCCTCATGTATGCTTCCGCGGATATAAACGTTGTTATATTCCTTTGTAAGCTCATAAAAAATATCAGTAACCATGACCTCATCCCGGTACAAAATAGTATCGTCTTTCTCATTTAAAGAAAGAATTACCGGTCGGTCTTTATTTGCTTCCACAAACTTTACCAGGCTATCCCGGAACGCTTCTACGGAAGACTTCACGTTATTTCCTACCAGGTCAAAGCTTTCGATTTCTTCGCCCTCTTTTAAGATTTGGATCGTTCTTCTTGTAACATCTTCTTTGTCATATGGTACCACAACCGATACAGCAAACACATATTGGTTGATATTATCTGCTATTTCCAATTGCTGTTCATAGAGCTTTTGCTCCGCCTCCGTTTGGTTTTTTGCAGATTCTGTTTCTGCCTGGGCCTGTTTCAAATTGGTTTCCACCGAATTCTGCCCCCACATAACAATCAGTAATATAATAAATATGACATCCAAAAGCGATGTTAAATCAATCAGCACATCGCCCTTTGCGCCTTTTTTTCTTCTCCGCATGCTTTCACTCCCCGGAATTTATTTTTCTTCTTGGAACTTTTTAAACATTTCCGCAATGTTTAATTTCTTGTCAAAATCATCCAGCATAACCTCTACGTCATAAATAATTCTGGATGGGAATACCGCCTCAATTACCTTTAACAAAATAGCAAAAATCAAGCCCCAGAAAGTAGTGTCCAGCGCCGTGTTCAGAGAGGTCATCATAGCCTCAATTCCACCACCCTGGACCTGAAGCATAAGACCTGCCACCGTACCGAGAATACCAAGCAATGGGAATACCGGAATACACTGTACCAGCACACCGTGCCAGGAACATTTTGTATTAAATTCGGTTTCATATTTACGGATGGTGTCCGGGGTGATAGCTGCCGCCTCATCTTCATTTTCTTCCATTTCCTTGGAATCCACATTCAGTGTATAGGTATTGTTTTTACGCTTCAGCGCTTCCTCAATGCGGTTTTTCTGGTTGGAAAGAGCGATACCGTTCCAGAATAATAATATAGCAACCGCTATACCAAAAAGCACAATGCCCGCCGTTCCGTATTTTGAAATAAATTCCAACATAAATCCCATTCTATCTTCTCCTTTGCCTGAAATAATAATAGCTTTCTAACTATCAGTGTATTATTTTCGTCGAATTCTGTCAATTATTATATCGTCAAAATCCCCCCTGCCCATTATGATTAACATTGTAAATCCACTGCAGCCATGATAAAATACAAGAAGAAATTGTCTGAGGAGGTATTTTCCGGTGAAACCTGCGGAACTGAAAACCATATTTGAGCTCATAAAAAAAGCCGGCATTCATCCCGCACCGGAAACCCTGTCCCGGGAGGAGCTGGATGTCCTGTCTAAAGATCCGGATGCCAAAGTAAAACTGTTCCGCGCCCTGGGCGGCACCGGCATTAACCTGCACCAGGAGCTGGAAATGTCCTCTCCTTACGTAAATACCCACCGGGATACCAGCTATAACCCGGAAAACCTGCAGCTTCACAGTCATGCTTTTTTTGAGCTCATTTACTGTGAAACCGGCACCGTCCAGTATCTGATTGGAGATACCCGTTACCGTATCCATGCCGGTGATGTGATTCTGGTTCCTCCGGGCATCAGCCATCGTCCTATCTTTTACGATGAAATGCCGGAACCCTACACCCGTATTGTTCTTTGGATTAGTTCCGACTTTTTCCACACGATTGCAGAAATCTGTCCGGAAGAGCTTCGGAGCCAACTCCGTCTGAAAGAACATTTTCTTCTTCGCACCGAAGGTACCCCTTATAAATACCTGGGAAAACTTTTTCAACGGGGTGTGGAAGAAGCCACCTTGCAGGCTCCCCTATGGGAGATGGCTCTTTGCGGCAATACCACAAACCTGCTGGCAAATTTAGGCCGTGCTTTAATGTCCACCGACACTTATTTTCCTGCAGAACAAAGGGAAGACATTGACGAAGTTATCTCCTATATTGAAAAAAATTACAGCAACCGTATCACATTAGAGGAAACCGCGCGGGAATTCCATATCAGTACCAGTACCCTCAGCAAGCTGTTTTACAACAGGCTTCACATCAGCTTTTACCATTTCGTTACCCAGCGGCGTTTAATCAATTCCAAATTAAAAATAGAAGAAGGCAGCTCCATGGAAGAAGCTGCCCTGTCCTGTGGCTTTTGCGATTACTCCGCCTTTTACCGTGCTTTTAAAAAAGAGTACGGGATTTCTCCGAAGGAGTATCGGAAAATCATACTTTAATGCTTAATTTTAAAATAAATCTGATATGGTTCGTAACCGATTTCATTTAACTTGCGGAAGTTGATACCCGGATCCTGATTTTCCGTACGATAGAAGGTTCGGAATTCACCCCACTGGCGTTCCGTATCTAAGGATAATTCTTCCTCCGGTGTTTCGTTTTCCAGCTTCAGGATTCGCTCTGCTTCGGTGATGCCGGCAAGCACATCTGCACCATAGCGGTATGCTCCCATGGTTTCATCATCCGGCAGAGTCACAAACTTCAAACCGATTGGTAAAATCACCACTATCTTATCGCCTTCATTCCATGCACGGTTGATGGTCACAAATGCCTTCGTGTTATCGGTTTCTGCCACCGGCTCTTCATTCACAAATACTCTGGCTTTCTTTGTAATCCAGTCCGGAATTCTAAGATTCAGCGCAAACTGCACTGCGCCTTCTGTATGTACCGTAATAACATATTTCTTAAATTCCGGCTTATTTTCATAGGCAGACGCAATGTCGTTTACTGTCTGCTTTGCATTGTTTTCCGAAGAATTCATCAAACTTCCGTTTAAGTAATCCTGGCGTTGTTCCAGTGTAATTTTCTGGTTTTCCAAAATAAAATCCGCCGCAGAATTCACATAAGAGGTTACGTAAAATTCTTCTCCGTCCTGATAGAAAATACGACGGTTCCAAGCCGCATTTACCTGTACCATGGTTCCGTGACAGCAGAAGAAACTGTCACGCTCTCCTGCCCAGTCCTTCTTGCTTCCGGCCTTCATTGGCAGGAAATAAGTAAGGAGGCCATGACCCGGGCTGTTCTGATACGGCATGCCCTGCCAATAGGTCTGGGCAAAAATACCGTTGGCAACGTTGTATTCAATGTAATGCATATACTCCGGATTCTTTGTCTGACGGAATAAAAACTCAGCCAGACGGATCATATTGTAAACCGTGCAATGCTCCTGATTTTTATCACCCAGTCTTGCCTTTAATTTCTTCATCGGGGTCCAAATCTCACCCTGGGTCTGACCACCGGTAACAAAAGCACCGCGGTCTGTCACCGCACACTTCCAGTAACAGTTTACAATATCCAGCCACTTCTTTTCACCGGTTACCTCATAGGCTCTGGCACAGCCAAGAACTTCCGGAATAGTGGTATTGGCATGCATGTTGGTTAATACATCCTTGCCGGCAAGCAGCGGTTCAAATAATCGTCCTCGGTAATAGCGTTCCAGCAAAGTCTTGTATTTTTCATCGTCGGTAATCTCCAGTAAATCAGCCCAGACTTCCAACATACCACCGGTTTCCATATCTAAAATATTATCAAATTCTTCTCTGGTATATTCGCCGCTCCAGCGGTAAAACCAGTCTGCCAGCTTGTCTGCAATCTGCAGTGCCAAATCCAGCTTCATAAGCTTATATACATCCACCAGACCCATAAACAACTTATGGATATTGTACTGTGGCGCCCACACATTTTTGCCTTTGCCAATCCAGTAAAGATATTTTTCCGGAATCGGGCAAACCCACTCGCCGCCGTTATCTTTCTGGCAAAGTTCCAGCTCCTTTAAAATGGATTCCGTTTTTGCCTTCAGCTCGCCGTCTTTGGAGGCTTCATAATTGAGGGCAGCCGCAGAAAGCCAATGGCCGAGGAAGTGACCTCTCAGCTGGCAGCTTAAATCTTCCCAGCCGCCAAGAGCATTCCTGTCATGTCCTCTGCCGGTCATACGTCCTGCCTCGTGTTGATAGCTGCGGAGCAGATAACGGGTCTCCAGCTTCATGAGATAATTTTTATTTGCTTCTTCCCTGCGGCGCATGTCGCCTTCCCATAAACGTACCTTAGAACCTTTTAATTCTTTCATATACACCCCTCCGATAATTGATTTATTAATTACACTTTAATCTAAACTTCCACTGTTTACAATGATATATCCTCGTTTTTAATTGATGAATCCGTCAGTAAACAAAAAGGCCCCGCAGGAAACTTCCCACAGGGCCAATTAATTTTTCTGTTAAATTACTTTCTTATACTCTTCTTTACAGTAACCTTCTCTAAGTGCCAGATATCCTGAACATACTCTTCGATTGTTCTGTCGGAGGAGAACTTACCGCTCTTTGCAATGTTGATAAGTGCGGATTTCGCCCAGCCCTTTTCATCGCGGTACTTCTCTTCTACGCGCTTCTGAGCTTCTGCATAGGATACGAAGTCCTTGAGGATGAAGTACTGGTCTGCACGCTCATAACCGTTAGTCTCAAGAAGAGAGTTATACAGCTCGCGGAATAACTCCGTGTTATCCTGGGAGTAGGTTCCGTCAATCAGCTGTGTCATTGCCATACGGATGTCGGTGTTGGTGTTGTAGATAGCCTTTGGATTGTACTCGTTGTTATGCTCGTAAGCAATAACTTCGTCAGCACTAAGACCGAAGATAACTTCATTTTCTGCGCCTGCTTCTTCTACGATTTCTACGTTAGCACCGTCCATGGTTCCGAGGGTGATTGCACCGTTTAACATGAACTTCATGTTACCGGTACCGGATGCTTCCTTACTTGCAGTGGAAATCTGCTCGGAAACATCTGCTGCCGCAAAAATCCACTCAGCGTTGGATACACGGTAGTTTTCAATAAATACAACCTTAAGCTTTCCGTTAATGGAAGCGTCGTTGTTGACTACATCACCAACGCTGTTGATGAGCTTGATGATAGCCTTTGCACGGCGGTAACCTGCAGATGCCTTGGCACCGAAGATGAAGGTTCTTGGATAGAACGGCATATCCGGATTCTTCTTAATCTCGTTGTAGAGATACATGATGTGCAGGATGTTAAGGAACTGTCTCTTGTACTCATGGAGACGCTTAACCTGTACGTCGAAGATGGAGCGAGGATCAACCTCAACACCGTTGTGCTTCTTTATGTAATTAGCAAGTCTTACCTTATTCTGATACTTGATGTTCTGAAGTTCAGCCAGTGCCTTATCATCATCAGCATAAATCATTAACTTCTCAAGATGGGACAGGTTGGTAATCCAATCGTCGCCAATCTTATCTGTAATCCAGTTAGCAAGTAATGGGTTACCGTGAAGAAGGAATCTTCTCTGGGTAATACCGTTGGTCTTATTGTTGAACTTTTCAGGCCACAGCTGATAGAAATCCTTTAACTGTTCCTTCTTTAAAATTTCGGTATGAAGGGCAGCAACGCCGTTTACGGAGAAGCCTGCCACGATTGCTAAGTTCGCCATACGAACCTGGCCGTCGTAAACAATTGCCATCTTCTCTACCTTGCTGTAGTCGTTCGGATACTTCTCCTGTAAGAGAATTAAGAAACGACGGTTGATTTCTTCTACAATCTGGTAAATTCTTGGGAGAAGTCTGGAGAACAGCTCTAACGGCCACTTTTCCAGTGCTTCTGCCATGATGGTGTGGTTGGTGTATGCACAGCACTTGCTGGTAACTTCCCATGCCTCATCCCAGGTTAAGAAGTAGTCGTCAAGGAGAATTCTCATTAACTCTGCTACGGTAACAGTTGGGTGGGTATCATTTAACTGGAAGCAAACCTTTTCGTGTAATTTGCGTACATCATCGTGGGTTTCCATATACTTGGAAACGGCACGCTGGATGCTGGCGGATACGAAGAAGTACTGCTGCTTTAAGCGGAGCTCCTTACCTGCATAGTGATTATCGTTTGGATAAAGAACTTCTGTGATTGTCTTAGCCAGATTTTCCTGTTCAACGGACTTCTGGTAGTCGCCCTTATCAAAGGACTCTAAGTTAAAGTTATTGATAGCTTCTGCATCCCAGATACGGAGAGTATTTACTACACCGTTGCCGTAACCGATTACCGGAATATCGTAAGGGATAGCCATAACGGAGCTGTAGTTCTCCTGCACGAAATGGTCCTTACCGTTCTCGGCACGAACCATCTTTACGTAACCGCCGAACTTAACTTCTACCGCATATTCCGCACGCTTGATTTCGAATGGGTTGCCATGCTTTAACCAATCGTCCGGCTTTTCTACCTGGAAACCGTCCTTGATGGCCTGCTTGAACATACCGTACTTATAACGGATACCGCAGCCATACGCCGGATAACCAAGGGAAGATAAGGAATCAAGGAAGCATGCTGCCAGACGGCCAAGACCGCCGTTACCTAACGCTGCATCCGGCTCTTCATCCTCAATCACATCGAGGTCAAAACCGATTTCCTCTAACACTTCCTTTACTACGCTCTGTGCCTTCATGTTGATTAAATTGTTACCAAGGGCACGGCCCATTAAAAACTCCATGGAAAGGTAGTAAACAGTCTTTACATCTTCCTTTTCATAAGTCTTGTGAGTGTCCATCCACATGTCGATGATGTAATCCTTTAATGCGTAGGACACTGCCTGGAATAACTGCTGCTTGGACGCTTCTTCAATGTCCTTGCGGTACAGCATTCTCATGTTGTTAGCAATTTTCTGCTTAAACTCTTTTTTTGTGATTTCCATACTTTTCATTTTCTCCTTTTGGGGGAAGGAGCGCCCGCCCCACAGGCGCTCCCATTATTTGTGTTTTACAGTCTCTTTACACCGATGGTGACATCCTCACCATTTAAATTCCATTCCTTTGCAATACCATCCATTGCACCGGTAACCACTTCGTCAGCAAGAACAACGGACTTGATTTCTGCCTCGTTCTTCTTCATGAGTTCTTCTAACTTTGCATTGCCGTTTACATAAACGATGATGTGATCCATTACCTCGAAATCGGAATCCTTTCTCATGGTCTGAACCTTAGAAATTAACTCTCTGACATAACCTTCTTCAATTAAAGCGTCGGTTAAGTTGGTATCCAAAACTACGGTGATGCCGTGGTCGGAATCGGAAACATAACCTTCCTTCTGTGCTGCCTCAATAAGTAAGTCTTCGGTGGCAAGCTCTTCTTCTGCGCCTTCTACCACAATGGTAACCTTGCCGGTCTCATTTAAGGAATCCATAACTGCGTTGCCGTCTACGTTATTTAATACCTCTCTTAAAGCATTTAAGCGGCTGCCAAATCTCTTACCGAGTGTCTTGAGCTGTGGCTTGAAGGTATAGGAAGTGAAGGAACGTACATCGTTTGTAAATTCTACTTCCTTTACGTTTAATTCATCTGCCACGATTTCACGGAAGAATTCCGGAAGCTCCTGCTCAGCCTTTACATACATCTGAGCCAGTGGCTGACGCTGCTTTAAGTTCGCGTTGTTACGGCAGGCACGGCCAAGTACTACAATCTGCAGAACTTCGTCCATATCCTGCTCTAACTTTTTATCAATCCACGCTTCTTCCACTGCCGGGAAGTCACATAAATGAACACTTTCCGGGGCAGAAGCATCTACGCTGCAAACTAAGTTGCGGTAAATTTCTTCTGTCATAAACGGAATCATCGGAGCTGCTGTCTTGGAGATGGTAACCAGTGCAGTATACAGAGTCATGTAAGCGTTAATCTTATCCTGCTCCATACCCTTTGCCCAGAAACGTTCTCTGCCGCGGCGCACATACCAGTTACTCATTTCGTCTACAAAATCCTGGAGTGCTCTTGCCGCTTCCGGAATGCGGTAATTGTCAAGATTGTCATCTACCGCCTTAACAGTAGAGTAAAGTCTGGACAGTAACCACTTATCCATTACGGATAATTTATCATATTCTAATGCATACTTGGTTGCATCGAAGTTGTCAATATTTGCATACAGTACGAAGAATGCGTAGGTGTTCCATAAGGTACCCATGAACTTACGCTGCCCTTCCTGCACTGCCTTGCCGTGGAAACGGTTTGGAAGCCATGGAGCGGAGTTGATGTAGAAATACCAGCGGATTGCATCGGCGCCGTAAGTCTTAAGTGCATCAAATGGGTCAACCGCATTACCCTTACTCTTACTCATCTTCTGGCCGTTTTCGTCCTGTACGTGGCCAAGAACAATAACGTTTTCATAAGGAGCCTTGTTAAACAGGAGTGTGGACTCTGCCATCAGGGAGTGGAACCAGCCTCTGGTCTGGTCAACTGCTTCGGAGATGAACTGAGCCGGGAACTGCTGCTCAAACAATTCCTTATTTTCGAAAGGATAGTGATGCTGTGCGAACGGCATTGCACCGGAGTCGAACCAGCAGTCGATAACCTCAGGTACACGAACCATCTTCTTGCCACATTCCGGACAATTAAGAAGAATTTCATCGATATACGGACGATGGAATTCTACGGTCTTTGCTTTTTCGTCGCCACTCATGTTATAGAGATCTTCACGGCTGCCTACACAGTGCTTGTGACCGCATTCACATTCCCAGATGTTAAGAGGAGTACCCCAATAACGGTTTCTGGAAATTGCCCAGTCCTGAATGTTCTCTAACCAGTTACCGAAACGGCCCTTACCGATGGAGTCAGGGATCCAGTTTACAGTGTTGTTGTTACGGATTAAGTCATCCTTCACTGCAGTTTCCTTGATGTACCAGGACTCTCTTGCATAGTAGATAAGAGGAGTGTCACATCTCCAGCAGTGTGGATAGCTGTGCTCGAACTTAGGAGCCTCAAACAGTAAGTTTGCTGCTGCCAGGTCCTTTAATACCATTGGGTCCGCGTCCTTAACAAACACGCCTGCGTATGCAGTTTCTGCAGTCATTTCACCCTTACCGTCTACCAGCTGAACGAATGGCAGGTCGTAGTTACGGCCAACCTTGGCATCGTCTTCACCGAAGGCAGGTGCGATATGTACCACGCCGGTACCGTCGGTTAATGTTACATAACCGTCGCAGGTAACAAAGTGTGCCTTTTTACCCTGCTTTGCGATTGTTTCGTTTGCGAAGTCAAATAACGGCTCGTATTCCTTATACTCTAAGTCCTTACCAACATAGGTTTCAAGAACTTCGTATGCAGGAGCGTCTTCTGTTTTCAGTTTGCCGAGAACAGTATTGCAAAGAGCCTCTGCCATGTAATATACAAAACCGTCTGCTGCCTTTACCTTAACATAGGTTTCTACCGGATTCACACACAGTGCCACGTTGGATGGCAGTGTCCATGGGGTAGTGGTCCATGCTAAGATGTAAGCGTCCTCGCCCTTTACCTTAAAGCGGGCAATGGCGGAACGTTCCTTAACGTCCTTGTAGCCCTGTGCTACTTCCGCACTGGAAAGAGGAGTACCGCAGCGTGGGCAGTAAGGAACAATCTTAAAGCCCTTGTACAGTAAGCCCTTATCCCAAATCTGACGGAGTGCCCACCACTCGGATTCGATAAAGTTGTCATCATAGGTTACATATGGGTCATCCATATCAGCCCAGAAGCCAACGGTGCCGGAGAAGTCTTCCCACATGCCCTTGTACTTCCAAACACTTTCTTTACACTGCTGGATAAACGGCTCCAGACCGTATTCTTCAATCTGGTCTTTTCCGTTGATACCGAGAAGCTTTTCTACTTCGATTTCTACCGGAAGACCATGGGTATCCCAACCGGCCTTACGAGGCACCATGTAACCCTTCATGGTACGGTATCTCGGAATCATATCCTTAATAACTCTGGTTAAAACGTGACCGATATGAGGCTTGCCGTTTGCGGTTGGCGGGCCGTCATAGAAGGTGTAAGTTTTACCCTGCTTTCTTGCTTCAATACTTTTCTCGAAAATGCCTTCTTCTTTCCAGAAGAGTTCTACGGCCTTTTCTCTGTCCACGAAATTCATGCTTGCGTCAACTTTTTTGTACATGATTTCAACCTCCATTGTGATAACTTAAAAAGGTGCTTTCTCCCGTGCGAAACGGGACGAAAAGCACCTACTAATTCGTTATACCACCCATTCGCATACGAAACGTCAGCCCGCATTCCGGCGAAGCATAACATTTGATATCCTATCCATATAACGGTGGAACCCGTCGCAGACTACTAAAGCTTAAGCTTGTTCGAAGCGCAACTCAGAAGGGATATTCGCCGCTTGGTACTTGCTGCCGGCTCCCACTGTCCCGGCTTCGCTGTGCCTTTCCTCAAACGGTTACTGTCTTCATCAACGTTTTATTTCCTCAATATTACAACGAAAATTCCCGAAAGTCAACGGATATTTTGGATTTTTCCTTAATTTATGCAATTTCCACGAAACTTCTCTATTTTTTTATTTGTACATTTGAGATTTTTGTGGTATAACATATAGATAGTTGATTTTCATATATAAAAGAATCGAGGAATAAAATGATACAAAAAAGAAATGTGATATTTATGATATTGTTACTTGCAGCAGCCTGTTGCCTGGTTGGCTGCGGAGAACCGGATACTGCTAAGGCAAATACCCCGACCACCGGTCCGGCGATTTCCTCTGCCGCCACTCCGACTCCGGCTGATTTTCTCGGCACGGAACCTGCCATCGCGGCAACCGCAACACCAACGGCAGTTCCAACCGCCACCGGCACACCAACGCCAACTCCGACCGCTACGCCAACGCCAACGGCTACACCAACACCAACACCTACGCCGACTCCGATTCCAACGGTTCCGCCGGCACCGGTTGCAGTAAATACAGATACTACCACTATTGATTTTATAATCAACCGTGACTATCCGTTAACCGACGCTTACCGTCCGAATGATTTAGTCGTACCGGACATCGCTTTTGCTTTCAGCGACAAAACCGCAGACAAACGCAAATTAAAGAAAGTTGCTGCCGATGCTTTGGAAGATTTATACAACGCCGCATTGGCTGAAGAAGGGCTCACCATTTACGGAGTTTCCGGCTATCGTTCCTACGACCGCCAGTATGACATTTACGGTGCCAACTTAATTAACAAAGGTATCCGTCATACCAATTTATATTCTGCAGCTCCGGGCAACAGCGAGCATCAGACAGGACTGGCTATTGACGTTTCCGCCAAATCCATTGGATTTGCTTTGAAGAATTCTTTTGCCTCCACACCGGAAGGTATCTGGTTAACGGAGAACTGCTGGCGTTTCGGCTTTATTCTCCGATACCCGAAGGATAAGGAACATATTACCGGCTACGCTTACGAACCGTGGCACATCCGCTATGTAGGGGTTCCGCTGGCTTACTATTTATATACCAATAATTTAACCCTGGAAGAATACTACGGTTCTCCGTCCAGCCACACATTGTCTGAGCTGGAGGACAGACCGTTAATTGATATGCAAACCGAACGTTTTTACCTTCTGTATGCAAAAACATTAGATTCCGAATTGCTTTACAAAGAAGACGGTTCCATTTGGGTTTCCGACGCAACCGGTCTTCCTCATTTAAAGGAACTTATCCGGGATGCGGAAGGCAATATTCTCCGGGCGAACGGCAATGCTTTCTTCATCGAACCGATTTATGATGCAAGCGGCAACTATGTACTGGATGAAGAAGGCAATATTCTCTATACCAAACCATATTTTGATGCCGAAGGTAATTTATGGCTGGATTATAACGGTTCTCCGGTTTACCTGCAGCCGCTTTGGAACGCGGACGGTTCTTTAGCTAAAGACATCGACGGCAATATCCTCTATACCGAACCGGAAAGGGACGGCTTTGGTCTGGAACTGATTACCGAAACCGGTTCCCTGACCCAAAAAGTTCCGGTCCGTGATGAAAACGGGGAATTAACCTTCCACGAAGACGGTTCTGTAGTTTTTTATGAACCGTACATCAATCCAATGACCGGTGAATTCATTACCGACAGTACCACCGGACTTCCGCTATATCCATATCAGTACTATGAAGTACCGCATAACACTCTTCCTCTTCCAGAGGAAGAAGTATTGCCGGAAGATTTCTGGATAGAAGGAGGCTTCTTTGAATGAGAACCATTTTAGTATTTTTATTTTTAGCAGTGTTTTTTATCGTTACTTTTCCGGCATACCTGATACTTCTCCTGCTTAGAAAGAAGAACCGGTTGCTTTCCTCCAAAATCGCACAGAAATTTGTGCAGTGGGGCTTCCGGTTTGTCACCTTTCCGGCAGGCATGAAGCGGGTGGTTCTCGGTTTGGAAAATGTTCCGAAGGACACCGCCGTACTGTATGTTTCCAATCACCGCAGTCTGGCAGATATTCCTATGGCATACATCACTGTTCCGAACCTCATGGGATTTGTAGCTAAAATCGAAATTAAAAAAGCTCCTTTCCTCAGTTGGTGGATGGAACTGGTAAACTGCCTGTTCTTAGACCGCAGTGATATGCGCGCCGGCATGAAAGTGATTTTAGACAGCATCGAAAGTGTCAAGCAAGGATATTCCATCTTTATCGCTCCGGAAGGAACCAGAAACCAGGGCAAAGAATTGCTTCCTTTTAAGGAAGGCTCCTTAAAAATTGCCGATAAAACCAATTGCCCGATTATTCCGGTAGCAATTTCCGGCACTGACGATCTTTTTGAAAATTCTTCCCCGTGGATAAAAAGTGCCACCTGTGTTATTGAATACGGTATGCCGATTTACCCGGATCAGCTGACAAAGGAAGAGCGGAAAGGTATGGGAGCTTATTGCCGCGATGTTATCACGGAAATGTTAAAGGGCCACGAGCAGTATCTTGTGAACAACCCTTCCCAAAAGAAAAAATAATCCGCTTGCATTTTATGCGGAAATTTTATACAATGAAATTTAGTTTGAAACAAAGGAAGGAGGAAATTCTATGGAAACATGGATGATTGTTACACTTGTTATCGTTTTGGTTGTAACCGCAGCACTGATTGCGTTATATATTTTCGGCAGCAAGATGCAGAAAAAGCAGGAAAAGGCTCAGGCAGATATGATGGTGGGTGCACAGACCTACTCTATTCTGGTCATCGACAAAAAGAAGATGAAGCTGAAAGAAGCCGGATTCCCTGCCATTGTTTTGGAGCAGACACCAAAGTACCTTCGTAATTCCAAGGTGCCGGTAGTTAAGGCAAAAATCGGTCCTAAGGTTATGTCTTTAATGTGCGAACCAAAAATCTACGATTTAATTCCTGTAAAGAAGGAAGTTAAGGCTGTTATGAACGGTATCTACATCATTGATGTAAAGGGTATGCGCGGCGGCCTTGCAGAAAAGCCTGCGAAGCTGACTTTCATGCAGAAGGTAAAGGCAAAGCTGGCTAAGAAAGAGAAGTAATTTTCGAACAAAAGAAAACGCAGCAGATTCCAGCTATAAAAGAATCCCTGCTAAAAAATTTATACATCGCGAACACGCTCTCGCTATCATCGCGACGTAGTCTCACTAAATTCGTGCAACTATCGTTGCATTACCTCATTAAGTGAGAACGTCGCTCCAGAGTTCGCTTCTGTATAAATTTTTTAGCAGGGATTTATTTTATCTGTCCACTTTTTGCTGCATTTTCTTTTGGTGAAAGTTACGTCAGGCGGTTCTTATCCGGCTTTGGCTTTTCCGTCAGATTAAATCAAGTTCTTCTCTTTAATAAATTCCACCAAATACTCTGCAAGCTTCTTCTGGGTGCTTTCCGTTGGGTGCCAGTCGGCACCGATACCGTCCACATCACCGTTTTGCAAAAAGGCTTCTTTAAAGAATACCTTGCTGTCGCCAAAGTCATTTACACGGGCTACCGCTTCTCCTACCAAATCCTTAGCGGCTGTAGCCATAACGCCTACCGTACAAAGGATGTTGGCATCCGGATTTACTTCACGGACCTGACGTAGGAACTTCACATAACCGTTGACAAAGGCACGGTCACGGGCAGGAATATTCCTGGTGTAGCTGCCGTCGTTGGTACCGAGGTTAATGATAATTAACTGTGGCTGATACGTCGTGAAATCTCTCTTTATGTAGTCTGTTCTTGCTTTGCCACGGCGGAAGTCTGCCGAATAATCTTCGTAATAATACAGTTCCGGCATCAGTGCTTCGTCGTTACGGGGCTCATTGACGGATTCCTCCACATAATGGGAAATAATACCGTTTCCGCTCCAGGAAATCATGGAGAAGTCTGCATCTAATGCTCTTGCCACACGACAACCGTAGGCATTCCACGGATTTTCCTGGGCTGTGGTAAAGGTGTCCACATCTACCACGCCTTCGATACCGTAACCGCAGGTAATGGAATCACCGATTACTTCGATTTTCTTATCCTTTGCCGCAGGCGGCGGAAGAAGTTCTCCTTCCACATCAAGACAGGAAATGCCGACTGCACCGAATGCAGCTTCGGAATACTTCATAATCCGCAAGGTAACTTCCTTTGCTTCCACACTTTCATATAATACAAAACGTTCTTTTTCTTTTGTCAGAGGAAACCGGAGTGCCGGTATTTCTGCACCGTTTACAAATACCGCTACCCAGGCACGGGTGTTTTCTTCCCAGTCCAGGCGGTCGGTTATCAATTCAGCTTCTGCCTTGGTTCCCTTAAAGGCAAACTCCAAAAACGATGCCGAATAGCCAAGATATAATGCGCCATCCTGCCAAGTAGTTCTTCCGGACAGCCGGTACGCCGCTTTGTTTTCTAAAATATTCATCCTGCCATACACTCCTTTACTTCAATATCCAGCTCACATTCCGACATATGGGTATCGTTTATTTCCAAGTCGTAACGCAGTGCCACCGATATCTGATTTTCTTCTTCCATAACATCTACCGATTTTGTAGTCATGCCCAGGGTCAGTTCTCCAAAAGGCGTTTCGTAGCAGGCATAATGCTTCTGTCCTGTTACAAAAATCATTTGGGTAGTAATGCCCCCCTGCTTGATCATCTCAACGGATGACGGTGTGACTTTAATGCGGTTTTTTGTAAGTTTACCGTCCTCATCCGCTTCTTCATAGGAAAGGTAATGGGTGTCATCTTTTCTTAAATAGGTTCCGGCGCTGATTACCTCTACCGGTTCATCCTCCGCCACCTGACGCTGCAAACCCCGCACCGTAATTACAACATTTTTCTTCATGTATTTCTCCAATTATTCAAAGCTTTTTACTGCCACATCTTCTACCTCTAAATGGTCACACGGCAAAATGGAATTAGCAAACCGGCGGAATTTTTCCGCACCGTCACTGACATAAAACTTATGCACCGGCGAAGTAGCCGCTTCTCTTAAAAGATGGTTATCTTCCAGCACATAGCACAATTCCTTAGCTGTTTCATAGGCGGGATTTACCAGGGTAACTCCTTCCCCCATCACCTCACCGATTACACCTCGGAGCAAAGGATAGTGAGTGCAACCAAGCACCAGTGCATCCACCTGTTTCTCCTTCAGCTCTGCCAAATAACGCTCGGCTACCTGTTTTGTTACATCATCGGAAAGCCATCCCTCCTCCGCCAAAGGAACAAAGAGCGGACAGGCCTTACCGAACACCTCTACCTCCGGATTGGTGGTCTTTAAAAATGTTTCATAAATGCCGCTTTGAATGGTTCCTTCCGTGGCAATGATACCGATTCTTTTGTTCTGTGTTGCCTGGGCCGCCATTTTTGCGCCCGGCTTTACCACACCGATAAAGGGCACGTCGAATTCTTCTTTAATCGTTTCTAACGCCAGAGCACTGACCGTATTACAGGCTACCACAATCGCCTTTACTTCCTGCGTCATTAAAAACTTTGCAATTTGTCTGGAGTACGCTGTGATGGTTTCTGCCGACTTGCTGCCGTAAGGCACTCTTGCCGTATCTCCATAATAAACAATGGACTCCTGAGGCAGTGCTCTCATAATTTCTTTTACCACGGTTAATCCGCCAACGCCGGAGTCAAACACTCCGATTGGGGCATTGTTATTCATACTGTTTCCTTTCTGCCCGCCGTATGATACGGCAAGGGATAAATATTCTTACAAATTGATTTCTCTTACATGGGCAAGCTCTAAAAGGCGGGTAATTAACGCCGGCTTGTCGATGCCCTTTGCACCCCAAAGCATCGGATACATGCTGATGGCAGTAAATCCCGGCAATGTATTGATTTCATTGAAAATCACACGGTTCGTTTCGTTTTCCAGGAAGAAATCCACGCGGGATAAGCCCTGACCGTCCACCGCTTTAAAAATTCTTACTGCAGCTTCCCGGATTTCTTCTTCCTTACCTTCCGGAAGCTCCGGAGAAATCACGGTTTTGGACTCCGCATTATGATACTTTGCTTCGTAATCGTAAAATTCTGCCGCAGCCAAAACTTCACCGATACCGGAAGCATCCACCTTACCGTCACCAAGCACGGCACATTCCAGCTCTCTGCCGTAAATAGTTTCCTCTACTAAAATTTTACGGTCATGGTTTGCCGCTTCTGCAAGACCTGCAATTAATTCTTCTCTGTTTGCAGCCTTGGATACGCCGCGGGAAGATCCTGCATTGGATGGCTTGATAAACACCGGATAGCCTAAAGTCTTTTCAATTTTTTCATATACGGAAACATCGTTGATTTCGTCCTTATACACACCAACATAGCGGGCCTGGGAAATGCCAAGGGTATCTACAATAATTTTGGTGTATAACTTATCCATGGAAACCGCAGAAGCCAAAATGCCGCAGCCTACGTACGGAATACCTGCCAGTTCAAACAGCCCCTGCACAGTACCGTCCTCACCGTTTAAACCGTGAAGCACAGGGAAAGTCACATCTATTCTGATTTTCTTCATTTCGCCGTTTTCAAATACATACAGCGCCTTCTCGGTGGTATCCGGAGAAAGAACTGCCTGCTTTTTACTGTTTATCCAGGTTCCGTCCTGAATTTCTTCCGTGCCGTCCACCAAAACCCAGCGGCCTTCCTTAGTAATGCCTACTGCAAAAATTTCATACGCCTCTCTATCCATATTGGAAATCACTGTGGTAGCTGATACACAGGATACTTCATGCTCCGAAGATCTTCCTCCGAATAATACTAGTACATTTTTCTTTTCCATGACTTCGTACCTCCATCTCCGCACACTGCGGATTTATTACTATTTTATTCCGCTTGCCATACATTATGGCATAATTTCGCATTCTAAAAGCTATTTTACTCCATTTCCCGATGTAATTCAATCACAAATAAAATAAATTCCGATGAATTTAATTGCAAATTTTAGTCCATACTTCCATTAGAAACTACCGGAGAGTTACCTCCGTTTATGAAAGGACCATTCCACATGAAAGAACGCATTATTTCCATCGTTGTTTTACTTTTTGCCGCTATTACCCTTTGGCTGATTGCCACAGAACTCCCAACGAAAAACTATGCCAAGCCGGCTTCCGATTTTACCGAGTCCATCCGGAACAAAAGTTTCACTTCATCCTCTGCCGCTTCCGGTTCTCCGGCTGTGGCAGAAGATGTCATTCGGCTACATATTCTGGCAGACAGTGATTCCGAACGGGACCAGGCAATGAAACTTGCCCTGCGGGACGTGCTTTTGCCGTACATCAATGCCGCCACCCTGGATGCAGAAAATAAAGAACACGCCTTAGCACAAATAACCGCTCAGTGTTCTTCTCTTACGGAGATTGCCAATGCTTTTCTGGCAGAACAAAATGCCTGCTACACTGCCACCGTTTCCGTGGAACAGGTTTATTTCCCCATCCGCATTTACGGAAGCCAGACCTACCTATCTGCTGATGCCGTGATTTTTCCTCCGGGCTATTATGACAGTGTACAGGTAATTCTGGGCAGCGGCAAAGGACATAACTGGTGGTGCCTGGCTTATCCGTCCCTTTGCTTTATCGATTCTTCCTACGATTACATCCCGAAGGATTCCGATATTTACAAGCTGAAAATCGGCACGGTGAGAAAAAGTGTGTTGGAAGAATTGTTTTATGGAAAAGAACTCCCGGAGTCTCCCGTTGGAACATCTTCCGACTCCGATGAAATCACGATTTATTTCGGAAGTAAATTGTGGGAGCTGATAAAATTATTGACCGGAAAAGTCGAATAACGTCGCGTAAAATTTCCAAATATTTACTATGCAAAACCAATTTTCTGTGATATACTGTCGATATCGAGAGGAGGAATTCCATGGAACAACTTACTATTTATGCCAATGCAAAAATCAATCTTGCACTGGATGTTTTAAACCGCCGTCCCGACGGCTATCATACCGTACGCATGATTATGCAGTCCCTGTCACTTTGTGACACCTTATTTATGCAAAAAACAAAGGAACCGGGCATTATCCTTTCCGCCCGAAACCCGGAGCATTTTCCGGATGTCACCTGGGACGAGCACAACTTAATTTATAAAGCAGCCAAGCTTTTCCTGGACACCTGTTCCGTCAAAGGCGGTGTGCAGATTACCGTAGACAAGCAAATTCCTTCCGCAGCCGGTCTTGCCGGCGGCAGTTCCGACGCAGCCGCTACCTTAAAGGGCTTAAATCAGCTGTTTGAAACAAAGCTCTCCCTGGAAGAGCTGCAAAAGCTCGGTGTAACATTAGGAGCCGATATCCCTTACTGTCTGCAACTCGGCACCGCACTTTCCGAAGGCATCGGTGAAATATTAACGCCACTAAAGCCGGCACCTGCTCTGTATTGTACCTTGGTAAAGCCTGCGGCTGCAGTTTCTACCAAATACGTCTATGAAAATCTTAAGCTGGAGGAAGCAAATCATCCGGATATCGATGCCGCTCTTTTGGCCATCGAAACCGGAAATATCTCCATGCTTTGTGCCAATTTAAATAACATCCTGGAACCGGTGGCCCGTACTCTTTGTCCGGAAGTTGAAGAAATCGAGCTGAAGCTGCTGGAAATGGGTGCTGCAGGTGCCTGCATGAGCGGCAGCGGCCCTACCGTATTCGGATTATTTACCGATGGCAACGATGCCATTGAAGCTGCCGAATATTTCATGGATCACGGTTATGCGGAACGTTCTTTCGTCACAAAGTTCCACCAACCACCACTCCGCCGAATGAATTATGATGATATCCACCCTGCAAATTAGGAAAAGGGCTTGATTTTTCTTAGGCAGATGCCGATATATACAGTGCAGATAAAAAACAACGCCACGGAGGGCACAGGAAAGTACACAAGGAGGATTATATGGATATCGCAGGAATCTCCCAGGTTATGGGCGCCAATTACGAAAACAATAAAGTTGGCAAAGAAAATGAAAAGAAAACTACAGAAATTACCGATAGCAAATTAGCAGAAGGCGCTGCTGCAGAATATGAAAAATCAGAAGCTTCCGAAAGTAAGAAAACGGTAAAATATGATGCAGCTACCATTGAAAAAATGAAAGCAGAGGCAGAAATGAAAACCGCTCAGCTTCGTTCCCTGGTAGAAAAAATGCTGTTAAAGCAAGGAGAAAAATTCACTACTTTAGCAGATGCTTTCGATATGATTAAGGACGGCACCATCGAAGTAGATGACGAAACCGCTGCCGAAGCTGCCAAAGAAGTGGCAGATGACGGTTACTGGGGTGTAGAACAGACCTCCGAGCGTCTGTTCTCTTTCGCAAAAGCGTTGGCAGGCAATGACCCTACCAAGGCAGACTCCATGCTGGATGCGTTACAAAAAGGCTTTGATGAGGCAACCAAAGCCTGGGGCGGCGAACTTCCTGAAATTTGTCAAAAGACATTGGAAGCAGCCCAGAAGAAAATTACCGACTGGCGTGACGGAGTTACCGCAGAAACAAATACCGATGCAGCAGTTTCCGAAAACACTGCAGAAACTTCCGCTAAATAAAATAATTAAAAAAATCTCCCTTGCGAACCCGCTGACACTAACGGTTCGTACAGGGAGATATTTTTGATTTAAGCGTTAGTTATTCCCGTTACAAATCAGCAACAGCATTTTTCCCGCCGGAATCATTTCCTCTTCCAGATTGTTTTGCTGTGCCACCATTTCCGGAGATACATGGAATCGTTTTCCTACGGACCAGAGATTGTCACCCGCTTCGCTGCGATAGCCAATCATGCTATGCCGGCCTGCCAACTCTTCTTCCGTAAACGGTACAAATTCTGCACCGGTCACCATATATTCCGGCGTATTGCAAAACATGATGGTCTGAAAATTCACTTCTGCCTTCCATTCCAGCTCATTGCTGCGGTACAACTGGAAAGAGGAATCCGTTACTACCGGCATCACATGATAGGTACATTCCTCATTAATGCCCTTCGCCTCAATCTCCTGTCGGAACGGAGCATAAAATTTCACGCCGAGATACGGCTGTTCATCAGAACCGGTCACCATCAACACTTTAAACTCCAGCATGCCTTCCACCGACAGTTTGTTTTCCTCCATACCGATTTTTTCCGGATGGACTTCGCAGCTGCCATAGGAAATCTGCATCGGAGTTACCTCTCTTGCCGGCAACTCATAGGTACCGAAAAAGCTTCCCATGCTTTGGTTTTTCATTAACAAATGCGGAATCAGCTCCCGGCGTCCCTGAAGATTTACGTGGCCCGCCACAGAGTAAATATCCTCCAGCACCATCAGTTCCTTTTCTTCATAAAGCTTCATATCCAGTTCCAGAACCGCTTCCACTTCAATTACACGTTCTTCCCCGTCTTCATCCGGCCGGATATTGATATTTTTCTGAAGCACTGCCGGTGTAATATCTTCAATCATGCTCGGCATCGCCCCGGACAAGTCAAATCGTCCGGTAAAAGGAAGTCTGGTTTCAAAAAATTCCGGCGTTTCTTTTAAACCCATCCCCCGGTAAACCAAAAAGACATTCATATTGCCCTTCACCGACAGTTCATCTTCCAGCACTCTGCTTTCATTTACCGTCAGATGTAATTCTTTGTAAAGAATTTCTCCGATGTTTGGCCGGGATGACGGAAGTGTCACTTCCTCTCGAATCCGAATGGTATCCTTCCGCATTGCCGCCAAATTGGTGAAGTTCACGTCCTTTGCTCTTGCAAATAGTCCCTTGCCCTCTGCTTCCGTCACCACAATTTCATCTTCGATTTCCTCGCAGAATGCCTTTACGGTAATCAGGGCTTTTACATTTAATTTGCGGGAATGAATCATGGTGGCGGTCATATCCTCCAGCTCTGCACGGATTGTAATGCCGGAACAATCTTCCTGCTCCATATGTATCATTTCATCGAAAGGAAGTTCACTTTCCATACCGTAAATTCCGGCACCCTCTTCTCCGATGTAAAGTACATCCGCCTGAAGGACGCCCCGGATATGCAGCCGTCCTCCGTTGCATTTTTTCTCCAACACCCGGATTCTTCCCTTTTCACGTAAAATCATTTTTACATCCGGTCTGGCGTCCGGCACATTAAAATCGTCATCCAAAGTAAACGATACCGTCTGACATGCACTCTGCACAGTTCCACTCATTCGGTGGATATTTTCTTTTTTCAGCTCCATTTTCCGCACTCCTTTTTATTGAAATAAAACATCCAGACCCAAGTCCTTTATTTTCACAACTACGTAAGGGTAGGTTTCCACCTGCAGTACCGGTTCTGTTTTTCCGGGGCCCAGCAGTTCCGCAGAAAAAACAATTCCTTCCGCCGCCTCATACAGGTCTGTCACACGGATACTGTAGCCACTGGTTGATTGGGTTCCGTACCCCTTTGCAATATAAAGATACCCCTCCGTTGCATAGGTCATTTGAAAGGCTTCCTTTTGCTTTTCTTTCATCTTTGCCAGCAATTCCTCCGGCACCCGGCTTTCCTCCTGCACCGTATATTCTATATCCTTTATCTTTTCCGGTTTGCTGACCTTCTCTCCGCAGCCGGCAAAAAATGCCGCCAGAAAAACAAGCAGCAAAAACAAAATCCGTTTCTTCTTCATATTGCACCCGGTGATTCATTTTGTTATCAGTGTATGAGAGGGAAATTTGGTTTATGACTAAAACCTTCCCCGCGGGGAGTTCCCCGTCCTTTTCTTTCTAAGACCCGGCCACTTTCCGCGGGGACTTGCCAAGGGATATTGCAGCTTTCTTTTGATTAATGACTGCCTTTGCGGTTTTGCTGAAACTCGGTGCCGGGTGGGGCGGAAGTTTATTGTTATATTGTTTTATAGATTTGGACGGTGCAAAAACGTCGGAACGACGTACTTCTAAGAACGAGCAGAGTCCTGTCGGACACATAAAGTGTCCACAGAACTCCTACTCATTCTTAAAAGCGCTCACGCGCTTTTTGCCCCTCCCAAATCATTTACACAGCAACCATTCACCGGCACCTCAAACAGTCAGCCAAACCGGCAAAGGCGGCCATCTTTGAAAGCTTCCATCCCCTTGGAGTCGCCGGAAAAGTGCTGAATGTCCTACACAGGGAAAGGTCGTGGAAAATAATATCCGCCGGAAGGTTTGCCATGAGAAAATAAGAGCCAAATTGTAGATTGACAGTCGTGCAGAAAACATAATAATATACATAATAAGAGGCATTGATTTTAAAACTTCATCGAAAATAAAACTGCTGTTGGGGGAATAAAATAATGAAAGACGTACATATTCACTTTTTACACGGAGATCCTATCGGTTATACTATGGATTTTTTTGAAGGCTTCATTAAAGTTGCTCAAGAAACAGGACTTGATGAAATCTACTTGCTGGAGCATACCCATCAGTTTACTGAATTTGAGAAAGTTTATGAACCGGTACAATCATATAATGAATTTCAATATAATTGGGTAACAAAAAGAATGACCGAATCGATAGCGGACTATACTCGATTTATAAAAACAGTGAAAAAGACCGATTACCCTGTAAAAGTGAAGTTTGGCCTTGAAGTCTGCTATATACCTAAAACTGCTGATATTTTGTCAGAGATTCTTGGTAACTACAAATTCGATTTCCTTACCGGCTCCGTGCATTGGATTGACGGCTGGGGCTTTGATCATCCGCGCCAAAAGGAAACTTGGGAAAGCAAAAACGTAGAAGAAGTATATAAACGATATTATGAAATTATGTTCCAATTATGCGAGAGCGGTTTATTTAGCGGTCTCGCCCATCCTGACTCCATCAAGTGTTTCGGCCATAAGCCAAACATGGACTTAACAGAATATTATAACAAATTGGCTATGCTGTTAAACAAGCATGGTATGTATGCCGAAAACAGCGGTGGCTTACGATTGAACTACAGCCCTGAACTGGAACTCGGCTTAAATCCTCAATTATTATCTGTTTTAGAGAAAAACAAGGTGCAAATTGAAACCGCTTCCGATGCACACAAGCAAAGCGATGTCGGTGCTAATATTCGGGAGTTGGAACGTATGATAAAACACCGGTAAACTTCCCTCCGTCTTTTGCACCAATTTTTCTGCTCCACGTTCAGGGCTTTCCCGGCGGCTCCGGGCTACACCTAAGAAGCGATATGGATGCGGTTTTCATTTTGGCCAACTGTTTGAGGAACCGGAAGGTACATAGCCTTTGGCATTAGACATGGTTTTCGCTTCGTGGACAGCCCGGCAAGCCTCCGTGGGAAGCATCTGAGTGGATAGAAAATTGGTGCAAAAGAGCATCTAAAAAGCCGCCACAGGAAACTTGAGTTTCCCGTGGCGGCATCTTGCTTTAACGAATACCGTAATTCTCTAAAATGTAGTCCATATCCTTGTCGCCGCGACCGGACAGGTTAATAAGCACCGAACCGTGATCCATCGTCTTGGCAAGCTTCATACCGTAAGCAACGGCATGGGAGCTTTCGATAGCAGGGATGATACCCTCTAAACGTGCTAATGTGAAGAACGCATCAATGGTTTCCTCATCATTGATTACATCATACTTAACGCGTCCGATTTCCTGAAGGAATGCATGCTCCGGACCGGAAGACGGATAGTCGAGACCGCTGGCAACGGAATAAACCGGAGCCGGCTCACCATTTTCATCCTTTAACATGATACTGTTAAAGCCGTGCATAATACCCTCGGTACCGTACTTCAGACTTGCCGCATGATCACCCAGCTTTTCGCCGCGGCCCAGAGGCTCAATACCGTAAATGTCCACCGGATCATTTAAGAAACCGGCAAATAAACCGGCTGCGTTGGAACCGCCGCCCACACAGGCAACAATAGCACTTGGCAGATGACCGGTCATATCGATGAACTGGTCTCTTGCTTCGATACCTACCACGCTCTGGAAGTCACGAACCATCATTGGGAATGGATGTGGTCCTAAAACGGAACCGATGCAGTAAATAGCATCCTTGTATTCTCTGCTGTATGCGTCAAACGCTGCATCAACCGCTTCTTTTAATGTCTGTAAGCCATGAGTAACCTCAATTACGTTTGCGCCTAAAATCTTCATTCTAGCAACGTTTGGAGCCTGCTTCTTAATATCTACGGAACCCATGTAAATGTCACACTCTAATCCAAAGTAAGCAGCTGCGGTAGCAAGAGCTACACCGTGCTGGCCTGCGCCGGTTTCTGCGATAACTTTCTTCTTGCCCATGTATTTTGCAAGAAGTGCTTCACCCATACAGTGGTTTAACTTGTGAGCACCGGAATGGTTTAAGTCTTCTCTCTTTGCATAAAGCTGTACCTTGCCGCCGAGAGCGTCGGATAATCTTTCTAAATGGGACACAGGAGTTGGTCTGCCCTGGAATTCCTTACGGATTCTTCTAAGCTCTGCAATGAACTTTCTGGACTGGCAGATGGAAAAGTACGCTTCTGTAATTTCATCCATGGCTGCCTTTAACTTTGGTTCGATATAAGCGCCGCCGTACTTACCGAAATAGCCGTTTACATCCGGATAATTGTTAAAATAGGTGTCAAAATCCACATTGTTGAGTTTCATAATAGTATCCTCCTTAAACTAAAAATAATGGGTTATTCGCAGCCTTTGAGGTATAAAAAAAACCCTTATCCACTGCGAAAAGTTTCGCGGGACAAGAGTAAACTCCTGCGGTGCCACCCGTATTGGTATCCTGTTGATACCCTCTTAAGCCCTGCGCCCCTTGCGGTTGACAGGCTGGTTTTGTTAACGGAGATTCGACTCCGGCTTCCCTACCTTCCAAAGGATGTTCAGGTCGCCCTCCAAAGCCCATTCGCTTTAACCACTCGTGCTGCAGTTCCACCATTCTGCTGCTCTCTGTACCGGTGCTGTTAAAGGTACTTACTCTTTGTCACAGGTTTTGCTTGCGTTGTTACTTTAACTAAGCAAAGTAATTATATGCATAGTTATAGCACATAATTACTTTGCCGTCAACTATTTTTAATAAACTTTCTCGTTCTTTAATTCTTCCGGCAGGTTCGGTAACAAATCTCCCCAAATAAGAGGCTGATTGTTCTTATCCCACTCAAAGCCATACAGATTGTACATAATTCCACGGGTCCAGTAGTCTGCTGCTTTCACATTCTTCTCTGTTTTCAAAAGCTCTTCCAATGAACAATATCCATTCTCCGTTTTTATACGCAGCAAATGGTCTGTATAGTCTTTACTATACTTTTCATCGTTCCTATCAAATAAGCTACGTAATTTCTTTTTCTTTCCTTTGACATAGAAAAAGTGATAAAACAGGGTACGATACCTATACTTTTCCCCATGAAGATTGCCCAACTGTACATACTCCTGTAATGACAGTCTCTTTTCTTTACACAGTTCCGTAAGTTCTTGCTCATCCATGGAGTTTATCTTCTTCATCTTAAGCTCCAGACGATAAAAGAAATTTTCTGTTTTCTTAACCCCGTTTTCTTCATATTCCTGCTCGCAATAACGCCAATCCGAATCATTTACACCGCTTCGTAAAAGAGCTTCCTCCCTACGGGTAAAGTGAAATGCCAGTTTGTAGAAAGCAGAGGCTTCTATTTGCTTTTTTTCCGCATCATACGTCAGATTAAAATAGTCTAAATACTGCTTTTCTTCTTCCGCTTTTTTTCCTGTCCCAGTAGCCAGTGCCCGGACAAACGGAACGTAGTCAAAACCATCCATACGGAGAGCACCGTTTTTCGTTTTAGACTGCTTCCAAATCCAGTAGTTTCCATATTGTCTTAATTTACATAAAAGCGGAAGGCGTTTTGCTATGCTGTCACAGTTTCTGATAAAGTATTGCTTTTCCTCACCCTGTAAAGCCTGAAACTCCTCCGCTTCCAACATAGCTTCAAACACCCTGCGATAGCCGTCAAACGGAAACAAGCTATAAAAATCATTCTCATTAAAGCGTTGCGAAAAATACTTATCCATCCTGTCCAGATAAGCCTTCTCCAGAGCACGGTAGTTTACCTCTTCATTAAACACCTTACAATACTCCTGATACGCCTGACTTGCACGGATTTCGTCACCAAAATCATTCGGATGACCTAACAGCTTTACCTTTGGTCTGCCATTTTTATCCACATCCAACGGGTCCACATAAAAAACACCGTCCGGCAATTTCTGCATAAAAACTTCCAGCCCCTTTAGTATTTCTTCTTTTTTTCTGTTTTTTTCTTTCTCTTCTTTTTCCAGGATTTGCCGGAGTTCTGCCTGCTCTGCCGGTAACAACTCGTCAAAATAGGTAATTCCTTCCCCATAGTAGCCCTGCTTCTCCGCAAGTTCGTTCAGTCTTCTTTGCTGTACTTCCGGTTTCACCTGCTCTGTTTTCTTTAACTCCTTCTCAAACCACTCTTTTACACTTTCCATATTTTTTTCATTCAATAACACATTTTTGGATGGAAAGAACGGTAAAAGAGAGCGAATATACGTACCCAGCGCTTCATAATAATTCTCCGTACTGGAGCTTTTACCAAACCGCTGTAATAAAAACACCATGTAGATTTCTTTGAAAACCTGGTGTCCCTCTGCATCTAACCGGTCAATCCGCCCGTAGCGCTGTTCCAAATTGGCAGGAAATCTGGAAATATGCAAATTAATCACATGGTCAAAGCCAGCTAAATTCAAGCCCTGCTCTCCCACCTGATACGTGAGAATCAGCACCGTTGGCCGCTTCTCTTTCTTCAGGAATGCCTCAACCGCATCCTTATCTTGAAATGCATCCCCGTCCAGGATTTTATAGGTAAACTTCTCTTCTTCATGTCCATCAAACTCCTGATAGCCATTTTCGCGGAAATAAGCCCCAAGTTCCCCTGCACTTCCCTTGATGCTTTCACTCTTGGTTCTGGTAAACACAATGAAACGGCTGTCCGGAATTTCTTTTTGGTCTTTCGGGTCTTTTTTTTCTTCCAGTTTTCTTAATTCTTCCTGCTCCTCTAATATTTTTTTGATTTCATCGCATAATGTCGGATAACATTCGTCCTGGTTATTAAACTCCCACTCTTTCACCTGCTGACGGATGGCTTCCGTTTTTTCTTTCTTTTCAAACTCCAGTTTTTTAATCGTATCCTTAAAATACCGGGTTATCGGATGGGTTTCATCAAAGGAATTTACTTTATAGACCTCTTTCACCCGCTCCTCATTCCAGGCATTGTTGCCGCACAACAGATTTCTTACTTTTGTTACCTTTTCTTTTCCGACAATAGCCTCCGCAAGCTCCACAAATTCTTCTAAATCGCTCTTTCCTTCTTTTACGGGCGTTGCCGTCAGAAATACCACCTTGTCAGCTTTCAGCGCTCTTAACGCTTCCTGCTTCCGTGTTCCGGCATTCAAAAACAGTTGGGCCTCATCCACAATAATCAGACCATACTCTGTTTTGCTTTTGTTGGTAAGATTCACATAATGGTTTCCGATATATTTAACCTGTTTATCATATCCCAGTTCTTTATAAGGCATTTTGGACTCCCAGCAGTCCTGAAACTGCCCTTTTACCGAATGAGTAGTAATTACCAAGACTTTTTTCCCCGGATTATTGTAAAGGTAATGCATTGCCATCAAACCGGAGGAAATGGTTTTTCCCGTTCCCACTTCATCAAAGATAAACACGCAGTCATTTGCTTCCAAACGGTCACAGTTAGCAAACTGCAACGGATATAATTTCAGTTTTTTTGAATCCTTTTCGGTAGCCAAATCCAGGCTCCTGATCCAGTCCTTGCTCCAACCATCACCCTTTGTGTCCTGCATACTTCTTCTCCTTTATCTTCCACTCATACAGTTTGTACTACAACCTCTTCTCAAAATTGCCGCTTACCATAACATTTTCATCCACAATCACAAAAGCCTGCGGGTCAATACTGTGTACCAGGTCCATCATCTCGTTGACTTCATATTTGTTGATGCAGGACACCAAGATTTGTGTAGCTTCCTGCGTGTAAGCCCCACACCCGTTCCACTTGGTAACACCGCGGCGGGTTCTCACATTAATTGCCTTATCGATGCCGTCTTTCTTGGTAAAAATCATTACCCGGACATTGATGTTCTGATAATGGGTCTTGTCTAAAACAAGAGTAAAGATTACCGTGTAAATTAACGAATAAATTACGGTTTCCGCATCAAACAGAAACAGCATAATGGCATATAACAACACGTTAAAATACAGGGAAATCTTGCCTACACTGGCATTTCTGAGTTTCTTTGCCGCCCACATGGCTATCACGTCGATACCGCCGCCGCTGCCGCCGGCAATCAGGATAATACCTACGCCTGCGCCACAGGCAATACCGCCGATAAGTACAGAAGTAAGATAGTCTTCTACTATCGGCACAGACAAGGTCGGCACCAGGGTAATGAACAAACTGATGGCACCGGAGCCGATTAAAGTCTTAATAAAAAATTTATAGCCCAGCTGAAAATATGCCAGGAACAAAAGCGGAATATTAATAATCAGATATACGATACCATACAGGTTAAAGTTTCCCACATCAATCAGGTTCTTCAAAAACAAGGTTAATAACTGGGCAAGACCCACACCTCCGCCACTGAATAAATGAAGCGGTGTCAGGAACAAATTCATTCCTAAAGCATACAATAAACTTCCGCCGATTATCAGCCCGGCGTTTTTCGCAAGAATCCTACTTCTACTTTTCTCTTTCATGACTGCTACCTCTTAGCAAATTCGACTCTCTCAGCAAAATTATATAGTTAAAATATCCGTAAGGCACTCCACCTGTACACTTCCTTTCGGAAGTTCTCCCGTAAACGGTGTGGATTGCTCTGTGTGAAGATAAATGGCTTCCAACCCAAAATCCAATGCGCCCTGCACGTCCGCAAACCGGTCATTACCTACCATCACGGACTCTCTTTTTATTAATCCATGTTTTTCGAACAGCGCCTCATAAAACTTTGCAGAAGGCTTCTTCACTTCCAAATCAGAGGAAAAGAAGATATCGTCAAAGTACCCGGTAATACCAAGGGCTTTCATCTCAGGATAAGTAAAGGATGTTTGCGCATTGGAAAGCAGGTACACCTTTTTCCCCGCAGCCTTTAATCCCTGCAAAAGTTCCACGGTGCCCGGAAACAGCTTTAGTTTTTCCATGGTAATGGCGCGGAACGCAAGCATGGAATCCCTGATTAACTGCTTGTTTGCTTTTACCCCCTTTTCTTTATATAGCGCCGCAAACACACGGTCCAGATTAATTTCTACTTCTTTCACCGTAATGTCCGGATATTTCTTTTTCAGTTTTTTCTGCAGCTTCTTTTCTTCTGCACGAATGAGGGTCAGATACCGCTCCTTCAGCTCTTTTCCGGTATATTCCGCCCCCTGGGCACTGAAATACACCGCAATCTTTTTCCAAAGAGGCACCTTGCTTTCATCGGTGTGAATATCCACCAGAGTTCCGTACAAATCAAAGATATAATTCTGATACTTCATATAATCAAACCTCTATTTACTGCTCTTTCCGGCTTCCAAATTAAAGTTTTTCAACACAAAGGAAGAGAATGCCGGCATGGTCAGGGAAAGCTTACCGTCTGCCACGGAATAAAGCTTAGCTTCCGGCGTCATTGTGTTTTCTGTGGTCAGCATAAGGCTTACCATAAACGGTGAATTAATATCCAACTCTTCCACGGAGAATGTTACAATCTTTGCCGTATCGTTATTATTTACCGCAATAAAAAACTGATCTTCCCGGTCAAACCGGCCAAAGCTCAAAATACCGTGTTCACAGTGCAGCATACGGAAAGAACCGGTACGCAGCGCCGGATAGGTGCGGTGAATTTTTATCACTTCTTTATGGAATTCTATCAGCTCTGTATCTTCATTTTTCCAAGGGTACGGTCGACGGTTATCCGGGTCGGTAAAACCACACACACCGGCTTCGTCACCGTAATACAGGGTTGGTGCACCCGGCCAGAACATCTGCAGCACTACCGCTTCGGCAAAGACAGCCTTATTAATACCTTCTTCCGCTGCTTCCGCCCCCAGCACCTGGACTCTGCCTGCCTGATGATTGGTTCTTGTTAAAAAGCGGGAATGGTCGTGATTGGACAATTCATTCATGGCACAATATAAAGACGGAGTCTGGAATTTTGCCATGTTATGTTTCATACAGTGCAGAAAATGCTCATGATTATTCCATAAATATCCCCGGAACTCATCACTATGCTTTTCCATACCGGTTAAAAACCAGGTGACCGGTTCCATAAATGCATCATAATTCATGACCGTATCCCATTCATCACCCTGCAGCCAGGAAGCCGCATTACCGTAATGCTCCGCCAGAATCACCGCCTCCGGATTTGCATCCTTTACCGCCTTGCGGAACCGTTTCCAGAACTTATGGTTAAACTCCTCTGTATGACCAAGATCTGCTGCCACATCAAGACGCCAGCCGTCTACATGATAAGGCGCAGAAACCCACTTGGCACCTATTCTGCAGATGTAATCACAAAGTTCCTCAGATTCTTCAAAGTTCAGCTTTGGCAGAGTTTCGTAACCCCACCACCCTTCATAAGAATTTTTATCATTTTCATTACGGAACTTAAAAAACTTCCGGTATGGACTTTCCTTAGACTGATATGCTCCCGGTTCGTATCCGCCGCCGGCCGCATAAAATCCTTCTCTGTCCAGCCATTTATTAAAGGAACCGCAGTGGTTAAATACACCGTCTATAATTACCTTCATGCCCCGACGATGAATCTCTTCCACCAATTTGGCAAAGTAAGCATTGCTTGCCTCCAGGTTTTCCTTATCGGTAGTTCTCTTAATATATGTTGCAAAGGCACTGTCGCCTATTTTTCCGTCATTAACAATTACACCAAAATGCGGGTCAATGTAGTCATAATCCTGGCTGTCATATTTGTGATTAGACGGAGATACAAACAATGGGTTAAAATAAATAACCTCTACACCCAGGTCCTGCAAATAATCCAGCTTTTTGCGTACACCGGCCAGGTCACCGCCATAAAAGCGGCCCACATCCAATTCCGCCACCGGAGTATTCCATTTTTCTACCTTTTCTACTGCAGTGCCAAGGTAGGTATATTCGCCCGTAAGGACATCATTGGATTTATCGCCGTTGCAAAAACGGTCTGTATATATCTGGTACATCACGGCACCTTTTGCCCATTCCGGCACATCAAAGCCCGGAGTCAGCCGGAAATAAAATTCCTCCGTTGCCCCATTGGTGACACCGCTGCGGTCATAATGATAAATCACACCTTCACAAATGAAGGAAAAGTAATACCAGACCGGAGTATCCGCCATATGAATGGTTGCCGTGTAATAATCAAATCGCTTTCCTGTTTCCGATAACTCCATCGGAAGCTCTCCCTGCTCTGTATGAAGCATCGGATATGCCCTGCACCCGGCCGGCACACGGAAACGTACGGTCACTGCATCTCCCGCCTTACAATTTACCGGATTCCGGTATTCTTTTGTTCCGTCTGAAAAAAACAAATTCAGATTCATAAAGATTATGCCTGTCCTCTCTTGTCTACTTTTTATTCTCTCTCTTTTTTGTCTCCGCCTTTTACGAAAGGTAAAAAGGCTGGCAATCGCTTGCCAGCCTTTTCGGAGAAGGTATTTTTGTTACTTATGGGGTGTAGCAAAAACTATATAATGTATTGGGGTTTACGTGTGTTATTATAGTACAGTTTCTCACATAAGTGTGCACAAACTTTACAAAATTTTACCTGATTTTTTGTTAAAAATAACAACAACTCTCTTTCCACCCTCAAAAACACGCCGTTAAATTATACAAAAAGCGCCTCAAATTCGTCTTTTGTGATACGTTCCTTCTCGAGAAGGAGCTCTGCACATGCCTCCAGAACCGCTTTATTTTCAATTAACAGCTGCTTTGCCTTTTCGTAACATTCGTCAATGATTGCACGAACCTCTTCGTCAATGCTGTTTGCCACTGCATCACTGTAATTTTTGGTGTGGCCGTAATCTCTGCCGAGGAATACCTCATTCTCGCTGATTTCACAGTTCACCAGACCGATCTTATCAGAGAAACCGTATTTGGTTACCATATTTCTTGCTGTATGGGTTGCCTGCTTAATATCCTGGGAAGCACCGGTTGTAATATCATCAAATACCATTTCTTCGGCAATACGTCCGCCGAGGCTTACTATAATATCCTGCAAAAGCTTACCCTTGGTTAAGAACATTTCATCCCGTTCCGGAAGCGGCATGGTATATCCCGCAGCACTGGAGCCGGTTGGAATAATGGATACGGTATACACCGGACCTACATCCGGCAACACATGGAACAGGATTGCATGACCCGCTTCGTGATATGCGGTAATTCTTCTTTCCTTTTCGCTTACCACACGACTCTTCTTTTCCATTCCGATGCCAACCTTGATTAAGGACTTTTTAATGTCCTCTTCCCTAACGAAAGCACGGTCTTCCTTTGCCGCAGCAATCGCAGCTTCATTTAATAGATTCTCTAAATCCGCACCGGTAAAGCCTGCCGTTGTCTGGGCAACTCTCTTTAAGTCTACATCTTCTGCCAGTGGTTTATTCTTTGCATGAACCGCTAAAATTTCTTCTCTTCCCTTAACATCCGGACGGTTTACATAAACCTTACGGTCGAAACGTCCCGGACGAAGAATGGCAGGATCCAGAATATCTACACGGTTGGTGGCTGCCATTACAATGATACCCTCGTTGATGGCAAAACCGTCCATTTCTACTAACAGCTGGTTTAAGGTTTGTTCCCGTTCGTCGTGTCCGCCGCCCATACCGGTACCACGGTGTCTTGCCACCGCATCAATTTCGTCAATAAAAACAATACATGGTGCATTTTTCTTCGCCTGGTCAAACAGGTCACGTACTCTGGATGCACCCACACCAACGAACATTTCCGCAAAGTCGGAACCGGAGGTAGTAAAGAAAGGAACTCCCGCTTCCCCTGCAACTGCTTTGGCAAGTAAGGTTTTACCGGTTCCCGGAGGGCCCACTAAAATAACACCCTTCGGTATTTTTGCACCCACTTGGATATATTTCTTCGGATTCTTTAAGAAATCCACAATTTCCGCCAGTTCTTCTTTTTCTTCCGCCACGCCGGCAACATCTTTAAAGGTGGTTCCCTTACCATCGGTATTTAAAGTCATTTTGGCACGGCTCTTACCGAAGTTCATCATTTTGGAATCACCGCCGCCGGCACTTCTGCCCATCATCATGTTAAACATAAAGAACATGACAATAAAAATTAAAATCATCGGCAGGATTTCGGTCATAAACCAGTTCGGTTTGGAAATATCCATAACCTCCGGACTGATTCCTGCATCCATGGCTGCCTGCCATGCCGTTTGGGTATTTACTACATTAAAGGTTTTTACCGTATCATTTTTATCTACCACGCTGACCTGACCGGTAGGCGCCTCTTCATTCTGCCGGATTACAACACGTTTTGCCGTTCCATCCGCTAAATCCTCCAAATAATCCTGATACGTATAGTTTACTGCATTTGTCTGATGGGTTAATGTTAAGCCCAGACCAAGCAGCACACAAATAATTAACAGGATAAAAAAACCCTGTCCTTTTGAGCTTCTGTTCAAGATATAATCCTCCTAGTTCTTTACCATCGGGAACCCGGGGTTCCCAACCGTCTTTTTTATAATTCCACTACTCCGATATAAGGGAGATTGCGGTACTTCTGTGCATAGTCCAGACCATAGCCTACCACAAATAAATCCGGAATTTCCTTGCCGACATAATCTACGTTTACATCCACTACACGGCGGTCCGGCTTGTCAAGCAGTGTACAAAGCTTTAAGCTCT
This sequence comes from Lachnospiraceae bacterium, assembly GCA_017622795.1. Classification (GTDB taxonomy): domain Bacteria; phylum Bacillota; class Clostridia; order Lachnospirales; family Lachnospiraceae; genus SIG299. Next base: position 44,157 of record JAGAQI010000044.1, read on the forward strand.
TTGGCTCTCTTACCTTTAAGAAGGAGAGCAGATGGGAGAGGGTACGTCCGGAATCAATAATATCCTCCACCACAAGAACGTTTTTGTCTTTAATCGGATCGTCCAAGTCCTTCATGATTTTAATTCTTCCGGAGCTCTCGGTGCCGTCACCGTAGCTGGATACCGACATAAAGTCAATGGTTACCGGAACGGTAATGTATTTTGCCAGCTCACAGGTGAAAAAAATGCTTCCTCTCAATATGCATACCAGATGCAGTTTTTCTCCTTCATAATCCTTACTGATTTGTGCCGCCATCTCGCGGATTCTTGTTTCCAGTTCTTCCTGTGGAATTAAAACACTGATTTTATCTTCCATCTTCGTTTCCTCCGTCTATTGTTGCTACTAAAACCTGCTTTGTTTCTTTTGTGATACGGTAATCTTCGCTTCCGCGGATGCCGGGAATCCAGAGCACCCGGTTTCCTGCTGCCAGTACCGGATAAACCATCCGTTTTTCCGCCGGTACTTTTGCCTCCGCAAAAACGTCCGTCACCTGCTTCTTTCTGCCATCGGTATAAACCGCGATTTCATCACCCGGTTCCGGTGGTCTTACGGAAATAACTTTACTTATTTTATCATAATCAAACCATTTCGTATAGGTACTTTTTGGAATATTTTCCGATAGTTTTTCCCGTGATACCAAAGAAAGGGTAAGATTTTTTTCAATCGCCGGTAAAAATGTCCGGTACGGGAACTCTCTGATTTCTTCCGCACAAAAAGAATCTGCCGGAATGTTCCGGCCAATCCACAGAGCATCGAAATTTTTTCTTGCCACCACACCCTCCGGCAGGGTAAGATACCGTCCGGTCTGCTTTTCCAGCAATTCCGTGCAGGCTGTCACATATCCGGCGGTAATATCTTTTTTTCTTCCGTATACTCTACACAGTGCTTCATAGATGACCCGCTCTGTCAAAAGCCGTTCTGCGTTCCTCAGCGGCTCAATTTTGAGTGAAATACCGTTTTCCCCATCCATTGTAGCCGTTTGGTTAAAAAGTTCCTCTGTGAGCCGTTCCAGAAGTTTTTCCACTTCTCCCGCATACTCTGCGATGTCCGTCAGATGCTCTACTGCCCGGTCACAAATGTTCTTTGCTTCCGGAATCACCCGGTGGCGGATTTTATTCCTGGTATATTCTTCCTCCAAATTAGTGCTGTCTATACAATAATTTTGTTTTTTTTCCGCTAAAAATATTTCTATCTCTTCCCGGGTTACAGTAAGCAGCGGACGCACTACTGCTTCGTTTTTTGCCCCCATACCGGAAAGACCCTTTAGCCGGCTTCCCCGAAGTAATTGAAACAGCACCGTTTCTGCCTGGTCATCCTTATGATGGGCAACCGCAATTTTATGGCAGCCCCATTCTGCTTTTTTGTTAAAGAATATCTCATAACGCGCATTCCGGCCCGCTTCTTCCAAAGAAAGTCCCTGTTCTCCGGCAAGCTCTGCTACCGGCACGGAAACCACCTGCAGTTCCAATCCATGCATTTTGCACAGTTCTTCACAAAAGTCCTGATCCCGCAGAGCCTCTTCTCCCCGGAGATTATGATTCACATGTACCGGAAAAAGAGTCAGTTCCCATTCCTTTGCCAGTTCCGTAAGTACCAGAAAAAGGCAGACGGAATCTGCTCCTCCGGAAAGACCGATCAATACCTTGTCTCCCACAGCCAACAGTTCTTTCTGCCTGCAAAAAGCCCTTACTTTGTTGTAAAATTCAAATGCTTTTTCCATAGTATCTACATTTTAACAAGTCCGTTCCGAATTGACAAGACTCAAAACGTTCATTTCTCCTCAAAAATTCCGCATACCAGTACCGTCATATCATCCCGAGGTTCAAAATTTTGCAACAACAGGGACGCATTCAGAATCCGCCCTGCAATTACCTGGGGATTCTGCCCCGGATCTTCACCGATAATCTGCTGTAAAAATTCTGCCCGCTCGCTTTCCGGTACTGCATCCAGGACGCCGTCACTCATCATAATAATATAATCCCCGTCGTACAGCTTTTTTACCATAAAGTCATAATCCACCCGTTGCAGCATCCCGATGGGCAGCGTCTTTGCTTCTACACATTCCAGCCACCTTCCCCTGCGGATATAGGTCGCTGCCCCGCCGATTTTAATAAATTCACAGGTTCCGCCGTATAAATTGATGCGACTGATATCCAGCGTGGCAAAGGTATTCTGTTCCGCCCGAAGCGCCAGGACAGAATTAATCAGGCGGATTGCCGTTTCCTCCCTAAAACCTGCTGACAACATCCGCTCCAGCAAAAGCAGCACCGATTCACTTTCCTGCTCTGCCGCCTCGCCGCTTCCCATGCCATCGGATAAAATCATGGCCAGTTCTCCCTCATTTTCGTAAAAGAAAGAAAAGGAATCTCCGGATACCTTCTGTTCCTCCTTTACCATTCGGGCCACACCGGTCAAAGAATAATAGGCCGGCTTTTCCCGGAATGTAAAATAGTGCTCTTCCTCTGAAAGATATCCCCGTTCCGGACAGGAGGCCTTTACCGGAAAGCCCAGCTGTTCCGAAATCAATCGCTCCGCCAGTCGCAAAGAGATGGCAGCCCTCACTCCGTCACATCTCAGCCACAGGGAAAGCTCCCTTCCTTTACCGTTTTTGCATGCGGTTTCCACCTCTCTTGCCCTGATATGATATCTTCTCAAATAGTATATCAGCTCCCTTATCTCCGTTTCGGAAAGATATTGTTCCCGCTTTAGCGAAGCTTCCATTTCCTGAAAATACCTGGCCGTTTCCTCTAACTGGTATACCAATGCTTCCTTTCCTTCCAGCATCTGATTATATGCCGACCGCTTTACTCTGGTAATTCTGGGGCAGGAATCGCAGGAAAACCCTTCCTCTAAACTTCCCCCGCAATCACATTCCTGTTCCATCTTCCCGGATACATAAGTAGAAAACACCCTGGCCAGTTCCTGATAAGACCTTGCCGCCCTGGCTGTCCATTCTCTCTGTCCTTCCATAACTTCCTCCTGTAAAAAAGCTTAACCGGCATCACACCGGTATTCTATAGCGTCTGTGCGGTATTATACGGCAGGCAATTTACAATTTTTGTCAAAACAAAAGGAAGAGTCCATAAAACTCTTCCTCATAATCTGACCAATTTTTTATTCTTCTTCCTCCGGACGGAGAATGGTTTCATCCGGATATACCAATCCCAAAACCTTTCTTGCAATTTCCTCTATGTAACGGACAGTCTGCATATACGCCCGCTGGTCTTCCAGCTCCTCCGAACGCTCCTGCTCGGTTTGCAGAGCCGCTTCCAGTTCGCTCTTTCTTTTTTCCAATGCCCGCTTTTCCGCCTGCAGCTCAATACCGCTGTAGGTGATAACACCAAACAGCACCAATACTGCCACGGCAATAATTTTAAGACCATTCTTTTTGTTTCCGTTTTTTCTTGTGTTCCGGGCACTTCTTCCCATCTGCCGACACCTGTCCTTTACTGAGCTTTTTCTTTATTTTAACCGTTTTCCGAAGCTTTTGCAATATCCACTTTCTGACACGCTCCACCGCTGCTCCCACCGTTCTGAGATAAGCAAAGCATCCCAGTCCCGCTCCAAGAAAAGCATACCAGCGGAGAATCCCGTTATTGCACTCATATACCGTCAAAAAGAACCCAACACCCGCAGCACCCAGGAATAAAATGTCCTCTGCATCTGTAAACGATGTACCATGCCGGATGAATGCCCGCAGAAACAAAAGCAAATGATAACAAAACGAAACCAATACTCCATAACATATCATGGCGCAAAAATACCGGAGTTCTGCTGCCATTTCAGGACGGAGCATTTAGCGGAACAGGCGTTTTAAGAGAGAATCTCCTTCGCCTGCCTTTCCCGGCTTGTCGGTATAGATAAAGCTGTCCACCCGTCCTTCCAGGTCAACTTCCCCCTTTTCCACGGTGAGTCGCTTTACAAACAACTCATCACCACGAATCAGCAGTGCCCCCATGGTTGTGTTCAGCACCACCTCTTTGGCATCAAAGGAAACAACCTCCTTTACTCCGGTAAGCTCCACTGTTTTTCTTCCCTGCAGTAATAATTTGTGCGGACCTGATTCTGCCGGTATTTTGTTATCCATCGCATCCCCCTGCATTTCCCAATGTTCCATCCGTACAGTGTATGCGGCAGAATCAAGATTTATGCCTTACAGATATTTAAACAGATCCTTTGCCTCGTCCTTTTTTGTGGTATCCTGAATATCCAGCACCTCAACCTTTACAGACTTGGTGCCAAAACCGATTTCTATTACATCTCCCACCTTTACCTCTGTGGAAGCCTTTGCTACCTTGTCGTTAATTAACACTCTTCCTGCATCGCAGGCTTCATTTGCCACGGTTCTTCTTTTTATCAGTCGTGACACCTTTAAATACTTATCGAGTCTCATGATATTTCCTCCGTTTACAAAATGAAAGGCTGTCAGAAATTACTGACAGCCTTAATTTCATTCATTCGTTTTTTAGACTTATGCGTTAACAACGTCCTTTAAAGCCTTACCAGCCTTGAACTTAGGGTTCTTGGAAGCTGCGATAGTGATCTTCTTCTTAGTCTGTGGGTTGATGCCTTCTCTAGCAGGTCTTTCGGAAACTTCGAATGTACCGAAACCAACTAACTGAACCTTTTCACCTTTCTTTAATTCGTCTGTTACAACGTCGATGAATGCCTTTAAAGCCTTTTCTGCATCCTTCTTGGATAATTCTGCGTTTGCTGCCATAGCTGCAACTAATTCTGTCTTATTCATTTTATAATCCTCCTCTAAAAGTATTATTAAAAGTGTCAATTATGTTTTATGGGACACTTCACTCTCTGCCAGAGAGCATCTAATTCCTCTGCTGACAGCTGGCTTAATTTCTCTCCCTTTTCACGGGCAAGTAACTCTATGCCTACACATCTATTTATAAACTTATTAGTAGCATTTGTCAAGGAATTTTCTGCATTCAGGCCTAAAAAACGGGATAAATTTATCATGGAAAACATCAAATCACCAAATTCCTCTTCGATACGCTCCGTATCCGCTTTTTCTGACTCTTTTTTCTCTGCAATTACTTCCTCCAGTTCTGTCAGTTCTTCTTTCACTTTGGAAAGCACCTGCTCCAGAGATTCATACTCAAATCCGCACTTTGCAGCCTTCTTCTGAACCTTTTCTGCGCGGATATTTGCCGGAAACGCCTTTGCCACACGATTTAAGGTATCCTCCAAGGTTTCTTCCTTCTTTTCCTGCTTTTTGATATCCTCCCAAAGCACCAAGGATTCTTTGGAATTTTCTGCTGCAGCATCACCAAATACATGAGGGTGACGCCGGATCATCTTTTCACAGATTTCATCCACGATATCCTCCATGGTAAAACGCCCCTCTTCTTTTGCAATTTGGGCATGTAACACCACCTGCAGCAAAACATCTCCCAGCTCTTCCCGAAGATTCCTGTAATCGCCGGTGGCCTCATATTCCGTAATGCCGTCGATTACCTCATAGGCTTCCTCCAGCATACATTGTTTTAAGGAAGCATGGGTCTGCTCCCTGTCCCACGGACAGCCGTATTCGCTGCGAAGCTCCTCTATTACTTTTAAAAAATCTTCATACGTATGCATTTTCATTTCCTCTGTTCTCTTATTTTTCCGTTATAATGAATCCTCTTTCTTCCTTAGCTTTCCATTTGGCGTCCTAAAAAGGAAGCTGCTGTCTGGGCAATTTTTAATTCCGTTTCTCCCGGCTTCTGCTTTGCTTCCCTTGCAAGAATCAGTACCGCGCCAATGACATCACCTTCACAGATAATCGGTACAATTACCTGGCTGTTATACTCTTCCTCGTCGTAGCTGATAGAAACAAAGCTTTTTTCCCCCTTCATTGCCACCAGAGTTTCCCTCTCTGTCATGAGATTTTCCAATTCCCTGCTGACAGACTTGGCAAGTAAATCCTTTTTGCCGCTGCCCGCTACCGCAATAAACTGGTCTCTGTCCGCAATGGCTACCACCTGACCGGTAGTTTGGGCCATGGCTTCCGCATACTGCTTAGCAAAAATGCTCAGCTCTCCGATTGGAGAATATTTCTTCAGGATAATTTCTCCTTCTCTGTCGGTAAATATTTCCAGTGGGTCGCCCTCACGGATGCGCAAGGTTCTTCTGATTTCCTTTGGCACAACCACTCTTCCTAAATCATCGATTCTACGTACAATTCCTGTTGCTTTCATATTATTTTCCTCCATAAACACTTTTTGTATGTTTGTTTATGGAGTTATTATCTGTAAAATCAGTCGTAATATACCAAAAATTTTATTCTTTTTTCCTTCTCACTTCCGTCGGTGAAACACCATAGGTTTTCTTAAAAATATAGGAAAAATAATTACCGTCGTTAAACCCGCAGGCATAGGCTACTTCACTGACCGCACGACCGGTTTCGTATTTTAGCATATCTTCCGCTTTTTGCAGACGGAAGCCGGTCAGATATTCTTTGAAGCCAATGCCGGTTTCCTGCTTAAATACCCTGGACAAATGTTCCTGACTAACCGAAAGCATTTCTGCTATGGAGGACAGCTTCACATCATTCATATAGTTATTCTGGATATACTCCTGCACCGTAGAAACAAAGTCATTGCCTTCCCGCTTGATTTCATGCTCATTTTTATGACGCAAAATTACAAACATCAGCTCCGCGGTAAAACATTTAAGCACTTCTGCGGATAAGGCATCTGCATGACCGTATTCATGCTCTATTTTTGCAAACAGTTCCTCCAGCTGACTGATTACTTTGTGGTTACGGTATAAATAACCGATGGTGCCTAAACGTTCTAACACCGGCGCCGGAATATAAGCATCGGAACAGTTTACCAAAAGTCTGGAATGGGCAACTCCGCCATAGGTAGTACGATGACTGGTGTTTCCGGGAATCAGAATCACATCACCGGGCTTTACCTTAAAGGTATAATCCTTAATATGATACGTACAGCTGCCTTCCTTCATATAATAGATTTCAAATTCCTTATGGACATGGCGGGTAGATTCATGACCCACCACATCCACAACTTTACTGTAATAATAATCCGGTATATATTTTTGAATGGTATCTTTCATATCAAATTTCTCCTATTCTTTATTATTCTATCATTACAGAAAATAAAATACAAGAACGTGAATAGCGTTACGAAACAAAAAAGGCACATAACTATATCGGAGGAGTACAGTGGTTTACCACGTACCCGGAGATATAGTTATGTGCCTTTTATATTTCGTTATTTTTTACTTTCTGCCTTCTTCGATTACGAATTCTGTTTCGCCGTCAAAGAGGTATACATTCTTGTAAGGAATGGAGAACTTGATGTTGGTATCCATAGCAGGTGTATCGTGCGGATCTACCTTTAAGATGGATTTTACGCCGTCAATATCAACATATACGTTGGTGTTGTCACCAAGTAACTCGGTTAACTCAACATCTGCATTCAGAACAAAGCTCTCTGCCTGCTCGCCAAGCTCAGTTCCTTCCGGACGGAAGCCAAGAACCATCTTCTTGCCTTCGTAGGAAGCTAAAGTATCTGCCTTAAGAACAGCATTTAAATCAAGCTCTGCCTTTCCGACAGTAATCTTACCGCCCTTTACTTCGGATGTAACAAAGTTCATCGGAGGCTCACCAATAAAGCCTGCTACGAACATATTTACCGGCTTGAAGTACAGGTCGTACGGAGTACCAACCTGCTGGATGTAACCATCCTTCATACAAACAATACGGTCTGCCATGGTCATGGCTTCTGTCTGGTCGTGAGTAACGTAAATAGTGGTTGCTCCAACCTTTCTATGAATGTCGGTAATTTCGGATCTCATGGTAACTCGCTGCTTTGCATCCAAGTTAGAGAGAGGCTCGTCCATTAAGAAAATACCAACCTTACGGATGATGGCACGGCCAACCGCAACTCTCTGTCTCTGACCACCGGACAGAGCACGAGGCTTTCTGTCAAGGTAATCGGTAAGACCGAGGATTCTTGCAGTTTCCTGAACCTTTCTGTCGATTACGTCATCATCTACGCCCTGTAAGGAAAGTCCGAATGCCATGTTGTCATAAACGGACATATGCGGATACAGTGCGTAGCTCTGGAATACCATGGCAATCTCACGCTCACGAGGACCTATCTCGTTGGCACGCTTGCCATCAATACAGAACTCACCATTACTGATGTTTTCCAGACCGGCTATCATACGCAGCGTAGTGGACTTACCGCAACCGGACGGACCTACGAATACGATAAACTCGCCACGTTCAATTTCCAAATTGAAATCATGAACAGCGTGAAAGCCATTAGGATAGATTTTATTAATTCCTTTTAAACTGAGGTATGCCATAACAAACTCCTTACTGATTTTTTTGTTTTGCGTCGGATATGATTTTAATCATGGTGTTTTTCATCGTGATGAAAAGCATATCAATTGCCATATAAGTCAACCCGAAGACAATAGGCTCAACGCCCAAGTACATTTTTCCTTCGGTGCCTTTGATATTATTTAACACGACGTTGAATATGTTATAAAACCATATAACGCCAACAAGTACCGGAAACGCATAGAGAATGTTTGCCACAAAAGTCCAATACTTTTTCTTCGGAAACATCATCCATTTGTCATTCTGCCCTTCATAGTTCGCCAAAAAACGGAAGGCATTGTTTACTAAAATATCGGTAACCATACCCATAACTACGGCAAGTACAAAAATCATATCTAACATGTCGGTAACGTACATGCCCAGTCCCCAGAAAATAAAGAAACAAACCGAACCGTTGAACCAAAACTTGATAAATAATGCTTTCAGCCAGGAAGGAACTTTATCTAAGAAACCTCTGCTTCGGTATTCTTTACCCGGGTCACCCTTGGTTTTGTCATAGGTTTTTTTATCGGCATTGACCAACCGGTTTACCGCATCGGTTTTTAACTTGTAATAGTCAGCCGATGATTTTTTCTCGGGAGTATGGTTGTTTTTATCTTTCTTTTTAGCCATTGAAAACTTATTCCTCGTCACTTAACTCAATTGCACCAAGATCACCATTGTCTTCAATTTCAATGGATGTATTAATCTTCTTTAAGAGCTTAGCATAAATTGGTTCTGCCACAACAAGTACTGCACTGACAATAACAGAGATGATGTGTGTGCTCATAAGATTAAATGCATCGTTAATGTACATAGTTGCTTCAGTAATTTCAATTGGATTTTCCGGTCTCTTAACTGCTGCCCAAATGCGGTCAGAGTAGAAATTATCACAGAAAATAATAATTCCGTACATAACCAGAATCATAGCAATCATAATCCAGTTTGGCTTTTTACGTTTTGGGTATGCACTGAACATACAAACATATGCCAGAATGGAAAGCAGCATGGTTACAAAAGAGCACAGACCCATATGAGGACCGTAAATCTTTGCCGTAGTATTGGAAACAGCGGTTAAATTAAGCGAATAGATACCAAATGCAACCGTATGTGCCAGAAGCGGAATTACCTGAGGATTTTTCTTCAGGGAAACCAGGAATTTTCTAATCATTTCTTTCATAGTCGTATCCTATCCTTTATCTTATTGCCTTGGTAGTATCCTTGTCGAAGAAATGCATACGGTCAAAGGATACGGTTACTTCATCACCCGGCTTATAGTTGGACCACTCACGGAACTTGGCAGTAGCCTTATGTCCTCCGATGGTACCGTGTACTAAAGTTGTCTGGCCCAGGTTTTCATTTAAAGTTACGGAAAGGGTCATGTCGTCACCCTTTGTAATATTTTCAGGGCGGACACCTAACGTAATAGTTTTGCCCACATAGTACTTGAGAAGCTCTTTCTGCTCAGCCTTTAACTTTACGGAGAAGCCGTTGCCCACCAGTTTATCTTCTTCTACTTCACAGTCAAAGAAGTTCATTGGCGGAAGACCGATAAAGGATGCTACGAACAGATTAGCCGGAGTATCGTAAAGCTCTAACGGAGTACCTACCTGCTGCACATAACCCATGGACATACAAACGATTCTGTCTGCCAGAGTTAATGCTTCTGTCTGGTCGTGAGTTACATATAACATGGTTGCACCGAGGCGCTTGTGAAGGAGAAGGATTTCTCTTCTGGTTGCACCACGGAGCTTAGCGTCTAAGTTGGATAACGGTTCATCGAACAGGAATACCTTTGGTGTACGTACAATGGCACGACCCATGGCAACTCTCTGTCTCTGACCACCGGATAACTGCTTCGGCTTTTTATTGAGCTGATCGGTAAGACCAAGAATTTCAGCCGCTGCAAGTACTTTTTCATGGATTACATTCGGATCTTCCTTACGGAGTGTTAAGGAAAATGCCATGTTTTCATAAATTGTCATATGAGCATATAACGCATAGTTCTGGAAAACCATTGCGATATCTCTGTCCTTTGGTGGCTTACGTGTTACATCTTCACCATCAATGATTAAGGTGCCGGAGGAAATATCCTCAAGACCTGCAATCATACGGAGAGTTGTAGACTTACCACAGCCGGAAGGACCAACAAGTACGATGAACTCGCCGTCTGTAACATCAAGATTGAAATCAAAAACGGCCTGTACGTTGTTATCGTATATTTTGTTAATATTTTTTAAACTTAAGGAAGCCATAGTTTACGCCTTTCTTTCGGAAGTATTGGTTCGTCTACGCGAGTCCCTTTTCTTTTAAGTAGTTGTTAAGAGTGGATACCTTATAAGCACTTACAAGACCGGAAGCAATACATGCAACACCGGAAACCACAAGGCAAATGCATACCCAGGCAAACTGCTTGTTGCCCATAACTACGGTATCTACACCGTCAAGGTTCAGCACTGTGCTGTGAGCCATGCGCGGAATACCTAAAATTCTTACAAACTGTAATACACCGATTCCCATAATAACCCAGGAATAATGTCCTTTGTAATTCTTTACACCTTCAGAAGAAAGAAATGCTGTTAAAAGAAATACCAGGTTATATAATACGGAAAAACCAATGGTTATGGTGTAGTAGTAATTATCTACATCAGAGCTGTAGATGCTTACAAAATATAATACATTGAATAAAATTGCAACGTAAGCCAAATTTGCGGAGAACTTATTTTTGGTATAACGTAAGCGGTCTTTTTTTATTGTTTTTGCATCCATCATGCCGCCTTGCCCTCCTTACCGGCCTTTACCAGCTTCTTTTCATTGTTCATTAAGCAAATCTTCCATACCATATTTAACAGGTTGAAAACCATTGCAACCAGAACAAATCCAAATACATATTTGCCGGCATCAAACCAAAATGTAGACTCGGTATAAGCAAAGCCGTATCTTTCGTTTAACTTCTGAAGCTCTGCGAAATCGACCTTCAAATACCGTTCTTTATATAATAATATGTTGCTGAGGCCCCACCAGGAGTAATAAATTGCTCCGACAGCATTTGCCCCAACAGTGATATAATTTGCGATGTAATATTTTCTGCGGTTCTGATTCTGGAAAACAAACTGGGAAACCGCCAGAAGAATTAAAACAATACCCGCGCCGGTAAGCTCGCGGTTAAACTGCTGCATGTCATAGTAAATTTCGGAACCTGCTACCTTTACCTTAGATAACGCTTCTTCTGTCATGCCGTTTTTGTAATATCTTTCTGCATGATATTCAAATTTCATTTCAAACATATCGGTCAAAAGACCTAATGAATATACGAATACGAGCGCAGCGGCTATTAATACGATATAGCACACCAGGCGCTGGAGAATCATTTGTTTCTTATACATATTCTGTCTCCAATCTTTGCCATAAGCCGGCAAAGTTTATTAATTCACTGTTGCCATCCGCTCGGCAACAAGGCTTAATTTTTTATTTTATCCGGCAGAGGAGCAAAAGCTCCTCCGCCGAATTTAATTACTTGTTTGCCAATACTTTATTGACTTTTTATTACTTGTTTCTCTTATAAATTACTTTGTAAGAGTTTCATAGTACTCCTGAAGGAGTTCCCAAGCACCCTGTCTGATGTCAAGAGCACTTGCACCACCCCATGCATCGCCAGCGATTGTGCTTGCTGCGGAAGCTGCATCTGTAATAGCTGCATCACCTGCACCAGCGTAACCCTTAACGATCATGTCTACAAGGATATTTTCCTTACCCTTAGCTGTGCTGAACTTGTTAGCAAGCAGATCATAACTCTTAATGATGTCATTTTCTGCCTTAGTTGTAGGAAGAACGGTAGGAACGGATGTGTACCATGGGTTCTCTGTGATAGCTAATTCCGGATGCTTGATAGTACCAAGACCGATAGCTGTGGAGATATAACCTGCACCTTCCTTACCAACTTCGTGTGTACACTGATATTCGAAAGCCTGGCTCTTCATGAAGGAAAGAGTGGAACCAAGGTACATACGAGCGTAGTTGGTGTAGTTACCGGATGCCTTATCCCAAAGTTCAGCATAAGTTGCATCAGCGATAACAGGCATCTGTGTGCCGTTGAAGTTGAATGTTACGAAGGAACCGTCAGCGTTCTGCTTAATGAATGCTGCTGGACCATAGGACATAAGGATTGTACCTTCTGGGCTGTAAGCGTAGTCGATAAGAGCTAAAGCTGCATTAAGCTTGTTAGTATCGTTACCTACACCCTTAACGGAGATTCCCCAACCATCAGTCTTAACGGATCTCCAGGATTCTGTAAATCTCATGTACTTTTCAGTACCGTCGTTCCAACGAGCTACAGGAACCATAACTGCCATGTACTTTTCGCCATCCTGTAACTGTGTCTCATTGTA
>JAGAQI010000045.1 GCA_017622795.1 Lachnospiraceae bacterium
CACAAGGCACTTCGTGAGGCGTTGGCAAACTGTCTGATTAATGCAGATTATCATGGCTTACGCGGTGTTGTTATCCGTAAGGAACCGGACAAGCTGGTTTTGGCAAATCCGGGGTATGTCAGAACGGGTAAAAAGCAGATGCGCATTGGTGGTGAATCTGACCCACGAAACAAGGCTCTAATGAAAATGTTTAATCTTATCAATATCGGTGAACGTGCCGGAAGTGGTGTCCCTAATATCTTTAATGTCTGGGCGGATGAAGGCTGGGAAGAGCCGGTGATAGAGGAAAGATTTGATCCGGATAGAACGGTGTTATCGCTTTCTTTCAAAAAAAGCGGCGATAAAAAAGCGGCGATAAAAAGCGGCGATAAAAAAGCGGCGATAAAAAGCGGCGATAAAAAAGTGACCAAGAAAACTCAAATGCAGTATGATAAAATTTTAGGATTTATGGAAGATGGAAAAGAGTATAGTATTTGGGATTTCTGTAACTTATTAAGATTAAAAGAAAGTCGAACAAAAGATATTTTGAAAGGACTTTCTGATTATATTGAAAGTGTTGGTAGTAATAAGGATAGGAAATATAGATTAAAATAAGATGCATTCCAAATTAGCGCGACGATGTCGCACCAATTTATAGCAAGGGAACAGTTACAGGAACTTTCTACTCAGTGCGTAGAAAATTGGCACTCAGTGAGTGCCGAAATGGAACGCGGTGCGTTCTAAATTGAAAATTTTGAAAAAGTTCCGCACTGCGTAGCTTTTTAGTCTAAATGGATTTCCTGGATAAAAGGTAAGTGTAAGTCATATGCCAAGTCCTTCTTTGCTACGATTTGTATGGCCTTCAAAATGAAAAGGGGTCTCTTACCCCTGCAATTGCTATGTCAATTATTGATTACCTCACAGGTTGCTATTGCTAATCAGCAGCGCGCATACACACTCAAAAAACAACTAACATATAAATAAAAACGGTGTGATCATCAGGTCACACCGCTTTTTAACATTGTATGCATATTTTCTACACCATCTCCGCCAACTCATAAATGAGCCGTTCTGTCTTCTCCCACCCAAGACACGGATCGGTAATGGATTTTCCATACACACTTTCTCCCGGCTTTTGGGCGCCGTCTTCAATATAACTTTCTATCATCAGTCCTTTGACTAATTTTTTGACATCCTCGGACTGGCGGCAGCTGTGAAGTACCTCACGGGCGATTCGCGGCTGCTCCTGCCAGCGTTTGCCGGAGTTGGAGTGGTTGGTATCCACAATCACCGATGGATTTTGCAAGCCGGATGCGGCATAGGCATCGGAAAGGCGGATTAAGTCTTCATAGTGGTAGTTTGGCATGGACTGACCGTGCTGATTGATATAGCCACGCAAAATGGCATGGGCAAGCGGGTTGCCGTGGCTTTCTACCTCCCAGCCCCGGTAGATAAAGGTGTGGGAGTGCTGGGCAGCGGTAATGGAATTCATCATAACCGAAAGGTCCCCTGCGGTTGGGTTTTTCATGCCCACCGGAATGGCAAGTCCGCTGGCGGTAAGACGGTGCTGTTGGTTTTCCACCGAGCGCGCGCCCACAGCCAGATAAGATAAAATATCGGAAAGATAGCGGTGATTTTCCGGATATAACATTTCGTCCGCACAGGTGAAGCCGGTTTCTTTGATGGCACGGATGTGCAGGTTACGGATGGCTACCACGCCCTTTAACATATCCTCTCCCTTATGCGGGTCCGGCTGGTGAAGCATTCCTTTGTAACCGTCACCGGTGGTGCGGGGCTTGTTGGTGTATAATCTCGGTATGATAAGAATCTTATCGGAAACCTTTTCCTGTACGCCACGCAGGCGGGAAATATAGTCCAGGACGCTATCTTCGTTGTCCGCGGAGCAGGGACCGATAATCAGAAGAAAACGGTCATCGGTTCCTTCAAAAATATCTTTGATTTCTTTATCGCGTTTTGTTTTTATGGCTTCCAGTTCCGGGGTAAACGGATACTGGGCCTTGATTTCCATAGGAATCGGTAATTTGCGTTTAAAATCCATGTTCATGAGCAGTTGCCTCCGATACTTGATTTAGCTTAATTATAACAGCACAAAAGAGAACTGGCAAGACAAAGTAAGAGTGTAGGATGTCTTGCTCTTCCGCGGTTTTGTGTTATAATTGGAGAAGAAGTGTAGATTTTGTGCAAGAGATTATGATTCGGGGGTACGGTATGATAAAAGAACAGGACAAGCTTTTTATTTTAGAAACCAAAAACACAAGCTATGTTTTTTATATCGATGAATCGGGGTTGTTACAGCATTTGTACTACGGTGAGAAAATTGACCTGTCGAAAGATGCGGTTCTTGCCCTACAGCAAAAATATCCGAATCCAAACGGCTGCTCCGCCGTGCTTTCCAAGGATGCTTCAACCTTGGCTCTGGATGATACCTGCCTGGAATTTTCCACAAGAGGAAAGGGCGATATGAGAGAAGCCTTTGCGGAGTTAGAGCTTAGGGACGGCAGCAGGTCTTCGGACTTCCGTTACTGGCAGCATGTTATCCGTACAGAAAAAGTTTCTCCGGAGGGTCTACCGGCGTCTTATTTTGAAGAAAGTGCAGAAAGCATTGCTCCGGCGGCCAATCCGGAAGCGGTGGCAAACTCTCTTGTAGTTAAGTGTAAAGATAACAATAGTAATGCAGTACTGGAATTGGTGTATACGGCATTTGAAGACTGCGACTGCATTGTACGTTCTTCGCGGATTATTAATTCCGGTGAAGAAGATATTATTGTACGCAGGTTAATGAGCCTGCAGCTGGATGTAGAATGGGAACGGTCCAAGGTGACTTCCTTCCATGGCGACTGGGCAAGGGAAATGCGGGCGGAAGAGCTGTGCATGGCCGGTGGCAAGTATGTCATTGACTCCGGCACGGGATTTTCTTCCAACCGGCAGAATCCGTTCTTTATGGTAAGTGAACCGCAGGCAGGAGAATACTTTGGCGAATGCTACGGGTTTCACCTGATTTATTCCGGTGGTCATAAAGAAGTGGTGGAGATGACTTCCCACGGAAAGACACATATTGTTACCGGAATGCGTCCGGAGGACGGATGGTTTTTATTAAAGGCAGGAGAAGAACTGTATGCTCCGGAAGCGGTGATGACCTATTCCGATACCGGTTATGAGGGAATCAGCCGTTCCATGCACCGGTTCGTCAGAGAACATATTGTAAGGGGCGAATGGAAGAAGAAAGAACGTCCGGTGCTTTTAAACTCCTGGGAGGCACTGTATTTCCACGTCAATGAAAAGAAAATAGAAAAGCTGGCATCAGCGGCATCGGAGATCGGTATTGAACTTCTGGTGCTGGACGATGGCTGGTTTAAAGGACGAAATGATGATACCAGCTCCCTTGGTGACTGGACGGCAGATGAAAAGAAGCTGCCGAACGGGTTGAAGGGTGTTGCGAAGAAAGTAAAGCAGCGGGGACTGATGTTTGGTATCTGGGTGGAACCGGAAATGGTAAATGAAAACTCTGATTTATACCGGGCGCATCCGGAATGGGCAGTACGTATTCCGGAAAGAGACCATGCCGAAGGCAGAAACCAGATGCTGCTGGATTTATCCAATAAAGAAGTGGTAGACTATCTGATTGACAGTATGAGCAATGTGTTTGAACAGTCGGCAGCAGATTATGTGAAATGGGACATGAACCGGAACTTTACGGATTTGTATTCCCAGACACTGCCCAAAGAACGTCAGGGCGAGTTTTTATACCGCTATATGCAGGGCTTGTACCGCCTGATGGGAACTTTAGTGAAAAAGTTTCCGCATATTCTGTTTGAAGGCTGCGCCTCCGGCGGCAACCGGTTTGATTTGGGTATTTTAAGTTATTTTCCTCAAATTTGGGCCAGTGATGATTCTGATGCCATTGCAAGAATCGGTATTCAGAACGGCTACAGCTACGGGTATCCGCAATCGGTAATCGGAGCTCATGTGTCCGGCTGTCCGAATCATCAGACATTACGGAATACACCGCTTTCTACCCGTTATGCAGTGGCATCTTTTGGCGTGTTAGGATATGAAACGAATATCAGCGATGCTTCCAAAGAAGAACTGACGGAAATGAAAGCGCAGATTTTTTTGTATAAGCAGTGGAGAAAAACCTTGCAGTTCGGACAGTGGTACCGTTTGGGCGGTAGTGTGTTGGAACGCGGGCAGGCATATCATTCCTATTTTGATAAGGATTTGGTGAAGTGGATAGCGGTTTCCGAAGAACAGGATAAGGCAGTGGCAATTACCGTGCAGGGACAGGTAACACCGCACAGCGGTCACCATGTATTGAAAACCCGTGGTTTGAAAGAGAATGCATCCTATCACTTCTATAATATACCGGTGAAACACGATTTGCACCGTTTTGGCGAGCTGATTAATATGATTGCCCCGATTCATATTAAACAGGATTCGTTGTTGCATGACACCATAGCAAAGTTTATTAAGATGGACGGAGCCAAAGAAGACATAACGGTTTCCGGTTCCCTGTTAAATAAAGCAGGAGTGCATCTGGCACAGACCTTTGCCGGCACCGGTTATAACCAGGGAACGGAATTATATCAGGATTATGATGCCGCAATCTATTATATAGAAGAAGCGGAATAGAATGGACCTAAGAACGAAGGAGAGAACAACGTGAAAGCAAAAGAAAAAAAGAGGTTCCTGTTACTTGCGGCTGCGGGAGTGATTCTTGCAGTGACTGCTTGTGCAAAGGAACCGGAACAGGTACAGGAAATCAGACCGACCATACTTTTGGCCTCCTCTCCTACACCGACCGACCAACAAAATAATACACCAACCATGGCTCCGACGGAAGTTCCGGCGGAAACAGAAATGCCAACGGCAATTCCGACGCCGGCATCGACGGTGACTCCATCGCCAACGCCTGTGCCGACGGAATACCCAACCCCAACGCCGAGTCCGATGCCCGCATGGCGCGGAACCGAAGGGGATGTGGCTTTTTCGGAGGCCGGATACTTTTTCGACGAGGACTTATGGTTGGAACTCACAATAGAAAACGGTAAAGAAGGTTATATTACCTATACGATGGACGGAACCGAACCTGTGGCGGACGGAAATATTTACGTAGAAGCAGTATACTTACCGGGAACGGATGCGGTTGCACCAATGGTATATACCATTCGGGCAAAAGCCTGGTATACGGATGGCAGCAGCTCGGATACCTATGTGCACACCTATTTTGTGGGTGAGCAGGTGACGGAACGCTATACCACGATGATTGTTTCCATCAACGGGGACCCGGCAGAGCTGACGGAAGAACCGGGTGGCATTTTATACGGAGAAAATTATAAGCAAAGAGGAAGAGAATCGGAGCGGAAGGTTTCGGTGGAGGCGGTATCTGCGGACGGAAAGCTTTTATTTGCCCAGTATGCGGGAGTAAGAGTGTTTGGCGGAAGCTCCAGAGAGCATCCGGTGAAATCCTTAAAGCTGTATGCCAGAAAAGAGTATCAGGAGGATATGGGAACCTTCGGAACTTCCGTGTTTGGTTCCACGACTTTGGACGGAACGAAACTGATAAAGAAATATGACAAACTGGTGCTTCGAAACGGCGGAGACGATTTTCAAAGCGGTTTTATCAGAGACGAACTTGCGCAGAGGCTTGCCGGAAAGGCAGGATTTGCGGCATATGAGGCTGTGGTTCCTGCGGTGGCCTACTTAAACGGGGAATATTATGGCTATTACTGGCTCCATGAATCTTATTGTGACAAGTACTTCCAGTACCGGAACGGAAAAAGCGACGGGGAGTACGTTGTTTTAGAGGGCTCGGACAAAAATAAATCCTTAAAGGAGGATGAGCTGGAAAATGCTGCGGCCAAAGAATATAACCGTACCTATAAAAAGTATTCTAAGGCGGACCTGACCGATGATGCAGTTTATGCAGAAGTATGCGACTGGATTGATGTAGAGAATTATCTGGACTACATGGCATTTAATATCTATATTTCCAATTATGACTGGCCGCAGGGTAACTACCGGTGCTTCCGGTATTACACAGCAGACGGTGAGGAATATGGAGAAGGCGAGAAGGATGGCCGCTGGCGCTTCCTGATGCATGATGCAGACGTGGGCTTTGCTACCTACAGCAGTACAGCGGAAAAAGGAGCTAAACGGAATGATATCACGCAGGTGACGAATCCCTCCAATGACAGATATTCTGCGCTGCTGACCGGATTATTAAAACGGGAGGACTGCAAAACTTACTTTATTAACAAGATGCTGGAATACCGGGACGGTGCTCTTTCCTATGAAAGTGTGTGTGAAACTCTGGATGCCATGTGCGCGGAGCGGGATGCAGAGCTTCCGTATTATTTTGAGCATTTGAAAGAATTGAAGAAAACAGGTGCGGAAATATACTCAAAAGCAGAGCGGACAGAATCGCATATGCAGAAAATTAAAGAGTTCGCAAAACTCCGGGGAGACTATATTACAAAATATTTGGAAGATTATTTCGGTATTGATTTATGATTTACAACGGCAGAAGGGCAGAATATGCTTTTCTGCCTTTTTTTTCTTAAAAAACTGCTTGACACTTGCATTCTTTCACGATATAATATACTTCGCGTGTGCTAGGCGCGTTATTTTGTTGCGCCAAAATATCACAACGCTTCAGTGACTAGTTTAATAGTTGCGCGGCCTATTTATGTAACCAGGAAGCCGTATAAAATGCGGCGGAAAGGAAATAATTCAGGAGGTGAAGATTAATGCCTACATTTAACCAGTTAGTTAGAAAAGGTAGACAGACCATCGAGAAGAAGTCCACAGCACCTGCTTTATTAAAGGGTTATAACTCCTTAAATAAGAAGGCAACTGAA
>JAGAQI010000046.1 GCA_017622795.1 Lachnospiraceae bacterium
CGGTCCGATGGACTTCCAGGTAAGAGAACCTGTGGCACCGCTTCTTGGCGGGTTAAAGAAAACCAACCAGATGATGGAAGTGCAGATTGCCCAGGAATACACCGGTCATCAGATTGATGTATGCTATCTGATTCCGATGTTTAAGGAAATTCTGGAGTTCAAGACCTATATCAGAAAAGAAAACGACACCGTGGCTGATATTATCGGCGGCGGGTTAACCGAACATAGAAATCTAAATACCGGTATTGCGGCAGTAATTAACACCGGTAATGACTTAAACTGGACCGGAAATGTGCTGGCGGCGGCAAACCTGTACGGTTTTGGGCGTTTGGCTTTTGAAAACTCCCTTTCTGCGGCAGAAATTGCGGAAGAGTGGATTCGCCAGACCCTGTCCAATGAGGATGAAGTGGTGGAAAAGGTGCTTTCTATCCTGCTTCCATCCAGAGAAGTGTATGAACGTTACACCAGCCCGCTTGGTATCGGCTGGATGGTTACACCACATGTACATTATGGTTGCAGTGTTGATGGTTATGAGTATTCCCGCTGGGGTACTTATCACAGGGCAGACCATCTTGGTATCGGCGTAGACCGTACCGATAAGGGTACCGGCTATGCGTTCCAGTACAACGAACCGAATGCTTCCATGTACAACAATATGGATACCTGTCCGGAAGAACTTTTGCTGTTCTTCCACCATGTGCCTTACAAGCATGTGCTTTCCACCGGAAAGACACTGATTCAGCACATTTATGACACTCATTTCCAAGGTGTGGAAGAAGTGGAAAAGATGATAGCATGTTGGAAGTCCCTGGAAGGACGGGTGCCTGCAGAAGTGTATGCTAATGTATCAGAACGATTTGGCCGTCAGCTTACAAATGCAAAGGACTGGCGCGATCAGGTGAATTCGTATTTTTACCGGAAGAGTGGGATTCCGGATGAAAAGGGAAGAATAATCTATTAAAACAAGTTTTAGGAGGGAGAATTATGAGACAGAAAAAAGATTACCGTAACGTATTTACGGAAGTCGGTTTTTCCGAAGCGGAGGTTGCAAAACGCTTGGAAGAAATTCGCCAAACCTGGTTTTATGGTAAAGAGGATGAGCGTGTCTATTTCCCTGTAGGAGATGACATGGCATACATCATGGATACCGGTAATAATGATGCCCGTACCGAAGGTATGTCCTATGGCATGATGATTTGTGTACAATTAAATATGAAGGAAGAATTTGACCGCCTGTGGAAGTGGGCAAAGACCTACATGTGGATGGAAACCGGTTATAATGAAGGTTACTTTGCATGGTCCTGTGCTACCGACGGTACAAAGAATGCCGATGGCCCGGCACCGGATGGTGAAGAATTTTTCGCCATGTCCCTGTTCTTTGCAGCGCATCGCTGGGGCAATGGCGAGGGCATTTTTAACTACGAAGCAGAAGCAAAAGAAATTTTACGTGCCTGTCTGCATAAGGGTCAAAACGGCAGAGTTGGTGTTCCGATGTGGAATTTAGAAAACAAGCAGATTTTGTTTGTTCCGGGTATTGACTATACCGACCCGTCCTATCATCTTCCTCATTTCTATGAGTTGTTTGCACTTTGGGCATATGAAGAAGATAGAGCATTCTGGAAAGAAGCAGCTAAAGCAAGCCGCGAATACTTAATCAAGGCATGTCATCCGGACACCGGCTTTTCCGCAGAATATGCAGAGTTTGACGGTTCCCCTATGAGCCGTCCGATTCCATGGACCCATGACCGTCATGACTGGTTCTTTAGTGATTCTTATCGTACCGTGGCAAATATCGGTTTGGATTATGAGTGGTTCGGTATTGATATCGGTCAGTGCGACGCAGCAGCAAACATCCAGAAGTTCCTGTTGCCTGCACTGCGTACCGGTGAATATTATATTTATGAAATCGACGGAACCATTGCAGTAAAGGAACTGGCACTTCATCCGGTCGGACTTCCTGCAACGGTTGCACAGAGTGTTCTGGCAGCAACAACCGAGGCCAGCCGTGAGTGGGTAGAAAGTTTCTTTAAAATGCCGCTTCGTGAAGGCAAGAGAAGATACTATGACAATTGCCTGTACTTCTTTGCATATCTTGCATTAAGCGGAAACTACAGAATGTGGTAAGTTGAGTTTTGGAGGTCAGAAATCATTTCATGATTTCTGACCTCTGTTTTTTTATCTATTTCACGCCCGTTTCTCGAACCACTCAGCTGCTTTCCACGGGGGCTTGCCGGATTTTCTTGCATGGAGGAAAACGTATGTCTGTCCCTTTTGGGTTTCACAATAACTCGTCGTCGGGGTGGTAATGTTGACTTGAATTTGAGATGTTTCAAAACATCCGGTGGATGTAGTCTAAAAAAGATGCACAGGTGTTCTTGGACAAGCAAGCTTGCCCAGAAGCACCCGATGCATCTTTTTTAAAGTGCTCCGCACTTTTTGAAACACCTCAAATTCCTGCACTACAAATTATTGCCCTCCTCCTCAAACAGATTGCTGAAACCCAAAGGACAGGCATATCCTTCCTGCAAGAAAACCCGGAGCCGCCGGGAAAGCCCTGAACATGGTTCGAGAAACGGGCGTGAAATGGCGTAAATTGGAATATGTGTGAGGAAGGAGATTGCCACATACACTATAGTTTGTGCTAATGCTTCGTAAATAGGGAAGTTACCTTGGTGGGAATGTACCGACGGAGAATTTTTCTTGCCGCAGCTTTTCCGTACTTTGACGTTCAGCACTTTTTCGGCAGGCTCCAAGGGCGGTGGAGCTTTCCCTGATGACGGTTCACGACGGGTTAGCCATTTGTTTGAGGTGCCGGAGAAAAAGCTGATATGAAGCGGGTGGTGTAGAGTGATTTGAAGTTGTGCAAAAAGCGCGGCAGCGCTTTTAAGAATGGTTTGGCTTTCTGTGGACACTTTATGTGTCCGACAAAAGCCGGACCGTTCTTAAAAAGTACGTCCATCGGACGTTTTGCATACTTCAAATCAGAATTCATATATACACTACATCAGAACATATTTCTCCGACACCGAGTTATGGGAACCCGGAGTAAGAACCGGCATTACGTTAGGGAAAGAAACACCGGCCTTGGTAAGCAACCGTAAAAAGTGGCTGAGTCAAAGGAGGAAAACTGCGGCAAATATTCTGTCGGTACATTTTGGGGTAGAAAAAAGAGGGCTGCCGTGAGGCAGTCCTCTTAAAAAATGTAAACTACTTTGCAAGTTCCACCGGTTCGAATCTCAGTCGGATCTTTGGCAGCTTTTCGATGGTAGTGTAGCTGTTGTATAAACCGTCCTCGGTGGAAATGTCGTTTTCACCGGAGGCAGGTGGTGCAAAAATCTTTAAGGTCAAGTCGCATGGACCGGTGAGCGGCTTCTTGAAGAAAGCACTCATGAGGTCGATGGTTTTTGCCTTAGGAGATTTGTAGAACCAATGCCCGTTAATTTCCATCATCAGGTTGGAATCGTCTTCGAAAACAACCTCACAGAAGTGTGGGTTACTTTCAAAATGGAGAGGAATTGCAATGCCCTCTGCATCTTCGGCACCGCCCCAACGGAGAGTAAGCGGAAGTTGTACTTCTTCGCCGATAGTCATTTCCGGCTTGAAGTAGTCATCGTGAATGATTTCTTTGTAGGTTTCCAAAAGTGGCTGTGCAATACCAACCTCAGGATTGTTCGGATCCTCAATTTCGAGACCGAGACGACCTCTGTCGCGGAACTGGTACATGGAGAAGTTGGTGAACCAGGTGGCATTTTCTTCCTTTAATATGTCACAGAATTCCTTTACCATATCTGCCTGCTCATAAGGACCGGTAACATCACCGTCGGCGTTTAATTCACTCATCATCATTGGCTTCTTGGCACCGTCGCAAAGCTCGGAGAAACGGTTGTAGGATTTTTTTGTATAGTCGTAAATTTCACGGATATTACTGCGACCATGGGAGTTGCCGCCGCGTTCAGCTACATCGTATGGCCATCCCCAATGGAGGGCGAAATATTTGTCGATGGACCACATGTCGGTGCAGCGTACTGCATCAGCGAAGCAATCTTCCATTTCGATAACGTTTTTATCTCCTTCCACACCGCCGGTGCAAAGGATGGTCTGTACATTAGGTGCGTATTCTTTAATGATGCGGTGTGCACGGCAGAAAAATTCACCGATTTCTTTATAGGTACTGCGCTTGGTAAAACTGAACCAGTTACCGGTACACTCGTGATTGATACGAAGCATCATGCGACCGAAAGGCTTTAAATCTTTTGCAATGGCGATTAAGTGTTCATCGGAAACGTGCGGATCAATAGTCAGGGTAAGGGTAACATCCTGACCGTGTCTGCGGATGTCTCTCATGCAGGTGAAAGGCTCATCCTCGGTGGTGCCGCCGAGACCGCCCTTATAAGTGAAGTAATCATCATATGGATAATCCCAGGCAAAGGATACGTCCGGATTGGCGTGAACTACACTGGCTCTGCCCGGCCAGCCTTTATCTAACGGATAGTAGCAATACATTAAAGAAATGCTTCTGTGCGGTCTGCCCAGGGTATGTAAAATATAGTCCTGGTTGACATATTCTCCGCGCTCGGAACCGTCTCCTAAATCAACGGCACATTTTGCCTTGCCCATATGAAGGGCAAATAACTTGTTTTCGTTCATAAATTCCTCCAATTTCTCTTGTGTTTTTATTAATGACGACGTTTTTGACGCATGTTGCGGAATTCCGTCGGCGTACAGTTTTTGTATTCTTTAAAAATACGGTTAAAAGTAGAGATGCTTGGGAAGCCGGCCTGAAGGGCAACCTCCGTAATGGAATACTCCGGCTGGTCTAACAGCATTTCTGCCGCCTGAATACGGCGGTGCTTCAAGTAATCGCAGAATGTGAAATTGGTATACTGCTTAAACAATCTGGAAAAATGATACTTGGAGAAGCCGATAATGTCTGCCATGTCTTCCAGGGTAAGGTCCTCCGTATAGTGGCTGTCAATGTATTCCAAAAGATTTCCGAATTTTGCCACGTATTCCTGATGCTTGTTCACGTTGACATTTTGGAATAAGTCAGTGGTCTGGATGTGGTTTTCGTACAGGGAAATCAACATTCTTATTAATAAAGAAAAGATGGATAATTCACTGTATGGATTACCGGAAATATATTCCTTACACATATCAAGCAAAGTCTGATATACTTCATTATAAACCAAAGGGTGGGTATCCTTTGTAATATGAAGGGGTTTTGAAAGCATGGACTGAATGGCGGCAAAACCTTTTAACTGGGCCATGACATTGATATTAAACTGGAAAATAAAACGTACACCGTCAGGCGGAGCAATGAGCTCATGAAGCTCTCTCGGCGGAATTACAAGAATTTCTCCCGGGTTGACACGGTAATCGTTATTACTGATTTTAGCATCGTAATGATTCTCGATAGGAAGAACTATTTCGATGGAGGAGTGCCAGTGCGGTTTAAACCCCCGTGGCTCCACATTTCTCCAAATGCGGATAATGGTGTCGTTATGGTAAGCTACCAATTCGTGGGTACTGTTAATATATTTTGTGCCGGACCAGTCGCTGTTAATAAGGTTTAAATCATCAAACTGATTTAATTTTTCGTGTTTGGCCATGAGATACCTCCATATCTTGCTAGTGGTTTATCAAAAATTGCTTTTTGTTTTTGACTGTTCTGTAAGCGTTTTCAAGTTTTTTGAACAATTTTACTAAAAGCAGTATATCATTATTTGTTCAAAAAGTAAAGAAATCGCTGAAATTTATATGGGAAATGAGCAAATTTTGAGCAACGTGTGAAAGAATGATAGCAAAATCTAATAAGCACACTTCATCATGATAGAGTATACTATTTGTATAAAATGATTAAAAAGCGCAAGCAGACTAGTCTGCTTCTTATGCTATATTACCTATAGCATATACATCATTAGTGAACTTTTATAGAGGAAGAATAATCAAACAGGGAGGCATGTATGAAAGGCGCGATTAAAAAACTATTGATTTTCATCGGAGTCGTTGCAGTTGCCGGTGTGGCAATCTGGCTGTCAGGCTTCAAGGAGGTGGAAAACTTCAGTGAAAAATATGCAGGAGCAGATTTGACTGCCGATGCAGAGGGTGCAATGCTGGAGGGAACGTACACCGGATATCAGAATAATCATAAGGATGCGGCAATGCCTCAGCATACGGTAGACGTGAATGTTCTTTCTTATAAAGAAGGAACCGGCGTGGAAGCCTACGAGGGCAATGCCCTTTACACCGAAACAGGTTCCACAGTTACCTGGGAAGTAGATATTCCGGAAGCCGGCTTCTACAATCTTTATTTAGAATACTTAACCGTAGCATCCAGAGGTGTTCCGGCAGAAAGAACATTAAAGATTAACGGAGAGCTTCCGTTTGATGATGCAGAAAATATTACATTTACAAGAATCTGGACCGATGACGGTGAACCAAAGGTAGATAACCAGGGCAACCAAATCCGTCCGATGCAGGTTGAAATTTACGACTGGCAGAATACATATTTCAGAGATGATATGGGTTACGAAATCGAACCATACCGTTTCTACTTTGAAAAAGGTAAAAACACCATTACCTTAGAAGGCGAAAATGAGCCGATGATTATCCGCTCCTTTAAGGTGGCAGCGGTAGAAGAAACCGCTTCCTATGAAGAATATCATGCACAGGGCGGTGCGCCGGCTACAGGCGAAGGTTTAAACTATGTGGCAAAAATTGAAGGTGAAGAATCCACCAGACGTTCCGAATCTTCCCTTTATGCAAAGTTTGATAAGGCTTCCGCAAATACATCCCCATACAGCGTAACCCAAACCATTCTCAATTACGTTGGTGGTGATACCTGGAAAACAGCAGGTCAGTGGATTGAATGGGAATTCACCGTTCCGGAAGACGGTTACTACAATATTATGGTAAAGGCCCGTCAGAACTACGCACGAGGCAATGTTTCCTGCCGTAGCTTATACATTGACGGCGAGATTCCTTTTACTGAAATGCAGGAAGTGTTCTTTGACTTCGGCAACGACTGGAACAGCTTAACCCTTGCAGATGAAGAAGGAACTCCTTACGAGTTCTACCTTACAGCAGGTACGCATACCATCCGTTTGGAAGCAACCCTTGGCGGACTTGGACATATCCTTTCCGAGTTATCCGATTCCTCCTACCGTTTAAATCAGATGTACCGTAAGATTCTGGTTTACACCGGCGCTTCTCCTGATAAATACCGTGACTACCATATCGAGTCCGTATATCCGGAAATTATCGAGGCGATGGAACTGGAAACCAAGCGTCTGTATAAGATCGTGGATGATACCGTAGACTACACCGGACAAAAGAACGAACATGTTGCTACCGCACAGACCGTAGCAACCCAGATGGAACGTTTTGTGGAACGTCCGGAAAAAATCACAACAGAATTTACCACTTGGAAAGATAATATTACTGCTATCGGTACTGCAATCTTAAGCATGTCCGAAATCAAGCTGGACGTTGACTACTTAGTAGTAAGCGGCACCGGCGCAACAGTAGAAAAAGACCACAGCAATTTCTTTGAAAAGGCAGTGCATGAAGTAAAGTCCTTCATTGCTTCCTTTACCGTTGACTATAATTCCGTTGGTGACGTTTACAGCGACAAGGATGAAGTAATCACTGTATGGGTTACCACCGGCCGCGACCAGGGTACTATCTTAAAGTCCATGATTGACGACAGCTTTACTCCTCAGACCGGAATTAAGGTTAACCTGGAAATCGTTGGTAAGGATGCGGTACAGAATGCGGTTATGGCGGGCAGAGGTCCAAACGTACTTATTTCTGCCGACACCAATCAGCCGGTTAACTACGCACTCCGTGGTGCAGCAGAACCAATCACACAGTTTGCAGACTATAAAGAAGTACTGGCACCTTACAGCGAAAGCTCCTACCGCCAGTTCATCTTAGGTGATGAGATTTACGGTGTACCGGAAACCCAGACCTTCTGTATGATGTTCTATCGTACCGACGTTTTGGAAGAACTCGGATTAACACCTCCGAACACCTGGACCGAGCTTATCGAGATGCTTCCGACCATCCAGGGCAAGAGTTTAACCGTAGCCATTCCTAGTGCTTCCGGTAGTACTACTTCCACCAACTCTCTTGCGGTGGCAAGTACCTCTTCCGACTTAAATATGTACTTTGCACTTCTGTTCCAGAAGGGCGGAGACTTATATAACGAACACGACACAAAAACAATTATCGATTCCGAAGAAGGCGTAGAAGCTTTCGAAGAATACGCAAGATACTTTACCGACTACGGTATTCCTGAAATTTACGACTTTGTAAGCCGTTTCCGTTCCGGCGAAATGCCAATCGGTATCGTACCGTATTCCACTTATAATACCTTAGCCGTTTCCGCACCGGAAATCAGAGGTCTTTGGGAATTCACCCAGATTCCTGGTACCGAGCGCGTAGACGAAAACGGTAACACCTACATCGACCGTTCCGTATTTATTGCCGGCGGCGCTACCATGATGATTAAAACCGAGGAAGAAAGCTTAAAGCAGAAAGCCTGGGAATTCATGAAGTGGTGGGCAGATGCAGACACTCAGGTCCGCTATGGACGTGAACTGGAAGCATTGCTTGGTTCCTCCGCAAGATATGCAACCGCAAACAGAGACGCATTCGTTCAGCTGTCCTGGAGCGCAAAGGATATCGAAGAATTACAGAAGCAGTGGGAGTGGGCAAAGGGTATCAAGGAAATTCCTGGTGGTTACTACACCGGCCGTCATGTTACCAACGCACTTCGTAAGGTAACCACGGTAAAGGAAGACCCACGAGAAACCATCATTGACTATGTGCTTCAGATTAACGAAGAAATCGCAAAGAAGCGTAAAGAATTTAACTTACCTATGTACGAAGACTAAGAAAGGAGTGACACACTTTGAAAGAGTATTTACAAAAATACGTGGCGCTGCGTAAGCACAATTTTAAAGTCGGCGTCAAAAAAGCAAAGCAGAGAAAGATGTGTTATTTGTTCCTGGCACCGTACGCAATTCTGTTCTTTACCTTTACTATTTTGCCGGTACTCACATCTATTTATTACAGTTTTACTTATTACAACATTTTCGAGCCTGCACGTTGGGCGGGCCTCGAAAACTATATTAACCTGATTCTGGAGGATGACGTATTCATTACAGGTTTAAAAAACACTTTGATGATTGCCATTATTACCGGTCCGTTAGGCTACATTGCCTCCTTCCTGTTTGCGTGGCTCATCAATGAACTTCCGCGCTGGATAAGAACCATTGCCGTAATTATCTTCTACGCACCATCCATTGCGGGTACCTGTTACGTTATTTTCTCCCAGCTGTTCCGTGGTGACGCTTACGGTTATGTAAACTCCTATCTCATAGAGTGGGGCATCATCGACGCGCCAATCCTTTGGTTAATCAATCCGGATTACATGCTTTGGATTTGTATGCTGGTTATCCTCTGGATGAGCCTTGGTTCCGGATTCCTTTCCTTCGTAGCGGGCTTACAGGGCGTAGACCAGTCCCAGTACGAAGCAGGTTACATGGACGGCGTAAAAAACCGTTGGCAGGAACTTTGGTATATTACCCTGCCGGGTATGAAGCCGATGCTTCTGTTCGGTGCCATTATGACCATCACCTCCTCCTTTGGTGTTTCTGATGTTTGTAAGGTGCTGTGCGGTTATCCGAGTACGGACTACGCTGCAAGAACAATCGTAACCCATATTTGGGACTATGGTTTTGACAGATTCGAAATGGGTTATGCATCCGCTGTTGCAACCATTTTGTTCTTAATGATGATTTTATGTAACAAAGCAATTCAAAGTCTGTTGAGAAGAGTAGGAACATGATATGAGCAAAAAGCAAAAAACACCAAAACAACCAAAACCTTACAAGAAAAAGTTAATAAAGAGAAGAAAACCCAACCGTTCCATCTGGGGCGACATTTTCCTCTATCTGTTTTTAGCGCTGGCTGCAATCATCATGGCATTCCCGATTGTGTTCGCGATAGAAAATGCATTAAAGCCTTTGGATGAATTATACCGGTTTCCACCAAAGTTTTTCGCGCAGAACCCAACGCTTGATAACTTCGCGGACTTGTTCGTATCCATGGGTAAGAGCTGGGTAACCTTCCCAAGATACATATTCAACACTGTATTTGTTACAGCGCTTGGTACTGCAGGTCATTTGATTATCGCTTCCATGGGTGCCTTCGTACTTGCGAAGTACGACTTCCCGGGCGGCAAGCTTTTCTTTAAAATCGTAACCACGGCAATGCTGTTCAACGGTACGGTATTAGGAATTCCGCAGTACGTTATTATGAATAAGCTGAACTTAATTGACAGCTACTGGGCACTGATCATCCCGGCAATCGGCGGAACCTTGGGCTTCTTCTTAATGAAGCAGTTTATGGAAGGTCTTCCGATGGCACTGATTGAAGCAGCAAAAATCGACGGCGCCAACGAATGGATGGTTTTCTCTAAAATCGTAATGCCAAACGTAAAACCGGCATGGCTGACACTGATTATTTTCTCGGTGCAGGCATTATGGAACAACGGCGGTACCCAGTTCATTTATTCCGAAGAAAAGAAAATGCTGGCATTTGCTCTTAACCAGGTAGCAGCCGGCAGTATCGCAAGAACCGGTCAGCAGGCCGCAGTTAACGTAGTTTTAATGATAGTACCGATTGCCATCTTCATTTTATCCCAGAGCCAGATTCTGGAAACCATGGCAAGTTCCGGTTTAAAAGATTAATTGTACATCGTATGCAGGGAGAATGCTTATGAAAAGATTAGCAAAAAGAATAGGAGCCTTGGTTGCGGCTTGTCTTATGATTCTCGTAAGTATGCCAATACAGGCGCAGGCAGCAGAAAAAGGTTATACCTATACATATGACTACTGGGGAGATGTACAATATTCACCGGACGCTTACGAGGTGGTAGGTTCCTATACCGCTGTAGACTTCGGTCTGGATAAGAAGATGACATCCCCACAGGGACTGTTCGTTTACGAAGATTATATTTACATTTGTGATACAAACAATAACAGAATTTTAGAGCTTCAGAGAACCGGCGCCAAAGAAATCAAGTTGGTTCGTGAAATCACGGAGTTCACCGGTGACGTCGAAGTTAACACCTTCAACGCACCTCATGACATTGCGGTAAATGAAGATTACTTCTACATCGCAGATAAGAGTAACGGAAGAATTTTAAAGCTGACAAAGGATTTGGAGTATGTCATGGCTTTTACAAAGCCGGTGGATG
The DNA here is from genome assembly GCA_017622795.1 of Lachnospiraceae bacterium. Lineage (GTDB taxonomy): Bacteria > Bacillota > Clostridia > Lachnospirales > Lachnospiraceae > SIG299. The sequence goes on from JAGAQI010000046.1 coordinate 11,267, forward strand.
CAACCTTTGACCAGGCAATGGAATTCCTTCCTCACAAGATTGTTATTGACAGTGCGGGCCGTGTATACTGCATCGCCACCAATGTCAATAAGGGCTTAATTAAATATGAGCCGGACGGAACCTTCGTCGGCTATGTAGGTGCCACACCGGCTTCCTACGACTTTATCGATTATGTTTGGAAAAAGTTAGCTACCAAGGCACAGCGTGCCCAGATGGAAAACTTCGTTCCGACCGAATATGACAATATTTACATCGACCATGAAGGCTTCATTTACACAACTACAACCAATGTAACGGAAGTTGAAATCGATAACGGAAGTGTGGATCCGGTCCGTCGTTTGAACATGATGGGCAGCGACATCTTAATCCGTAACGGTAACTGGGTAATCTGCGGTGATATCTGGATTGATAATGCCGGCGGCTTCTCCGGTCCGTCCCTTTTAACCGACGTAACAGCGTTTGAAAATGAATCCTATGTAGTATTAGACAGAAACAGAGGCCGACTGTTTGGTTACGATGACCAGGGTAACCTGTTATTTGCCTTCGGCGGCAGCGGTAATGTGGATGGTTATTTCCGTACACCTTCCGCAATCGAGCATATGGGTTATGACCTGTTGGTTCTTGACCAGGTAGACTGTAGTCTTACTATTTTTACACCAACCGAATACGGCAGTTTAATTTACGAAGCCATGGATTTGTTTAAGGCCGGCGACTATGCAGGTTCTGAGGCAGCATGGCAGAAGGTAATTGCCTTAAACGGTAACTACGACTTAGCTTATATCGGCATCGGCCGTGCACTTCTTCGTCAGCAGCGTTACCGCGAAGCAATGGACTACTTCGAATTAAAGTGGGATGCAGATAACTATTCCAAAGCATTCCAGTACTACCGTAAGGAATGGGTAGAAGAAAATATTATTTGGATTGTCGTTGCATTGGGCGTACTGATTGTAGTACCTCTTGCCATCGGCAGAATAAGAAAGATTAAACACGAAATTGATACTGCAGATATTTTCAGAAGGTAAAAACGTCAAGAATCGGAGGCAGATATGTTAGCTTCATTAAAGAAGAAAGAAACCTATACGCGTTATTTTAAAAATTTTAAATTCGCGTTTTACTGCATGACACATCCGTTGGATGGTTATTGGGACTTAACCCACGAAAAACGTGGTTCCATGGCAGTAGCGAATACCATATTGATTTTGACTTTAGTTGCCAGAGTTACCAGTCTGCAGTTTACCAGTTTTATTTTTAACCAGGTTTACTGGCCGGAAGTAAACATCTTCATGTATCTCGGAAGTATTTTATTTCCGCTGGCGCTGTGGGTAGTCGGAAACTGGGCACTTACCACTTTGTTTGACGGTAAGGCAAGACTTCCTCAGATTTACATGGCAACCTGTTATGCAATGCTTCCTTATCCGTTATTCCAGTTCCCACTGATTATTTTCAGTAATATGGTAACGGTAAACGAAGCAGAGTTTTACGGAGTAATCAATACGGTTGTATTAGTGTTCTGTGCAATTTACATTGTGGTTGCCATGATGCAGATTCACGAATACACCATGAAAAAAACCATTTTATTTACATTCTTTTCAATTTTTGCAATGTTGGTAATTGTATTTATCCTCCTGCTGTTCTTCAGTATGATCAGCCAGGGCATTGCATACTTTGTATCTATTGTAAGGGAAATTCTCTTTAGAATGTAACTCGGAGGGAAAGTATGAGACAAGAAAGAAAAGCAGAAATCAAAGCTGCAATCATCAAAGAATTAAAAAGTCTGATTGGCCCTCTGGTTATTCTTGCAATCATTGTTGCGGCTGTAGCAGTAATTATTTTATGGCCGGATAAGGTTGTGGAAGAAGAAATCATTCAAATGAGAGGGTACAGCGGAGATGCCAAGGAATATGTGATGGAAAATGACAAGTTCCTCTTCTCCATGGACGCAGAAACAACCCAGTTTACAGTTACCGTAAAAGAAACCGGTGAGGTTTGGAGCTCCAATCCTTCCGAAGAAGGAATTGCGGCAGATACCATTGCCAGCACTCCAAATAAAAAGAGCGAATTACGTTCTACGGTATTGTTAACCTACGGTAACAGAAACGGTGTTAACACCACTTATAACAGCCATGAGTTCAGTGTAACAAACAAGCTTTATGAAGTAGAGCAGGGCGAGGATTACATCAAAATTGATTACACCATCGGTGATGTACAAAGAGAGTTCATTATTCCTCCGGTTATGAGCCTGGAAGATTATGAAACCTACAAAGGTGCTTTAACCGGCGGTAGTAAAAACTTACTTTCCCAGTATTACAAAAAGCTTGATATCAACAACTTAAGTAAGAGTGATGAAAAAGAAAAGGATGCATTGTTGGAGCGTTACCCATCCATGGCGGACGGTATCATCTATGTTATCCGTGACAGTGCAACCGAAGCAATTAAAACAAAGCTGGAGCAGATTTTTGCAGAGGTCGAGTATTCTTATGACCAGTATCTGTTAGATAAGGAACTGGACACCGCAGAAAAGACATCCAACAAGCCGGTATATAATATCAGCGTGATTTACCGTCTGGACGAAACCGGTTTCTCCGTAGAAGTTCCGGCAGACAGCATCGAAGGTAAAAAGGATTATCCGGTTTACAATTTGTGCCTGTTACCGTACTTCGGCGCAGGTTCCCAGGCAGACGAAGGCTTCATGTTAGTGCCTGCCGGCGGCGGTGCGTTAATCAATTTTAACAACGGCAAGCTTGCACAAAACAGCTATTATGCAGATGTATACGGCTGGGATATGTCCAAGGTAAGAGATGCCCTGGTACATGAAACAAGAACCGCATTCAACGCATTCGGTATAGCAAAAGGAAATGCTTCCTATGTCTGCATTATCGAAAACGGTGCACCGTATGCATCCATTCAGGCAGACGTCAGCGGCAGATTTAACCTCTTCAACTATGTGAATTCCACAATTAACGTTACAAAACGTGAAATGTATGAGGTTACCAGCAAAAATAACGGCGATATTTACGTTTACGAGCCGCAGCTTCCGGAAGGAGAAATTTATAAGCAGAAATACGTGCTTGTAAATTCCGGCGATTATGTAGATATGGCAAAGGCTTATAAAGATTATTTGGTTTCCATGTATTCCATGGAAAAGACAGATACAAAAGAAGCACCTGCAGTGGTTGAAATTGTAGGCGCAATCGATAAGATTAAGCAGGTATTCGGTATCCCGGTTTCCAAACCGTTAGCACTTACCACCTTTGATGAGGCGGCAGACCTGATTACCGAAATGAAGAACTCCGGTATGAACAACCTTTCCGTAAAGGTTACCGGTTGGGCAAATGACGGTGTCCGTCAGACCATGTTCTCTAAGGTAAAGGCAGTAAAGGAGCTTGGCGGAAACAAAGACCTGACTGCACTTGCAGCTACGGCAAAGGAACAGGGAGTTAACCTGTACTTAGACGGTATTACCAATTATGCCATCGACAGTGGCTTAAAGGAAGGCTTCTTCGTATTTACCGACGCAGCCCGTCAGGTAAGTAAAGAAAAGGCAGAGCTTCATGAATACAGTTCCGTTGTATTCGGCGAGCGTGAGGATTTAGCAGCTTACTATCTGTTAAAGAATAACCTCAGATATGAGATGGCGGATAATTTTGTCGCAAAGGTAAATGACCTTGGAGCGGGAGTTTCCTTCCAGGATATGGGTAAGGATTTATCCTCCGATTTCTACAGAAAAGCGCCGGTCAGCCGTGAAAAGGAAAGAGAACTTCAGTCCTCCTACCTTGCACAGGTTACCGAAGGAACCAAGGTGATGATTAACGCCGGTAACGAATATGCGATAGCATATGCCGACATTGTTACCAATATGGATCTTGGCGGTCCTGACTATACCATCATCGATAAGCAGGTTCCGTTCTATCAGTTGGCAATCCACGGATTTGTGGATTACACCGGTGAAGCCTTGAACTTAACCGCAAATGCAGAAGACGAATTATTAAAGTCTGCAGAATACGGCGCAGGTCTTGCGTTCAACATTATGCAGGAAAATCCGTTTACTCTGCAGAATACACTGTACACTCAGTATTTCGGTTCTGAATATACAGCTTGCAAGGATGAAATGTATGAAACATACAACCGCTTCAACAGCGAGCTTGGTCATGTATTCAACCAGGAAATGACAGACCATGAATTCCTTAGCAATAACGTAACCTGTACTACTTATGAAGACGGTACCAAGGTTTACGTAAACTACGACTACAATGACTACACAACACCTGAAGGCACGGTAGTACCTGCAAGAGACTACATCGTGACACGGTAAGCACCAGAAAGGACAGAGAGGAGATATAATATGAAGAGAAGATCAAAATATGAGGGTCTTCAGAAGAGAAAGGCAATTGCCGGCTATCTGTTTATCCTCCCTTTCATAATTGGCTTTCTTGCCTTTATGGTAAAACCGTTTTTCCAGTCCCTGTACATGAGCCTTTGTGACGTTCAGGTAGGTCCGGATGGCTTTACAAATGTGTACATTGGAATCAAAAACTTTATTGAAGCGTTTACGGTAGATTTAACATTTACCAGACTGTTAACGGAAGAATTATCCAGAATGTTAATTAACGTTCCTGCCATTATCGTATTCAGCTTTTTCGCTGCCCTCCTGTTAAACCAGGAATTTAAGGGCCGTGCGTTTGTACGAGGCGTATTCTTCCTGCCGGTTATCTTATCCTCCGGTGTTATCCTCGGTGTAGAATATGATAACCCGATTATGGCGGAAATGAGAGACGTTATCGAAATGGAAGGTGCTACCGGCGTTTCCATTACTGACACCATCAAAGAAGTATTAAATGTATCCGGTGTTGGTAACAGCGTATTTAAGGTAGTATTTGATATTATCGATGGAATTTACGACGTAGTACTTGCATCCGGTATCCAGATTATCATCTTCTTGTCCGGTTTGCAGACCATTTCCAAGAGTATGTATGAGGCAGCCTCCATTGAGGGCTGTACTTCCTGGGAAAGCTTATGGAAAATTACTTTCCCGATGATCAGCCCTCTTCTCTTAGTAAATCTGGTTTACACGATTGTAGACTTCTGTATGAGAACAGATAACCAGGTGATAAAAAAGATTCAGGAAATTATGCTTGCAAAGCTGAGCTATGGTCCTGCATCGGCAATGGCATGGATATACTTTGGTATCGTAATGGCCATCATAGGTTTAACCTCATTTATTCTGTCAAAGGTGGTGTACTACTATGACTAAGAGCAAAACATTAAAGAATAGATGGCAAAAATTCTGGATCAGAAACAAAAAGAGTGAAGGTTACCTGTTAAAAAAGGTATCGCTGAATTATGCATACCGCATCTGCCGTTTGCTTATGATGTTTGGTTTATGTTTCCTGATTCTTCAGCCGATTTTTAATAAGATTTCGGTAAGCTTCATGGAAGAGCAGGATTTATACAACAGTATGGTTGTTAATATTCCTGCAAACTTCACCACAGCAAACTATGAGCTGGCCGCAGAATTCATGGGATATGGTGAGGCGTTAAGAAATACATTGATTATTTCCCTTACCATTGCAATCCTGCAGGTTTCCATGTGTACCTTAGTAGGTTACGGCTTTGCCAGATTTAAGTTCCCACTTAAAAATTTCTGGTTTGCCTGTGTAATTTTACTTATTGTAATTCCACCACAGATTCTTGCAACTCCGTTGCACCTGCACTTTAGATTCTTCGATGTGTTCGGAATTTTCAAGGCAATTAACGGCGAAGCATTGAACTTACGTGGTTCCGTTCTTCCGTACTACTTAATGAGTGCGGGCTGTATGGGCTTAAAGAACGGCTTGTATATTTACTTATTGCGTCAGTACTTCCGTAACCAGCCAATCGAGCTGGAGGAAGCTGCTTATGTAGATGGATGCGGCACTTTAAGAACCTTCTTAAAGATTATGCTTCCGGATGCAAAGCCGATTTTAGTATCCTGTTTCCTGTTTTCCTTCGTATGGCAGTGGACAGATGGCTTTTATTCCAAGATGTTCCTTGGTAATACGAAGTTATTATCCATCCAGCTGAGCAGAATTGCTACCCAGCTGAACGCATATATCCAGACAATACTGAAAAACACCGCGGGTGCTTCCCCGGGTTACACCAGTTGCATTATTTCTACAGGTAGTTTAATGGTAATTATCCCATTATTGGTACTGTATCTGTTTGCACAGAAGGGCTTCGTAGAAAGCTTGGCAAACACCGGTATTAAGGGTTAACTTACATAGTATTTTTCCCGTCCGTAACCGGAGGACCCGGAAACCTCCGGTTGCAGGAGAAGGATGGGCGAGAAATAAAAAAGAGGAGGACAAAAACAATGATTAGTAAGA
>JAGAQI010000047.1 GCA_017622795.1 Lachnospiraceae bacterium
ATGAAACAGGTCGTAATAAAAAGGCTATTGAAACAATCTGAAAGTGAAATGAATCCTAAATTTGTTGATTTTGCCGGATTTTATGGTTTCAAACCCGTTTTATGCAGACCTTACAGAGGCCAGACTAAGGGTAAGGTGGAGAGCACAGTTCGCTATGTTCGTGAAAACTTCATGGTTGGAATCAGATATAATTCTTTGGATGATTGAAACGGACAAGCCCTTGCCTGGTGCCGAAAAGTCAACAACCGTGTTCATGGAACCACTAATAAGATTCCGGCACAGCAACTGGCGGAGGAATGCCTTCAGCCGATGCTCCGTGAATATATCATAGATAAAATGAATGTCAGAAAAAGAAGAATAAAGGAATCTAATTGAAAGGGGGCATAATCAAAACAGCTTAGGAGAAGGAGTTTGTTTATAGTCTAAACAGCTTGTGTGAATGCGCAAGCTGTTTTTTGTATTAAGAAAACCACGCGATAGTCGCGTGGTTCCATAGAGCTTTAGCGTTGAATCCTGTCAATAACACTCCTAATGTGTATAATAAAGGCGTGACCTGCCAGTTACGCAAATAAAAATACACATTAGGAGGACAGTATAATGTCAGAACAAAATACTGATGCAAAAAGTTTAGCACACACAAGATGGAATTGCAAATATCATGTGGTATTTGCACCAAAGTATAGAAGAAAAGTATTCTTCCAAGAAAAGAGAGAGGATATCAGAGAAATAATTAGAACTCTGTGTCAATGGAAGGGTGTGGATATCATTGAAGGAGAAATATGTCCGGACCACATTCTTCTGTTGCTAAGTATCCCGCCCAAAATGAGCGTTTCGGGTTTTATGGGATACCTAAAGGGAAAAAGTAGTGTAATGATTTTTCAAAAGTATGGGAACATGAAGTTTGCCTACCGAAATCGCGAGTTTTGGTGTAAGGGATACTATGTGGATACTGTAGGAAAGAACACTGCTGCAATAAGAAGTTATATAGCCAACCAGCTGAAGCAGGATCAAGAGTGTGACCAGTTGACACTGTTTGACCCGAGAGACCCGTTCACGGGTAGCAAGTAATCCCACGCGCGGCTGGCAGGCCAACAAAAGACGCACTTGTGCGTGGCTTGTAGTATTAGGGCTATGCCCGAAAAGAAATAATTATTTCGCAACAGAAAAGAGTAATCCCGCAAAAACTAAATAGCTTTATTGCTCAATTTCGGTGTATAATAAAAACAACGTGGGAAACGAGGGGTTTCCAAAATCAGAAAGGAAGGTATTTAACATGCAGATTTTATCAGTAAACAGCCCGGAATTTAAGGCTTACGGAAAGGTAATCGACAACGTTAATTTTGCTCCGTTAGTGGAGGCATTAAAGAAAACAGAATTACCGGAAAATGTAGTGTATCAGCCAAGTGTTGCAGCATTGGAAGCAACAGAAACTTTTAAGAAACTGGAAGAGGTTACCTATGGCTGCATGCCAATTCAGATCGGTTATTGCAACGGCCACAATAACAAGCTCAATGCGCTGGAATATCACAGAGATTCCGAAATCAATGTAGCAGCAACGGACGCAATTCTTTTGTTAGGTTTGTTAAGTGAGGTGGAAGCAGACTTTACATACGACACTGCAAAGGTGAAGGCATTCTTCCTTCCGGCAGGCACAGCAGTAGAAGTTTATGCAACTACTCTTCACTATGCACCATGCGGCGTTGACGGCGCAGGTTTCCAGGTTGCCATTGTTCTTCCGAAGGGAACAAACTATGACCTTCCTGCTGCAAAGCTTAACGCGGAGGGCGAAGACAAGTTAATCACAGCGGTAAATAAGTGGTTAATCGGACATCCGGAAGGTGGTCTTGCGGAAGGCAGCTTCTTAGGATTAAAGGGAGAAAATTTGAGCGTATAGTAAGTACCATTTAAGGCAAATACAGAAAAAGCTTCCCAATCAAGGGAAGCTTTTTTGCGTTATGTAAACTATTGGATGAAATAACTACAGATTCAACCCCTTATCTTCAGGAGCACCAATCATCAGGTTCATACACTGGATGGCTGCACCGGAGGCACCCTTTCCGAGGTTGTCAAAGCGGGTGGAAACTACCATGCGCTCATCGTTACCGTAAACCAATACTTCCATGCCGTCATAGCCGGTGATGGTGTTGGCGGAGAGGAAGTTGCCGGTAATCTGCTCGTCATCAAGGGCAAGAACCTTGACAAACTTCTGGTCTTCGTAGTGCTTTGCAAAAACTTCGTGGAGTTCTTTTAAGGTAACTTTCTTTGCAAGAGCATCTGCGTGGAACGGAATGGTAACAATCATGCCGCTGTAATAGTCACATACCTGCGGAAGGAAAATTGGCTCATGGGTAAGACCCGGAATTGCCTTCATTTCCTTTAAGTGCTTATGCTGCTGGGCAAGAGCGTACTGGCGAGGGGAGCAGAGCGGGTCGTGGGCATCACCGGTGGTTTTTCCCATGGCACGGGTATCTGCGTCCTGATACTGTGCAATGGCTTTTTTGCCTGCTCCGCTGTAGCCGGAAATGGCTGCACAGGTAATCAGCGCATCTTCGGTAATGAGGCCTGCCTGCACAAGCGGATATACAATGGCATTGAAACCGCTGGCATAACAGCCCGGAACCGCAACACGCTTGCTGTTTTTAATACCTTCCTTGTGAGCAGCGGAAAGTTCAGGAAAACCGTAGTTCCAGTCCGGATTGGTGCGGTGTGCAGTGGAAGCATCAATGATGCGCACATTCGGATTTTCTACATAGCTTACTGCTTCAATGGAAGCGGCATCCGGCAGGCACAGGAAGGTGATGTCGGATTCATTAATTTTCTTTTTTACTTCGGCAGGGTCCTTTCTGAGCTCGGAATCGATCGGAATGAGTTCGATATCGTCGCGGCCTGCAAAACGCTCTAAAATACGTAAACCGGTGGTGCCTTCGCCGCCGTTAATAAATACTTTTGTCTTATTCATGGAAATGGCTTCCTTTCTGTATGTAATTGCAAAATATTTCTCATAATTATACAATAAAAGAGGATAACATGCAAGTACTGTCATTTTAACACGTTAAACAGACAGTTTAGAAAATTGCGGTTGTTAATTTCCGGGAAGTATATTATAGTAAAAGTACAGAACATCAATAACGGGAGATAGAAGGAGGTAACTATGGGTTTCGGATACAACAGTAGAGGTATATACAGAGGAGTGACGCAAATCGATCCACGTCTTTCTAACTGCATGGGGCCTGAGCCAAAACCAACGAAAAAGTGGCATAAAATTGTAGTAGATATTGCTACAGTTCTGGTAATCCTTGGTGCTTTTGCGTGGCTTTTCTTTCGCATTGTATCGTAGGTTAGAGATATGAAAAACAAGTTGAAAATTACCTGGAATTCCCCGGTGATTCTTACCTTTGTTGCCATTTGTCTGGCAGCAACCGCGTTAAATTATATTACCGGCGGAAAGTCCAATGCAATATTTTTTATGACCTATCATTCCTCTTTAAAGTCGCCCATGACCTATGTGCGGCTTTTTAGTCATGTCTTCGGACACGCTAACTGGTCCCATTTTATCGGCAATATGAGTTATATTTTACTGCTGGGACCGCTTTTGGAGGAGAAGTACAAGTCCCAAACCCTGATTGAAGTAATTGCCATTGCGGCATTGATTACCGGACTGGTAAACTACATTTTCTTCCCGCATGTAGCACTTTGCGGCGCCAGCGGTGTGGTGTTTGCCTTTATGCTGCTTGCCTCCTTCACCAGCTTCAAAGAAGGGGAAATTCCTCTTACCTTCCTTCTTGTGGCGGTATTTTTCATCGGACAGCAAATCATTCAGGGCCTTACCCTCGATGACAACGTTTCCAATATGGCGCATATCGTGGGCGGCATTGTCGGCGGATGGTGCGGTTATCTGCTGAACCGGAAAACGGTGTGAACTTGGAATGGAAGTCTTACCCGGCTGTCGCTTAACAGCAAAAGAAGATTCCGGTGAAACGCAAGCAAGTAAGCAATAAAAATATGGAAAACTAAAGAACTTTACAGAATAAATATTTTTAGCGCCTAAGGTATCTAAGTGTCCGACATCTCAAACGATAGTTGTTCGGCATGGATGGACAAGAAATGGTTTCTTGTTCCATCCGGGACGAATAACTGTCGGAGGAGTCTCGGCGGACACAGATACCTTAGGCGCTAAAAATTTATCTGTAAAAAGCCCTTAGCTTTCCATATTTTTATACTTGTTATATCTTACGCCGGAATCTTCCTTGGCTGCCTTGAACAGCGCTTCCGCATGCTCAGGGAAGGTACGCTTTAATGCAGCGTATCTGGTTTCGCCTTCTAAGAATTCCTCGTAATCCAGGGATGGTTCCTTGGAGTCAAGCTTCATCGGCTTTTCCTCGTTCGGATTGTAGCGGTACAGGAGCCAGTAACCGGCATCCACTGCGCGCTTCATTTCATCCTGTACGTTTGCCATACCGGCCTTGATGCCGTGGGCAGCACATGGAGTATAAGCAATGATAACGGATGGTCCTTTGTGCATTTCTGCTTCGTGAACGGCTTTGATTAACTGGTTCGGGTCGGCACCCATAGCAACCTGGGCTACGTATACGTTGCCATAGGTCTGGAAGATGGCACCGAGATCCTTCTTTTTACTCTTCTTACCGGAAGATGCAAACTGTGCTACAGCACCAAGAGGAGTAGCCTTGGAGGACTGACCGCCGGTGTTGGAGTAGATTTCGGTATCTACCACGAAAACATTGATGTCTTCGCCGCTGGCAACCACATGGTCTAAGCCGCCGAAGCCGATATCATATGCCCAACCGTCGCCGCCGAACATCCAGAAGCACTTCTTGGAGAGCTGGTCTTTACGCTGCAAAATCTTTTCAGCCAGGGCGCTGCAAGCGGAATTCTTACAATCAGTCTTATTCTGGCAGTCAGCCACTCTGCATTCGGCAATTTGTAATGCTTCTGTCTCTAACTCAGCCACCAGTGCATCGGTTGCTTCTCTGGACTTATCAAAGTCGTCGAAAGCTTCTAACCAGTTCTTTGCTGCTTCGCTTCCGGTTTCATTTGCATATGCCTCAACCAAAGCCTTCTGGGCAAGTCTCTGCTGCTTTACGGATAAGAACATACCAAGGGCAAGCTCTGCGTTATTTTCAAACAGGCTGTTCGTCCATGCAGGGCCGAAGCCTCTCTTGTTGGTGGTGTAAGGAATACCCGGCATTGGGGAGCCCCAGGCCTGGGAACATCCGGTGGCATTTGCCCAGTATACGCGGTCACCGAAGAGCTGGGTCAACAACTTTGCGTAAGGAGTTTCGCCACAGCCTGCACAGGCAGCGGAGAACTCGATGAGCGGCTGACGGAACTGGCTTCCCTTGATGGTGTAAGGGTTGAATAAATCGCCCTTGTCGGAATTTTCAAGACCATAGTTCCAAAGGGTCTTCTGTTCTTCCTTAAGAGTAACAGGTTCCATGGAAATAGCCTTTTCCTTAGCAGGACAGCATGCTACGCAGCTGCCGCATCCGGTACAGTCATAGGTGGAAACCTGCATGGAAAAGTGCAGGCCCTTAGCTGCAGCACCCATAGCAGGAACGGTTTCAAAGCCTTCCGGAGCATTTGCTTTTTCTTCATCATTCAGTAAATATGGACGGATAACAGCGTGCGGACAAACCAGGGCACACTTGTTACACTGAATACACTTGGAGGAATCCCAAACCGGAACCTTCAGGGCAATACCGCGTTTTTCGTAAGCGGTAAGACCAAGGTCGATACGGCCGTCCTCGTAGCCCTTGAAAGCACTGACAGGTAAATCATCACCCTTCTGCTTGTTAATTGGCTCCAAGATGCCGGTAACTACGGCAGGAACATCTGCAGTAGCAGCGGCTTCGCAAACGTCTTCTGCGTTTTTCCAAGAAGCAGGAACGTCCACTTTTACAATCTGGGTAGCACCTGCGTCGATGGCAGCAACGTTCTTGGCTACTACATCGTCACCCTTGGCAAAGTAAGTTTTACGGGTGGCAGTTTTAATCATATCCAGAGCTTCTTCCGTAGGAATTACCTGCATCAGGGCAAAGAAGGAAGCCTGCAGTACGGTATTGGTGTGGCTGCCAAGGCCTAATTCCTGGGCAATCTTATTTGCGTCAACCACATAGAAGTTGATGTTCTTTTCTGCAATCTGACGACGAACCTTAGCCGGAATGTGTGCTTCCAGCTCTGCACCGGTCCAGCTGCAGTTCAGAAGGAAAGTACCGCCTTCCACGATTTCATCTACGATATCGTACTGGGTGATGTAACTCTGGTTGTGGCAGGCTACAAAGTCAGCTGCCTTTACATAATAGGAGCTGGTAATCGGTTCGTCACTAAATCTTAAGTGGGACTTTGTCACACCAAAGGATTTCTTTGCATCGTATTCAAAATAAGCCTGAGCAAACTTATCGGTATTGTCGTTGATAATGCGGACGGTGTTGTGGTTGGCACCTACGGTACCGTCACCGCCGAGACCCCAGAACTTACAACGGATAACCCCCGGTTTGCTGTCGGAAAACGGCTTTACATCTAAGGACAGATGGGTAACATCGTCGTTGATACCGATGGTGAAGCTGTTCTTTGGAGCATCGCTTGCCAGGTTCTCAAATACGGCAAGAATCTGGGCAGGGTCGGTATCCTTGGAGCTTAAACCGTAACGGCCGCCGATTACCTTAATATCTCTATCAGAGTTCATGAGTACGGAGCAGACATCCTCAAAGAGAGGTTCGCCGGCAGCACCCATAGCCTTACAACGGTCAAGGACTGCAATGCGCTTTACGTTTGCAGGAAGTGTATTCAAGAAGTACTTTGCGGAGAACGGGCGGTATAAATGAACCTGAAGGAAACCTACCTTCTTGCCTTCTTTACGAAGAGCATCCACCGCATCGCGGATAACACCACTGGCAGAACCCATGGCAATGACAACGTCTGTGGCATCGGCATCACCATAGTAATTGAATACGTGGTAGTCACGGCCGGTAATCTTATTGATTTCGCCTAAGTACTTTTCTACGATGTCAGGAAGGGCATCATAGAAGGTGTTGTGGGCTTCTCTTACCTGGAAGTAAACGTCGCCGTTCTGTACGGTGTTTCTAAGGGTTGGATGTTCCGGATTTAATGAACCGTCTCTAAATTCTTTTAAGGCATCCTGGTTGATGAGGGCGCCTACAGCGTCCATGTCAGGAAGCTCGATTTTGTTGATTTCGTGGGAGGTACGGAAACCGTCGAAGAAATGCATAAACGGAATTCTTCCCTCAATAGCGGATAAATGTGCCACCGGTGCAAGGTCTGCCACTTCCTGAACACTGCCGGAGGAGAGCATGGCAAAACCGGTCTGGCGGCAGGCCATAACGTCGGAATGGTCGCCGAAAATACTCATGGCATGGGTTCCCACGGTACGGGATGCTACATGGAGTACAGCAGGAAGTCTTTCGCCTGCGATACGGTAAAGTACCGGCACCATAAGCATTAAGCCCTGGGAAGAAGTGTATGTAGTAGCAAGGGAGCCGGTCTGAAGGGCACCGTGCACTGCGGTGATGGCTCCGGCTTCGGACTGCATTTCAGTTAAAGTAACAGTCTGACCGAATACGTTTTTACGTCCCTTGGCGGACCAGGCATCGGTAAGGCCGGCCATCGGGGAGGATGGTGTAATCGGATAAATAGCGGCTATCTCGGTAAAGGGATAGGCCATATGTGCGGCAGCTTCGTTGCCGTCCATGGTTACATAATTCTTTGGCATTATAGTGTACCTCTCATTTTCTAACAACTTGTTTATATGCTATGATAGGCTGTTACAAAAAATTTTGCAACAGCCTTTTTCATTAATTGTTACTCTTTGCCGTATCAATACCTGCGGCGCCAACTAAGCCAAGACGCTCAGCGGCAGCTTCTCTCATCTTGTATTTTAACACTTTTCCTGCTGCATTCATAGGAAAAGATGCAACAAAATCAAAGTATTTCGGAACTTTATGGCGTGCCATACTTGCCATACAGTAGTCACGCATTTCCTGTTCGGTCATTGTCTTACCTTCTTTCAGGATAATGCAGGCCATGGCTTCTTCGCCGTACTTTTTATCCGGAACGCCGATAACCTGAACGTCCTGGACAAATGGGTGGGTGTAAATAAATTCTTCGATTTCCTTCGGATAGATATTTTCACCACCGCGGATAATCATATCTTTCAGACGGCCGGTAATACGATAGTTACCGTCTTTGTCACGGCAGGCAAGGTCGCCGGAGTGGAGCCAGCCTTCCGCATCTACGGTATCGCGGGTTGCTTCCGGCATTTTGTAGTAGCCCTTCATGGTGTTGTAGCCGCGGGAACAGAATTCGCCGTTTTCACCGTCTGCCACTTCTTCGCCGGTTTCCGGATTGATAATTTTACACTCGATGTGAGGGAAGTTATAACCAACGGTATCGGTACGTAAATCCAGCGGGTCGGTCCAGGCGGACATGGTGCTGCCCGGAGAGGACTCGGTCTGGCCGTATACGCTGACAATACCGGTCATATTCATTTCATTCGGGTCTGCCGCACGGCGCATCAGCTCCGGAGGGCAGCCGGCACCGGCCATAATACCGGTACGCATGTGGGAAAAATCGGTCTTTCTGTAATCCTCGTGGTTGAACATGGCAATAAACATGGTAGGCACACCGTTAAAGCAGGTAATGCGCTCCTGGTTAATGCATGCCAGGGAGGATTTTGCAGAGAAGTAAGGCATCGGACAAACGGTGGCACCGTGGGTTAAGGATGCGGTCATGGAAAGTACCATGCCGAAGCAGTGGAACATCGGCACCTGAATCATCATACGGTCTGCAGTGGACAGGCCCATGCGGTCACCGATACACTTACCGTTGTTGACTACGTTATAATGGGTAAGCATTACGCCCTTCGGGAAACCGGTGGTTCCGGAGGTATACTGCATGTTGCAGACATCTTCCGGCTTTACCTTGGCAGCCATGCGGTTAAGTTCTGCCTGAGGCACAAGATTTCCTCTTTCCATTGCCTCGTCGAAGGTTAAACAGCCAGGCTGCTTAAAGCCTACGGTAATAACGTTACGAAGGAATGGCAGGCGCTTGCAGTGTAAAGGTTCACCCGGTTTGCTGGTTGCAATTTCCGGACAAATCTCGTTAATGATTTCTCTGTAGTTGGAGTCCAGACAGGACTCTACCATAACTAAAGTATGGGTATCGGACTGACGGAACAGATAGTCTGCTTCGTGTCTCTTATATGCGGTGTTAACGGTTACTAAAACCGCACCGATTTTGGTTGCAGCCCAGAAGGTAATGAACCATGCCGGAACGTTGGTTGCCCAGATGGAAACCTTGGAACCGGCTTTTACACCCATGGAAATCAGGGCCTTGGCAAACTGGTCTACATCATCACGGAATTCTTCATAGGTGCGGACATAGTCCAAAGTAGTATATTTAAATGCATACTGGTCCGGGAATTCCTCTACCATGCGGTCCAGCACCTGGGAGAAGGTAAGGCTGATTAATTCATCCTTTTTCCATACATACTGGCCGGTGCCGTTGTGGTTCGGATACAGTACTTTCTTTTTGCCGCGGGTTTTTTCAAAGCGGCTCATATAGTTAACAAAGTGAGTGAAAATAACGTCGTATTCCGGTAAATCTTCCATCCACTCGGTTTTCCACTCCAGGGAGATGAAACCGTCGTAGTCGATGGAGGACAGGGCACGCATCATATCGGCAACCGGAAGGGTTCCTTCACCGATTAAATTGTAGGTGTCCTTGTCATCGGAGTCTCTTAAATGTACATGCTTCACGTAAGCACCTAAGTTTTTGATGGTAGCGTCGGCGCTTTCCTCATAGTCGCGGTACGGATGGTGGATATCCCACAAAGCCGCCAGATAATCGCTGGCAAAATCGTCCATCATGGTGCGGAGTCTTGCGGAGTCGGAGAAGATGCCGCTGGTTTTTACCAGAATGGTAACATCGGAAGCTTCTGCATCTGCAAGTAACTCCGTTAAGTTTTCACGGACCAGAGCTTCATTATCATGTAATGCCACTACAGATACATAAGGAACCTGCATCTGCTTTGCGATGGCAATCAGCTCCTTAATGGCAGGAACAAATTCCTTTTCCTCGTCGGAAATATCGTAGGAGGTATCCAGACAAGGGATGGAAAGATTTTGTTCCCGCAACTGGCGCATGGTTGCTGTCATGTTATATTTATGGAACGGACCGGTCTTCTCGGTTAAGTCCGGAGAGCCCGGTAAATTATAAACTTCAATACCTTCGAATTTAGTGGATACAGCGGCATCTACCCATTCGTCCCAGGACATATGGGCCCAGCCTCTGGTGGAAAATGAAAGTCTCATGGTTTATGCCTCCTCGTAGGAAATTTTGTTGATCGCACTGATGTAAGCGGCAATGGCAGAGCCCACGATATCCGTGGATGTTCCGCGGCCGGAATAAATCTTGCCGCCTGCGCGTAATTTCACAACGGTTTCGCCCATTGCTTCACGGCCTTCCGTGACGGAGCGGACCTGGAAATCATCCAGCTCGTAATGGCAGCCGACGATATTTTCCAACGCCAGGAATGCGGCATCTACCGGACCGTCGCCAAGAGCGATGCCTTCCAATGCCTGACCGTTTTTCTCTACCTTCATATGGGCCATGGAAGATGCGGTGTTGCTGGCAGTAATGCTGTAGCTTGTTAAAACATAGGTAGCAGGCACCTGCATGGCTGCGGAAGCAACGATGGTATCTAATTCTTTGGAGGAGATAACCTCTTTTCTTGCTGCAATCACTTTAAATGCATCCCAAACCTGACCGCAGTCTTCCTCACTTAAGTCATAGCCCAAGGATTCTACTGCTTTGATTACGATTTCTATATTGTCATTTGCGGTAAGTGCAATGTTTTCAGTTTCGGATGCAACGATGCTGTCAAATGCGGAAGTTTTGCTGTGGGTGGTTTCGCATATTCTGGAAATCTGATTGATAATGCGCTTCATCTCTACGGTGCGGACACTGCAGGTGACACCGAAAGCCTCGCCTTTTGCGGCAAGCAGACGGGAGATGTGCGGCAGGGAAACTACGTTGCTTAAGTAAGCGGCGGCTTTGATTTCCTTTGCGCCGTGACGGATGGCTGCGATAGCACAGGCATCTGCCATTGCAAGGTCATTAATAAAGGAAACACCGAGAGTAACATCGGTAAGCTCCGGCACACCTTTGTATAATCCGTCAATAAAGAGTCCGGTTTCATCCGGAAGCATGGCACCGGTAGCGTCGCATACGGTAACGGTTGCGGCACCGGCAGCAATGGCGGTCTGAATTGCTTTATAAAGGAAAGCAGAGTCGCTTCTGGTAGCGTCATCCGCAATGAATTCCACATCTGCACATTTTTCACGGCAGGCAGATACAATTTCCTCGATAGTTTTTAACATGGCATCCGGCTTTTTGTGGAATAAGTATTCCATCTGTACCGGGCTGGTGGATGCAAACACCTGCAGACGAGGCTTTGCAGCTTCCTTTAACGCATTCCAGGTAGCATCTACGCTTTCTTTGTTTAAGGAAACCGGAACAGCTACGATGCTGTTTTTTACGGTGGAAGCTACGGATTTGATGCGCAGGGCATCAATTTTTGGCTGGGTAATTCCTTCTAATTCAATTACGGTTACGTCTAATTTATCTAAGAGTTTCGGAATCTCGATTTTTTCTTTAAAGGATAGGGTGAAATCTTTTCCTGTCTGTTTTAATGTAATGTCGCTGATTTTGATCTGGTCCATAATAAAAATCTCCTCTCTTTGATTTGAGTTGTGAAAAGTTCAGCTCGCGCCATTCGCAAAGGCACCTGCGGTGCTTTACCGCTGCTATCGCAGCTACTTTGCTCATTGACTTGGCGCTAACCCTCTGCAATACACCAACCACAAAAATGTATAAGCACATTTTGTGGTGGTTGTATATTGCAGAGGCTGAACTGTTGCACAAAAAAAGTCCTTGAAGCAAAAGCCTCAAGGACGAATAAACAATTCGCGGTACCACCTTGTTTACAGCCGCTTTACAGCAGACTGTCTCTCTCGGACTCCAGTCAAGTCCAAAGCCGGTAACGGGGCAACCGTACTCCACTACACAAATAAAAATTCTTCGCAGAGTCAACTCGGGAATGAGACTGCATTCTTTCTTCCGTACCGGTTCACACCAACCACCGGCTCTCTGAAACCCTCCGAAAAGAAGCATAATTCCGTCAACGCCATTTTGTAGCAATTAAAAATTGAGGCTATTGTAGCACGTTAGTGTAACAAAGTCAAGTGGAAAATTAAAAAGTTTTATCGGTTCTATCTATCTTTTTTTTGTTTTTAATAGTATAACAGATAATAGAGAGTACATCCGGAGGGATATGATATAATGTATTACTATAAGTTATACGGAATGCGGGTTGTTTCGGATTTTGAACTGCTTCAGCTTATAAATTTGTCAGAGAAGGAACGTATGCTGCCGCCTCAGATTACGATTTCGGAAAGAAAGTTTCCGGAAGAATACAAGCGGTCAGAAGAGTGTTATGTGGATGTGGGAAAGGAAAGAAGTATTTTTTCCAATTCTTACTGTTACATGCTGATGGAGCGGGGAGAAGCCATATATTATGAAAAAAAGGAATCTTCCACAGAGGAATTGCTGAATGCTTTTTTGCTGGGCTGGGGAATTTCCGTTTTGTTCTATCAAAGAGACCGGTTGGCGATTCATTGTTCCTGCGTGCAAAAGGACGGAGAGGCAATTTTAATCAGCGGGGACAGTGGAAGCGGAAAATCCACGGCTACAAGCGAGTTGCTAAAACACGGATATTCCCTGGTGGCGGATGATATTGCGGTGGTAAGGCCCTTTGGTGAAAAAGGGTTACTTGTTGCACCTGCTTTTCCTTATCAGAAAATTTGCAGGGATGCGTTGCCGGAAGATATGTGGTCAAGTGATAGGGTAGTATATATTGATGAAAACAGGGACAAATTTCTGGTTCCGTATCAGGGAAGCTTTTCCGAAGAAGAGGTTTTGGTGCGGGCAATGTATATCCTGGAAATTTTTCCGGGAGAAAAAGCGGAATTAAAGGAACTGGCCGGAGGGGAAAAATTCCGGGCATGTATGAATTCTTTGTTTATTAAGCCGTTATTGGGAGAGAAGCTGTATGCTCCGGAAAACGGAAGCCGGGTATTAGAGTTTGCTTCCAGACTGCCGGTTTACCGTATAAAAAGACCGGTGGGAAAAAATACAAAAATGGAAGTAGTAGATTTTATTAATCGTCAGTAGAGGAAATAGTATGTCGGCAATATGGGGAATGGTTGCTCTGGACGGACAGGAAACGGTTCGTGAGCAGGACAGAATGATATTTGAAACGGTATATGAAAAGTGCAGGACAGATGCCTGTAACACGGTTACTGCAGAGGGAGCATATTTTGGCTGTGGCATCCAATTTGTAACACCGCAGTCTTACGGAGAACGGCTTCCGATAGCAAATGAAGACCGGACGATAGTATTTACTGCAGACGGTGTGCTGGACAACCGGCGGGAGATAATCCGGGTACTGGAAGAAGCCGGATGTGACAAGGGGGAATTGGAAGAAGCTGCGGATGGCACGTTAATGTACTTATCCTATTTGCGTTGGGGTACGGATTGCGTAAAGCTTTTCCGGGGTGTTTTTTCCATGGCAATCTGGGAGGCAGAAAAAAAACGGCTGGTATTAGTGTCCGACCAGGTGGCAGGGCGGTGCGTGTACTATGCAAGAAGGGGAAACCTGGTGGCATTTTCTACACTGCAGGAACCATTGCTGCAGCTGTTTCCGGAGACGGAATTTAATGAAGAGTATTTTAAGGATTTTCTGCTGGCAGAGCCTTCTGTCATTTATGTAGTACCCGGGGAGACGCCGTATCAGGATATGTTTTTAATGAAGCCGGCAACAGTGGCTGAGTTTGATGAAACCGGAAACAGGGAAAGTGTGTACTGGCAACAGGGAGACCGCGTGCCGGGATATGAGAAAAAGGTCTGCAAGTCTGCCAAAGAGTACAGGGAAAGTTTTTTTGCACTGTATGAAGCCTGTGTGTGGGATGCTCTGGTCAGCAGCGGAGAAGTGGGGATTGCCATGAGCAGCGGTTTGGACTCCTCTACCATTGGCGTACTGGCAGCAAAGGAACTGGCAAAACAGGGAAAATCCCTATACTCTTATACTTTTGTGCCGTATTTAAAACAGGACAAGGTACAGGAGGGAAATGCACTGTATGACGAATCTGCATATGTTAAGAAACTGGCGGACCGCTATTCCAATATACAGACAAGATTTTTAAACAATCAGGGAAAAAATCTGTTTGAAGACATGGAGTTTTGCATGAAACTGCTGGAACTGCCCTATAAAACAGGAACTTTCCCAAACCATTTTGAAATGTGTACGGAGGGCGCAAAGGACGGCTGCCGGGTATTTTTAAATGGCGGTTTTGGAAATAATACGGTTTCTTTCGGAGAAATCAATCATATACTG
Organism: Lachnospiraceae bacterium; assembly: GCA_017622795.1. Lineage (GTDB taxonomy): Bacteria > Bacillota > Clostridia > Lachnospirales > Lachnospiraceae > SIG299. The sequence continues at coordinate 14,489 of JAGAQI010000047.1, forward strand.
TTTGATTTATATGAAAGGAGACAATACAGCACCTTGCTTTTATGGTTAAACCGGTTTTGCAAACATGAAAAAATCAGCCGCAGGGAAGCATTCTTTTCCCTTATGAAAAAATTTCGCGCATCCCGGCAGGAAGATGATAAAGCGGTAACGAAACTGCCACCGAAGAATTTTTATCTGTTACCGGCAGTTTTGCGGAATTATCAGAGAGAAGAACGGTTTTCCAAAGATAAGCGCCATTTATTGTCGATATCATATTTGGATAAAAAGTGCTATGAAGAGCATTTGCAGGCAACATCACTTCTTATGTATTTGGGAGCTTTTGAAACAAAATTCGGGCTGGCAACCGGAATGCTGCTCAGGGATCCGACGAAAGACATCCGGCTGATTTCTTTTTGCAGGGAACTTCCCTATGAATTATTTGCCTATCGCGGTATGCCCCGCTGGTTAATCCGAAGCAGCTTCCGAAGCATTCTCCCGGAAGAATTTTTAAACCGCTGGAGACAAAAGGGCTTGTTAAATGTTGACTGGCTGGACCGGATTTACCGGGACTGGCCTGCCCTAAAACTGGAGCTTATGGACACGATATCCGGAAGGGGAGCAGAAGAGTGGTTAGATATAAGCCGGATTCAAAAGGATATACAAGACTTTGGAAAAAATAAAGAAAAAGATCTTCACGCAATCAGCCATATATGTGCTCTTTATGCAGTGGCAAAATTTACGGATTCTCCGTAAAATTCTAACAAAATTGTTGAAAGTATTTACAAATACAAAAGAATTGTGTAATATTCCGGTATTCGGATAAGCGATTTAGGGAGGTATAATTTATGAAAGAGTGGAAGACACCGGGAATTGAAGAAATGAAAATTGAACAGACTGCAGCACCTGTTGATGTAACTAATATGACCAGTGGCCAGATCGCACAGCTGGATCTTGGAACCTGTCATAATCCATATTGGGAAGGTAACGGAAAAACTAAGGAAGAAGCAATTGAGGAAAACCCTTACTGGGGTGGCAGCTGGGGCAATTAAACCAAATACCCTGACAGAAAGAAATCCGGGATGAATAATATCATCCCGGTATTTTTATTGCTCCTGTTCTTTTATAAATTTCTTGTTTTCATACATTCTTTCATCGGCTTCCTTGACTACCTCTAAAATATCGGTACCTTTCCCGTAGGCAAAACCGGCAGCGGTAGAGATGGCAACGGGTCCGTTTTGGTTATGGACGGAAATGGCTTCTTTTACATTAGCGATAATCAGTTCGGCATCACCCGGAGAAGGACTTTCCGCCACCATAACAAATTCGTCGCCGCCGATACGGTATACGCGGCGGGAAACATCAGCTTGCTTGCGGATAAAAGAAGCAAGTTTTTCGATAATATAGTCACCCATGGCATGACCTAACTCATCATTGACCTTTTTGAGATTGTTTAAGTCGAAGAAAACAACCGCAAGACGGTCTACACCCGGATAATATTTGGTTATCATCTCTTCGTATTTGTTTTTGTTAAATACTTTGGTATTGGTATCGGTGTCTTTATAATAGGTTAACTGGGCAATACGGAGAGCATCCCTGGTGTTGCTGAGTACGGTGTATTGCAGCATGACAGCCAGAATAAAAAGGATGATGGCTGTTGGTATGATTGCGAATACCAAAATAACGTAAGTAGGGTTTTCATTAAAGGTAATATATAAAATGTTATCTGCCATGGATGCAAGGTAGTGGCTTCGGGTATATCTGCTTTCCAACAGCAGATTCAGGTCACAAAGACCATAGTAAAAGCCGATTAACATTCCGGCGGTAACGGTTAACAGATTAATGGAATAGGTGAACCAGATAATCCGTTTTTCGCGGTACTGGATTGCGTACAATAACGGAAATACAAATAACAGGGTGGCATGAAAGGATAAAATTGAAATAATCACGCCGCATACAATACATAACAACGTCAGCAGGAAGTACTTTATCCAACCTTTCGATAAATCTCCCCGGAACATGAGAAAAAAGGCCGGAAGAAACAGGAAAAAGGAAATAAAGAATGCAATGGTTACCATGTTCTTGTCTACGTTAAAAAAACCGACAATCGTAAGAGCCCACACAAGGGCTACCGCACCCAAAAACCAGACAAAACCATTCAATATACGTTTGTTTGCGCTTATTTCCTGGGCCGTTAGTTCCTGCTCGTATTGTACAATAAAATTATCTATTTGATTTGTCATAATAAATATCACCTTCTGAAAAAAAATATAAATCTATTATAACTCTAACCGTTCTTATTTTGCAATGTTTTTATATCCCTTGAATTTCCACACATTTAATAGTATAATTTAGAGGATAAGAGCAAAGAAAAAGCTTACAACACAAGGAGGAGAATCATAATGATTACCTGGAATAATTTAGACACAGTAAAAGCCTACGAGGCATTAAAGGGTGTAGCAAAGGTTGATCTTGCCAAGGTGATGGCAGGGGAGAGCGGTGCAGCCCGCGTAAAGAAGTACAGCGTTCCTATGGCAGAAGGCATGGCATACAACTATGCAGCAAAGCAGGTGGATGATGATGTACTTGCAGCATTGGCAGCATTGGCAGAAGAAATGCAGTTAACCGAAAAATTCGAAGCATTGTATAACGGTGAGGTTATCAATACAGGAGAAAAGCGTATGGTACTTCATCACATGACACGTGGTCAGCTGGGTAATGCGGTAGAAGCTGACGGCGGCGATAAGAGAGCTTTCTACTTAAACGAGCAGAAGAAGATTGCAGAATTTGCAAATAAAGTACATAACGGTGAAATCACCAACGCAGCAGGCGAAAAGTTTACTACCGTAGTTCAGATTGGTATCGGCGGAAGTGACCTGGGCCCTCGTGCGATGTACCTGGCACTGGAAAACTGGGCAAAGGTAAACAATACCTTCAAGATGGAAGCAAAGTTCATCAGTAATGTAGACCCGGATGACGCTGCAGCAGTACTTGCGGGCGTGGACGTTGCACATTCCATTTTTGTACTGGTTTCCAAGTCCGGTACTACACTGGAAACCTTAACTAATGAGTCCTTTGTTAAGGATGCGTTAAAGAATGCAGGTCTGGATGCTTCCAAGCACATGATTGCCGTAACCAGCGAAACTTCTCCTTTGGCAAAGAGCGCAGATTACCTGGCAGCATTCTTTATGGATGATTATATCGGCGGACGTTTCTCCTCCACTTCCGGTGTTGGCGGTGCGGTATTATCTTTAGCATTCGGTCCGGAGGTATTTGCACAGTTCCTTGACGGGGCAGCAGCGGCAGATAAAACTGCAACCAACAAGAACATTTTTGAAAATCCGGCATTATTAGATGCATTAATCGGTGTATATGAGCGTAACGTGCTTGGTTACCAAAATACGGCAGTTCTTCCGTATTCCCAGGCACTGTCCCGTTTCCCTGCACATTTACAGCAGTTAGATATGGAATCCAACGGTAAGAGTGTAAACCGCTTTGGCGAGCCTGTAAATTATGTAACCGGTCCGGTTATCTTTGGTGAGCCGGGTACCAACGGACAGCATTCCTTCTATCAGCTCCTGCATCAGGGAACCGATATTATCCCGCTTCAGTTCCTTGGTTTTAAGAACAGCCAGATGGGCACAGACGTTGTGATTCAGGGAAGCACCAGTCAGCAGAAGCTTTGCGCAAACGTAGCAGCTCAGATTGTGGCTTTTGCCTGCGGTAAAGCAAACGATAACCGCAACAAGAATTTCGAAGGCGGACGCCCATCCAGTATTATCATCGGTGAGCAGTTAACACCGGCTTCCCTCGGTGCATTACTTTCCCATTTTGAGAATAAGGTAATGTATCAGGGCTTTGTATGGAACATCAACAGCTTTGACCAGGAAGGTGTACAGCTCGGTAAGGTTTTAGCACAGAAGGTGCTGGCACATGATACAGAAGGCGCACTTAGTGTATACAGTGATTTGTTAAATATTTAAATAAGTTTTCTGAAGGGTGGTGAAAGGATGCTGGCAAACTTTATAAAAACGTTAGCTGCAACTGAAAATCCTGTGCCGGTTATCGGGCCGGCATTTGCGGAAGTTGCAAAGAAGTATCATATCGGACTGCTAAAAAGTGTATTTTTTGTTGCCCCATCCTTTAGCACCCGGAAGGGTGAAGACAGAGAAGATATTCTCTTTTCTTCCGGAACTCCTACAGAACAGACCCCTTCTTACAGTGAAACTTACTATACCGGAGAGAAAGGGGTGGCAACCTTTCAAATGTACCGGTGGTTGGGTGAACCTGAGTTTACGGAGAAAGAAAAGGAAGAATTAAAAGCTTACGCAGATACTCTTTTGGTGGTTTTCGGGCGTTTCCGTATGATTAACGCCATCAAGCAAATCGGGCATACGGACCAACTGACCGGTCTGCCGAACACGGGTGGTTTTTTAACCCATATTGATAAGATTATTGCAAAAGGTGAAATAACAAAATATAATGCATTTTATTTTAACCTGGCGAGATTCAGTCTGGTGAATAAGCGGTTCGGAACAAAGGAAACAGATACCATTATATACCGTTATGCAAACGAAGTGGCTGCCTTTTTTCAGGAAGGAGAATGTCTTGGCCGTCTTGGGGGTGATAATTTTGTTGCTATTGTGAAAAAAGAACGGACCCAGGAATTTCTTCAGCTGATTTCCGGAGTAAAAACCTATGGCATGTTAAATTCCCGAGCAGTGCCTATTATTATCAGTGCAGTGGCAGGAATTACGGAAATCACCGGAGAAATTCCGCATTGCGGAACACTGATTGAAGACTGCGGAATGGCATTAAATATGGCAAAATACGTAACAAAACAGCCTTATGCATTTTCCTCCGTTGACATGAAGCAAAGATTCTATGAAGAACGGCAATATGTGTCCCGTTTTTACGAAGCGGTAGAAAACAAAGAGTTTAAAGCGTATTATCAGCCAAAGGTAAACATTGACGATTATTCCATTGTCGGAGCAGAAGCGCTGGTACGTTGGGAACGGGAAGGCAAGCTGGTTCCTCCGGGAGATTTTATTCCGGTTTTTGAACATAACGGAATGATTTGTGCCTTGGATTTTTATGTATTGGAACAGGTATGCAGTGACATCCGCCGATGGCTGGACATGGGTATTATGCCCGGTAGGATTTCTGTCAATTTATCCAGAAAGCATTTATCTAATCCTAATCTGGCAGAAGAGATTATGCAGGTATTAGGCAAATATGAAATGGAAAGCAGGTATCTGGAAATAGAGTTAACAGAAACCGTAAATGAAGAAGAAACGGAACAGCTGATTACTTTCATGAATAAAATGAAAGTAAATAAAATAGCAATGTCGATTGACGATTTCGGAACAGGCTATTCCTCCTTGAATTTGCTGCGTTCTTTCCCTGTAGAGGTGCTCAAAATTGATAAAAGCTTTTTGGATGTGCTGGATAAAAATAACCGCATTATTTTGTCTCATATTATACGGATGGCAGATGAACTGGGAATGAGCGTGGTGGCGGAAGGCGTGGAGCACATGCATCAGTTGGAATGTTTAAAAGAAATGAATTGTAAAGTAGTTCAGGGTTCTCTGTTTGACGGTCCTATGCCAAGAGAATTTTTTGAAGAGAAAATGCAAAAAGGAAAATACAGCATAGAGTAAGGCTGTTGCTACAAATGTTAAGAGGCACTTCATAAGAAGTGCCTCTTAACTGCTTTATAAAGGAGCAAATGAAAAATAATTGGATAATATCTAGTCTTCTGCATGAGCCTTTTGCTTCATGACATACATGGCTTCGTCTGCCTTGCGTAAATATTCTTCCAGACTGTAGTTTTCATCCGGATTCATAACAACGGCACCAAAGCTGGCGGTTAACGGGAAGCAGAGATCCCGCTCTTTTTTTATGAGATTTAAATTAACGGATAACGCCTGTTTCAGATGTTCAGCTTCTTCCAAGGAAGAACATTCGCCAACCATAATGAATTCATCACCGCCGAAACGGACTGCAATCCAATCGGACGGCATGGTACGTTTAATTGCTTCGGCAACGGTACAAAGTGCGTAGTCACCCTGCAAGTGTCCGTATTTATCGTTAATGAGTTTCATGCGGTTGATGTCTGCAAAAATCATAGTGCCAAGCTTGCCTTCCCGCTGGCATTTCTGCAGATAAGGAACGGCAAGGGAATCATAGCCGGCGCGGTTTTTCAAACCGGTTAAGGCGTCGGTCATGGAAATTTCCGTCAGCATTTTGTTTAATTCTTTCATACGGACATTTTGACGTACACGGTCGATGTCCTGACTGATATGTCTGGTCCACATATACATGGCATCCGGATGGAATATGATATCCAAACGGTTAATGAAAACAACATAACCCAAAATGTTATCAGTGATATGAAGCGGCAGGAATAAAAAGGTATTGGAACCGTCCTCCGGAATGGATAGCTTAGGTAGCAGTTCCTTTGCAGAAAAGCTTCCGCATGGAAGGGACTGGCCAAATTCCAGGTGAAGATATTCCTCCATCTCAGGGGTGAAATCTTCGTGGAAATCATTTTCGATAAACGTATCAACCAGACAGATGAGCAGATGTTCACTTTCGTAGTTATGGCTGTAGGCAAACTGCCAGCCAAGATGCTCTTTGGCTTCGCGGATACTGGTTACCTTTGCTAACATATCATCAATAGAACGGAGGTGCCATTCGTAGATGGTATTTTCCTTTTGCTGTTTATGCTGGTTGATAATGGAGCGGCGCCGGTTTTGGATTCGTTCGTCGGACACCTTGCAGCCGCAGCTTTCTCCGTACATCGGAGAAGTATTGTAAATGGTTGTACCGGCAACCTGTTCACCGTCTATTTGACGAAGAACGCAATCCATGGCGTCGTAGCCTAATTTATCACAGGATCGGGCAACGGTGGATAAGATTGGGTAAATTTTCTGACCCAAATCAATACAGTCGCAACCGGTAACAATCACCTGTTCCGGAACACGGATATTTAAGTTATCAAGGGTAGTGCATACGCCGAGAGCCATTTCGTCGTTGGCACAGACAAAAGCATCCGGAAGAGGATTTGTCTTTAACCACTGTTCGACGCAGGTCATGGCATCGTAATAGGACCACTGACCGTAAAGGATGTCTTCCGGAGAAATCTTTTCTCCGATAGAGGACAGGGCGTCATTGACGGCCTGTAACCGGGACTGGTTTTCCTGGTTATCGGCAGGACCGCTCATATAAATTATTTTTTTAACATTATGTTCTTTGATAATATGGGATGTTAATTCATATACACCGGAGTAAGTATCGGTACCGAGACACGGGATACCCTCCAGCTGATATTCCAGGCATACAGCCGGAATGTGGTGCTCTAATATTTTGGTACGGAGATACTCACGCTCGGAGGCAATGTTGATGGTATTGCCAAGAACAATAACGCCATCAAACATAGTAAGATCCGGAAGGGTGAACATAACTTTTTCACCGTTGTTGTCCGGGGTTTCATTAGGACCGGAAGAGTAATTGAAAAAGGCATAAATATCAATATTATTGTCTGCAGCGCGGTTTTGTATTCCTGCAAGAACCTGTTTTAGGAATTCTTCACTCCAACCGTTGCCGAAGACTGCGATTTTCTTTTTCATGCGATACTTCCTCCTTCCTTTGGTGACTTTTATATGTTCATATTACTGCTTATTTTGGGGATGCACAAATGAGATATTGCTCAAAACTCATTAAATCTTGCCAATTTAAGACGAAAGCAAAGAAAACGCAAGAGGTGCACAAAGATTCACAAAAAATAGAAAGCAAAGTCAGACATTTCATGGTTATAATGCAAATAGAAACGAAAGGTTTCAATAAAATGTAAGAGGAGAACAGAAAAAATGAAGTGGAAACAGGGGTTATTGACAATTATTTTGGCATGTTCACTTATGGCATGCGGCTCTAAGCAGGAGCAGGAACAGCCTGCGGAACCGACAGTCACACAGGCGGTAACGGTAGCACCGACCGCTACTCCGGAACCAACGGCAACACCGGAGCCGACTGCCACACCAAAGCCAACGGAAGCACCGGGAATGAAAGAGGTCTTTGCGGAACATAATATGAAGGCAGGTACCTGCTTGTCACATTCCATGATCAGCAACAAATGGTGTGTCCAGACGATCAATAAGAACTTTAACAGCATTACGTTTGAAAATGAGTTAAAACCGGATGCTATTTTAAATCAGGCAGAAAGCAAGAAGGCAGATGACCTCATTGTCAAATTTAACAAGAATACGTTGGAGATGTTAGAGTGGTGTAAAACAAACAATATGGCTCTTCGCGGTCACACCTTAATCTGGCACAGCCAGACGCCGAACTGGATTTTCCATGAAGGATTTGATACAAAGAATCCGTTGGCAGGCAGAGAAGTCATGCTGGCACGTATGGAGAGCTATATCAAACAGACCTTTGAGCTTTTAGAGAGTTTAGGATATTTGGAGATGTTCTATGCGTATGATGTGGTAAATGAGGCATGGATGGAAGACGGTAATAAGCGTGCAGAAAGTATGTGGCTGCAGACCATCGGTGACGATTATCTGTGGCATGCCTTCTACTTTGCAGACAAGTATGCACCGGAGTATATTGATTTATATTACAACGATTACAATGAGCAGTACAAAAAGGAAACGCTTTACAATTTTGTGCAGACCCTGAAAGATGAAAACGGTGAATATCTGATTGACGGTATCGGATTTCAGGCACATTTGTATACAGAAGATAATCTGGAGGACTATTTCGCAACCGTGGACCTGCTTGCTTCTCTGGGATTAAAGCTCAATCTGACAGAGTTGGATGTGTGTCTTGGTTCCTGGCCAAGCATTAAACCGGCAACGGAAGAGAACCTGCGGATTCAGGGACAGTATTACTATAATTTAATTCACGGACTGTTGGAACGTGCAGATGCAGGCACAGTAAATATGGATGCTTTGACTTTCTGGGGATTTGCTGATAAACTATCATGGAGAAGTGAACGAAGTCCGTTGCTGTTTAATAGGCTGAATATACCGAAATATTCGTATTACGGGGCATTGCAGATTAAGGAGCTGGCCGGTTTCGAGGAATAAAGGAGAAGAAAAATGTTACAAAAAAAGCAGGCGTTTAATCCATATTTACCATCCTGGGAATATATTCCGGATGGCGAACCTTATGTATTCGGTGACAGGGTGTATGTATATGGCTCCCATGATTTATCCAACGGTCATGTATTTTGTCTTGGAGATTATGTATGCTGGTCGGCATCGGTCGATGATTTGGGTGACTGGAGATATGAGGGGGTAATTTATCCAAAAACCTCCGACCCGTTTAATAAGAACGGAAAAATGTGTTTGTACGCACCGGATGTAACGGTAGGTCCGGACGGCAGATATTATTTATATTATTGCTTGGATAAAGTAAGCGTGGTTTCCGTGGCAGTTTGTGATACTCCGGCAGGGCGCTACAAGTTTTTAGGCTATGTACATTACGAAGACGGTACCCGTCTCGGAGATAAACCGGGAGATGAACCGCAGTTTGACCCGGGGGTATTCACCGAAGGTGAAAATACATATCTTTACACCGGCTTCTGCGGCAGAGGAGATAAGTCCAGAACCGGCGCTTTTGTAACGGTTCTCGGACCGGACATGTTAACCATTAAAGAGGCACCGAAGAGAGTGGCGCCGGGCTGTGAATACGGCCAAGGAACTTCTTTTGAAGGCCACGAGTATTTTGAAGCGGCATCTATCAGAAAGCACGGGGACACATATTACTTTGTATATTCTTCGGTGGTGATGCATGAGCTTTGCTATGCCACCAGCAAGAGCCCGACGGAAGGATTTGTGTACGGAGGCGTGCTGGTAAGTAACTGTGACTTGCATATTGACTCTTACAAGCCGGCAGATATGCCAACGGCATATGGTGCCAATAACCACGGCAGCATGGTGGAAATCAATGGTCAGTGGTACATTTTCTATCACCGCCAGACCAACGGTACCTGGTACAGCCGTCAGGGCTGCGCAGAGCCAATTGAAATTCTGGCAGACGGTTCTGTTAAGCAGGCGGAAATTACTTCCTGCGGATTAAATAACGGTCCTCTTGAGGGTAAGGGTGAATATCCTGCCTATATTGCCTGCCATTTGTTTTACGAAAAGCCGTCCATGTATGTGGGTGATCCGTATGCACCGAAGATTGTGCAGGACGGAAAAGACGGCGACGAAGAAATCGGGTACATAACCGGTGTCCATGATACGGTCACCATTGGTTTTAAATATTTTGAAATGAAAAATGTAAAGGAGATTTCCCTTCAGGCCAGATGCTATTGTAACGGTGTTTTCGAAGTGCGTACCGCCTGGGACGGAGAGGTTTTAGCCAAGCTTCCGGTGATTTCTTCCAATGTGTGGGAAGAATATACAGCACCGTTTACTCCGGAGGACGGAGTGCATGCCTTGTATTTCACTTATCGGGGTACCGGCAATCTGCAGTTTAAATCCTTTACTTTAAAGTAAGTTGCAACGTACAAAGCGGTTTGACGGAGGAAAGAGGATATCCATGTTAAAGGTATTTTTAGTAGAAGATGAATTCGTGGTACGAGAGGGAATCAAGCGAAACGTGGACTGGCAGACAAACGGATATGAGTTTTGCGGTGAAGCCGGAGACGGAGAACTGGCATTTCCGATGATTCAGAAACTGCAGCCGGATATTGTCATTACGGATATCCGTATGCCTTTTATGGATGGCCTGGAATTAAGCCGTTTGATTAAGAAAGAATTTCCGTGGATGGAAATTATTATTCTCACCGGTTTTGAAGAGTTTGAATATGCCAAGGAGGCAATTTCCCTTGGCGTAGCAAAGTATTTGTTAAAGCCAATCAGCGGGGACGAACTGCTGAAGGAGCTTGCGGACATTGGGGAGAAAATTGAAGAAAAGAAGAAAGAGCGGGAAATCCGGGAACAGTATGCCATGGAAATGGAAGAGAACTTCCAGCAGGAGAAAAAAGATTTATTCCAGTATCTTGTTACCGGTTCGAAATCTATGCCGGAGCTGTTTGAGATAGCAGAACGGATGAAGCTGGATATTTCTGCGCTTTGGTATAATATTGTTCTTGTGAAGGTGCAATCGGCAAATCATGCACCGGAGGAATACTCCAAGCGGATGATTTCCATAGAAAAGAAATTAAAATATTTGGTGGATGAGCCGCATATTATCAGTTTTGACCGCAACCTGGAAGGAAAAGCACTGATATTTAAAGCGGATTCCGTGGAAGAACTGGAATCACTGCAAAATGCTTATATTACCGGACTGGAAAAAGAACTGACCGGAGATGACCGGTACCGTTATTTCGGAGGAATCGGGAAACCGGTAAATCGATTAAGAGAACTTCCGACCTCTTTTGAAAGCGCCAGTCATGCTTTTGCACAAAGATATCTGATTAAGGAAAACTGCATTTTGGACAGCAGCAATCTGGAGCAGAATTTTTCTGCGGGAAAGGAAGAATTTGATATTCATAACATTGATCCGAAGGAGCTGCAAAGCGACAGAATCCGTGAATTTCTAAAGCTGGGCAGTACGGATGAAGTGGTATATTTTGTGGATGAATTTTTTAAGCGGCAGGAAACCAGTGCATTAAATTCTACCATTTTCCGTCAGTATATTGTGATGGATGTTTACTTTTGCGTAGCGGCATTTTTAGAAGAACAGCAGATTAGCCGAGAAGAGATTTCTTCTTTTGATGTAAAGACAGAAATGCTGCAAAGCAAGGAAAATGCCATAGAATATGTAACAAAAATCATAGAAACAGCGGTGGAACTGAGAGAAAAGAATGCCAGCAACCGCTACGGAACTATTGTGGACCAGGTGAAAAAATATATCGAGGAGCATTATGTGGAAGAGGAACTTTCTTTGAACCTGGTGGCTTCCTATGTTAACTTTTCACCGAATCATCTGAGCATGGTATTCAGCCAGCAGACCGGACAGACCTTTATTAAGTATCTGACGGATTACCGGATGAATAAGGCGAAAGAACTGCTTCGGGGAACAGGAAAACGAAGCAGTGAAATCAGCTTGGAAGTAGGATATAAGGATCCGCATTATTTTTCTTATCTGTTTAAAAAAACACAGGGAATGACCCCGACACAATACCGCGGAAAAAAGGGCGGCGAAGGAGACGAGTAAATGATAAAGCAGCTTCGCAAATCATATCACGATGCGTCATTGGCAACAAAAATCCGATATTCTTATCTGATGCTTTTGGTGCCTGTTACAATCTTTGTCATTTTCTGCTTTTATAATTTCTGGAACGGCAACCGGAGTCATGAGGACATGATAAGTTCCACAGTAATGGCCAGCGAATTCAGTCTGGATTTTAAAAAAGACTTTGACTATGAAGCGTATTTGTTGATCGTAGAAAATAAATCCGTAGAAGAGTCCAAGTTGGGTGAAATGCTTTGGGAAGCAAAACGTATCGTAACAGGCTTAGAGGAGCTGACGGATTCCAAGGAAAACTCAAAGCGGTTGAGCAGTGCGAAGAAATATTTGGATAATCTGGAAACCTATACAAACAGAATCATAGAAAACCTGCAACAAGGAAATTTGTATGAAGAAAATATGGAAATCTGGGAAAATGATATCCAGATTGTAACAACACTTATCCGGGAAACTATATTTCAATACATTTCATTTGAAACGGTGGAGATGCAGCAGACACATCGGGAATACCAGCAGTTTTTCCAAAAGCTGATATGGTTTTCTATTATTGCCTCTGTGCTGATACTGGGACTGACTTTGTTTTTGTCCTACCAGATTCCGAGAAGTATTACCAGACCGCTTCAAAAGCTCAATGAGGTGACGGAGCAGGTGGCAGGGGGAAACCTGTCGGTCCGTTCCGACATACATACCGGTGATGAAGTAGGTGTGCTCAGCGAATCTTTAAATACGATGATTGATAAAATCAATGAACTCTTAGCCCAGGTAACCACGGAGCAGGTGCGTCTTCGTAAGGCGGAGTTTGAATTATTACAATCACAGATAAATCCGCATTTCCTGTATAATACACTGGATGCTATTATCTGGCTGGCGGAGGCAGGAGAGCAGAAAAAGGTAGTGAGCATGGTACGGAGTCTGTCGGAGTTTTTCCGCACCTCCTTAAACCGCGGCAAGGACATTATTCCTTTGAAAGAAGAACTGCAGCATGTCCGCAGCTACCTGGAAATCCAGCAGGTAAGATACCAGGATATTTTAAATTATGAGATTAATGTTCCTGAGGAAGAACTGGGACGTTATATGATTCCCAAAATTACCATTCAGCCCCTGGTGGAAAACGCATTATACCATGGAATTAAAAACAAGCGCGGCTCCGGTAAAATTGAAATCCGGGGAAGAAAACAGGAGGAAATGCTGGTAATTGAAATTGAGGATAACGGTATCGGCATCAGTAAGGAACGCCTGTGGCAGGTAAAAGACGGCATTCAGAAAAAGGTACTTACCGGAAAAGATATTTATGGTCTGTATAATGTAAATGAGCGTATCCGTCTGAACTTCGGGGAAGAGTACGGAATTGATATCCACAGCGTATACGGGGAAGGTACGACAGTAAGAATCTTACTTCCTTGTGTAGAGGAATAGTAAGGCGTAAGAGTTGTTCATAAAAAAACCAACTTCGTTCTTAAAAAAATCAACTTTTGACACGAACACAGTAAAAAAAACAACTTTTATGTGAGTTATCTCCATGGAGGTTTCGAAAAAATCATGGTAAGCTTGAACCAACAAGAAAATAGTTTCTTGAAAATTTTTTGGGAGGGCAAAAAACTATGAAAAAGAGAATTTTAGCACTTTTAATGGCAATGGTTATGGTATTCGCCATGGCAGCATGTGGAAAGGGTGAAGATGACGGCCTTATTAAGGTTGGTATCATCAACAACGACCCTAACGAATCCGGTTACCGTACAGCAAATGACGCTGATATGAAGAAGATGTTCACAGAAGCTAACGGCTACAGCGCATCCTTCGCATACAGCCTTAAGAACGATGAGCAGATTCAGGCAGCTCAGAAGTTCATTCAGGACGGTGTTGACTACCTTCTTCTTTCCGCTGCAGGTACAGCAGGTTGGGATTCCGTATTAAAGGAAGCTCAGGAAGCAGGCGTTCAGGTTATCTTATTTGACCGTACTATCGACGCAGATCCAAGTCTCTATGTAGCATCCATCGTTTCCGATATGGCGAAGGAAGGCCAGACAGCAGTTGACTGGTTAAAGGGTCAAGACCTTGCAGAGTACAACGTAATTCACCTTCAGGGTGTTATGGGTTCCGCAGCTCAGATTGGCCGTTCCGGCGCTCTTGATGCAGAAGTAGCAGCAAACGCTAACTGGAACTTAGTAACTCAGCAGACCGCTGAATGGAGTGCAGAAAAGGCACAGCAGATTGTTCAGTCCGTTATCGATGCAGGTACATCCTTCAACGTAATCTACGCTGAAAACGACGATATGGCTAAGGGTGCTGTGGCAGCTCTTGATAAGGCAAACATTTCTCACGGTGTTGGCAAGGACGTTATCATCATGGGCTTCGACTGCAACAAGTGGGCATTACAGGAACTTCTTGCAAAGAACTGGAACTACGATGGTCAGTGTAACCCATTCCAGGCCGGTTACATTGATGAAATCATCAAGAAGTTAGAAGCTGGTGAAACTATCACCGAAAAGACTATCATCATGGATGAAAAGGGCTTCGATGCTAACACAATCACTGAAGAAGATGTAAATAATTACGGTATCTAATATCATTACTTACATAGTTGAAATTTAGCGATTATTAAATAAGCGCGGCGCGGCGTAGCTGGAGTGTACGCTTGTTCCGCGCTTATTTTTTAGAAAAGTTTTAAGGAGTGAACACTGGTGAAAGACGAAAACATTGTATTAAAAATGAGAAATATTCACAAAAGCTTTCCCGGAGTACGTGCTTTACAGGGAGTGGACTTCACTCTGTGTGAAGGAGAAATTCACGCTCTGATGGGTGAAAACGGAGCAGGAAAATCTACCTTGATTAAGGTTCTTACCGGCGTTTATACCAAGGATGAGGGCGACATCTTTATTAAGGGAACAGAAAAGGCAGTAGCTATCCGTTCTCCACAGGAAGCACAGAAGGTTGGTATTAGTACGGTGTATCAGGAAATTACACTTTGCCCGAATCTTTCTGTGGCAGAAAACATGTACATAGGACGCGGAAGTTCTATGGTTCAGAATTGGAAAAAAATGAATGCAGATGCAGACAAAATTCTGCAGTCTTTAGATATACCGGCAAAAGCAACCCAGCAGCTGGCAAGCTGCTCCCTTGCGGTACAGCAGATGGTGGCCATTGCAAGAGCCGTAGATATGGAGTGTAAGGTTCTTATCCTGGATGAACCGACTTCTTCCCTGGATGAACAGGAAGTAGAAAAGCTGTTTAAGCTCATGCGTGATTTAAAGAAAAAGGGTGTAGGAATTATTTTCGTTACACATTTCTTAGATCAGGTGTATGAGGTGTGCGATAAAATTACGGTTCTCCGTGACGGTCAGTTGGTTGGAGAGTATGAAATTGAAAACCTTCCGCGTGTTCAGCTGGTATCCAAGATGCTTGGTAAAGACCTGGATGATATGGCAGACATTAAGGGAGAGCAGGAAGTATATGATAAAGAAGATGCTTCTGAACTGGTGTTTGAAGCAGAGGGTCTTGTCAGTGATGCCGGCATCAAACCGTTTAACTTTAATATCAAAAAGGGTGAAGTTAATGGTTTTACCGGCTTACTCGGTTCCGGCCGAAGTGAATGTGTCCGTGCTATTTTCGGTGCTGACAGAGTGGTTGGCGGTACGGTGAAGAAGAACGGAAAAACCGTTAAGATTACAAAGCCGATTGAAGCCATGAAAAACGGAATTGCATATCTTCCGGAAGACAGAAAGCGTGACGGTATTGTAGGTGACCTTTCCGTAAGAGAAAATATTGTGCTTGCCCTGCAGGTGAAGAAGGGCTTTTTCAAACCGTTTACCAAGGCGGAAGCGTACAAATTTGCAGATGAATACATCAAGCTTCTCGGAATTAAGACCGCATCTGCGGACACTCCGATTAAGTCCTTATCCGGCGGTAACCAGCAGAAGGTTATTGTTGCCCGCTGGTTATTAACCCATCCGGAATATCTGATTTTGGATGAGCCGACCAGAGGTATTGATATCGGTACAAAAATTGATATTCAGAAGCTGGTATTAAAGCTTGCTTCCGAAGGCATGAGCATCACATTCATTTCTTCCGAAACCGATGAAATGCTCCGTACCTGTTCCAGACTTGTGGTTATGAGAGACCGTAAGGTGGTCGGGGAGCTTTCCGGTGAAGATTTGACACAGAACATGATTATGAACACCATTGCGGGAGGAGAGTAAACATATGAAAAAGAAATTTACATTTAATAAGCAGCTCTTAATCCCGTTGGCAGCAATTTTACTGCTTACGGTGTTTAACCTGATTGCAGACCCTTCCTTTTTTGCAATCAAGCTGGACCAGAACAGTGCGGGAGACCCGGTATTATCCGGCAACCTGATTACTATTTTGGACTACGGCTCTGAACTTGCGATTCTTGCCATCGGTATGACTCTGGTTACAGCAGCTACCGGCGGTCAGGATATTAGTGTGGGTGCAACCATAGCCATTGCCGGCAGTGTAATCCTGCGTGTACTTTGCGGTACCGATTCCAGACCGGAAACCCTGCAGGCTCCGGTGATTGTGGCATTTTTAGTAGCCTGTGTGGTATCCATGGTATTTGGTGCCTTTAACGGTGTACTGGTAGCCCATTTTAAAATCCAGCCGATGGTAGCAACCCTGATTTTGTTTACCGCAGGACGTTCCATTGCGGCCTGGATCAATAATAATGAGCTTCCGGTAATCAGCGAGCCATCCTTTGCATATTACGGAAACTTTATTCCGGGCATTCCGGTTCCGACGCCGTTTTTCATTGCAATTATCTGTATGATTATTACGGCACTGGTGCTTCGGTTTACAACGCTTGGTCTGTACACACAGTCGGTTGGTATCAATGAGAATTCTTCCAAGTTAAACGGTATCAATCCTGTGTTTGTTAAGTTTATTACCTTTGTAATTCTTGGTTTATGCGTGGCAGTGTGCGGTTTGATTAAGGTCAGCCGTATTTCCACCATTAACTATTCCGTTATTGCAAAGGATATCGAAATGGATGCCATTTTGGCGGTTGCCCTTGGCGGTAATGCCCTTAGCGGCGGTAAGTTTAATATGACTGCGTCTATTCTCGGCGCATATGTTATCCAGTATCTGACCACGACACTGTATAAATTCCAGGTTCAGTCTACCGCGCTTCCTGCTTACAAGGCAGTGGTAGTTATTATCCTGGTAGTAGCCAGTGCACCGGTGGTAAGAGAATGGGTAGCGGGAGTTTGGAAAAAGAGGAAAGCAAAACATCAGGTAAAGGAGGCAAACTAGTATGGCAAAGACGAAAAGCAAATCGACGAACCGTACCGGTTTTGTCGCTAAGATGAGCAATATGACAGATACCAATCTGCTTCTTACCATTACCGTCGTGGTGTTCTTTGTAATGTATGTCGGCGCAATTATTTTCCTGGGCGAAGGCTTTTTAAAGCCGCAGACCTTTTTGAATATGTTAAATTCCAATGCGGCGCTGATTATTACAGCCTGTGGCATGAGCCTTGTTATGATTACCGGTGGAATTGATATTTCGGTGGGTGGTGTAGTGGCTCTGGTCAGCATGAGCTGTGCGGTTTATTTGGACTATAATGACGGAAATATTTTCGGTGCTATTTTAATTGCACTGGCTATCGGTCTGGCTTTTGGCCTGGTTCAGGGATTCCTGGTAGCATATCTGGATATCCAGCCGTTTATTGTATCTCTGGCAGGCATGTTCTTTGCAAGGGGTATGACAACCATCGTAAACAC
The DNA here is from genome assembly GCA_017622795.1 of Lachnospiraceae bacterium. Lineage (GTDB taxonomy): Bacteria > Bacillota > Clostridia > Lachnospirales > Lachnospiraceae > SIG299. The sequence goes on from JAGAQI010000047.1 coordinate 32,411, forward strand.
AAAGCCTTTTAATGTGGCACATGAAGCGTTTGTTAAGTTAAAGGATACAAGAATTGTAGTTCCTGGACTTGGCTCTTATAACCGTCTCGGAAAGTATGTGGATGCGAAAATTGAAGTCGGCGTACTTGTAGCGCTGTTGATAGTAATTCTTTTGTTCTGTCTTCTCAGATGGACAAAACTCGGCCGTGCGTTTTATGCAGTGGGCGGTAATATGCAGAGTGCGCTGATGCTTGGCATTAACGTGAAGCAGACCAAATTCCTCTCTCATTTAATTTGTGGTCTTTTGGCAGGTATCGGCGGCTTTGTGTACTTTATGCATGTAGGTTCCGGCTCGGCATCCCATGCCAGCGGTATGGAAATGAACGCGATTGCTTCTTCCATCATTGGCGGAACTATGCTGACCGGTGGTGTCGGTAATATTGTGGGTACCTTGTTTGGTGTTCTCTCCTTAACGACCATTCAGAATATCGTTTCCTCAGCAGGTCTTGATCAGGCCTGGTGGACAGGAATTACCATTGCCGCAATGCTTTGCCTGTTCCTGGTAATCCAGAGTGTCGTAATGGCAAGAAAGAAGCATAAATAGGCAGAAATGCCCAGAAGAAAGCATTAAATGAATAGCTTTTTTCGAAAATGATGATATAATGAAAGAAAGAGGTAGTCGCAGGCTCCTGTGACTGCCTCTTTTGCTACATGAGGAAAAACTAATTCCGCAAGGAAAGGAGATACCAATATGAAAAAAGACAAAGCAGCAAAAACACCAAAAACAAAAGGAAAGAAACGTTTCAGCCTCTTTTCCATGTTAACAACAATTTCCCTGCTTCCACTGATTTTGTCTGTTGTGATTGTGGGATTGGTATCGTTGTCTATTACCAGAAGCAATTTGGAAAGCAACGCACAGAATACTCTGTATGTGGTGGCAAACAATCTTTCCAGATACTGCAAAGAAAACAGTATCAATGCTATTAATGTGGGTGATTATTACGATTACTTAGACAGCTTGAAAGACAGAAATATTGAAATGGCCATTATTATCGAGGGAACACCAAGTGCAACCTCTATCAAAAATGTAAATGATTACCGCATTAGGGAAATTCCTTGCGATTCCGCCGATACAAATAAACTGAATAACGGTTACTTTGACCCTGCGGTCGAAATCGATGGTAAGGTTTACTACGGTTATTATATGCCGTTAGAGGATGAAGGAAAAATTATCGGTATGACTTTTGCCGGCCAGCTTCAGGATAGTGTAACCGAAGCAACAAACAGTATTATCCTTGCTTTTGTTACGGTGGCAGCGTTAATGGTTGTGCTGTTTGCAGCAATTACCTTTATTTTTACCCGCGGTCTGTTAAAGTCCGTGAAAGTAATCGGCAGGAGTGTAAATGCGCTGGCTCAGGGCGATGTAAGCGAACAAAAAACGAGAAGCAGTTCCGTAAAAGAAATGAATACCCTGTTGGAAGATACCAAGCAGATGCAGGAGAATCTTTCCGGCATTATCGGGAATGTACAATCTGTTTCTGACCGGTTGGTGGGAAACATAGAAGATGTTACATCATTAAGCAGCAGCAGTGCGGGCAGAGCCCAGGAAATTACCCGTTCCATGGATGAGCTCACAGCGGCTACCGTCGGAATGGCGGAGCATGTGCAGAGTATCAACATGCAGATGTTGGAAATCGGTACATATGTAAATGATATTTCATCCAATGTAGATCAGTTATACAACAGCTCTGAGCATATTTTGCAGGCAAACAATGCGGCAAAGGTTGCCATGGTTGATATCATGAACAGTAGTAATAAGTCTGTAGAAGCGGTATCGGACATTGCATCCCAGATTACGGAAACCAATGACTCCATTGCTGAAATTGATAAAGCAGTGCAGTTAATTTTAGATATTTCCGAGCAGACCAATCTGCTTTCCTTAAATGCTTCCATCGAGGCGGCAAGAGCAGGCGAAGCGGGCAGAGGCTTTGCGGTAGTAGCAGAAGAAATCCGCCATCTTTCCGAACAGAGTGCGGAAGGCGCAGAAATGATTAAAAACCTTGCAAAAACCATTACGGAAAAATCCGGCCGGTCTGCAGAACTGGCGGAAGGCATCCGTGGTCTTATTGTGGAAGAGCAGGAAAGCGTTTTAAATACACAGCAAAAGTACGAAGAGCTCAGCAACAGCATTAATCAATCCGTAGAAGAGATTAAAGCAATTGCAGAAAAGACAGACAATCTTACCGATTCCAAGGAAAAGGTAATTGAAGATGTACAGAGCTTGAGTGCCATCAGTGAAGAAAACGCGGCAAGCAATCAGGAAGTCAGCGCAAATGTAACGGAAATCATTGCAGAGGTCCAGATGGTAAATGAGCACTGCGAAAAGATGAATGAAATGGCAGGAAAACTGGAAGAGTCGGTGGCATATTTCCATAAATAGTTTATTAGTACAACAGAAGGGAATTTATAGTGAAAAGGTATCTTTTGATTTTGACGGCTGTTGTTCTGTGTTTGGCAGCAGCCTGCAATAAGCCTTCTGTTGAACAGGAGGAAGAGTTTGCAGAGGACTATATTTTAATTGGATTTTCCCAGCTTGGTGCAGAGTCCGACTGGCGCAGCGCCAACACGGAATCCATGAAATCAACGTTCACGGCAGCTAACGGTTATGAATTAATTTTTGAAGACGGACAGCAAAAGCAGTCCAATCAGATTACGGCAATCCGCACCTTTATCCAGCAGGAAGTTGATTATATTGTGCTGGCACCGGTTACGGAAACAGGCTGGGATACGGTGTTGCAGGAAGCAAAGGATGCCGGAATTCCGGTGATTATTGTAGACCGTATGGTAGATGTGGATGATGAAACCCTGTTTACCAGCTGGGTTGGTTCCAACTTTGAACTGGAAGGTAAAAAGGTGACGGAATGGCTGCACCGTTATACCGAAGCATGCGGAATACAGCCGGAAGAAATTAATATTGTTAATATTCAGGGAACCATCGGAGCTTCTGCGCAAATCGGAAGAACAAAGGCCTTGGCGGATGCAGCAAAGGAACACGGCTGGAATCTGCTGGCAGAGATGACCGGAGATTTCACACAGGCGAAGGGTCGTGAGGTCATGGAATATCTGCTTGATGGGTACGATAATATTAATGTGGTTTATTGTGAAAATGACCATGAAGCTCTGGGGGCAATCGAGGCAATCGAAGCAGCAGGGAAAACAGTAGGTCCGGATATTGCAAACGGCGAAATCATGGTATTAGCTTTTGATGGTATTAACGATGAAGCAGTGGCATATTTAAAAGAGGGAAAAATCACCTGCATTGCGGAGTGCAATCCTCTTCACGGACCAAGAGTAAAAGCAATCATTGACCAGCTGGAGGCAGGAAGAGTACCGGGAAAGCTCAACTTTGTTGAAGAAGGCTTTTCCAGCGCAGATACCACAGTGTCTTCTCTTGTGATAGACGGACAGGTATATGGAGTAACATTAGTGGAAAAAACAGAACCTGTGGCAGAGCCGGAAGTTCCGGAATCGGAGCAGGAATAAAAGATTGGAAACCTTTATAAAAGGGGTGTCATAGATACGGTATGGCAGTTTCTTTTATAAAGGTTTTTATTTTTTTTCTTTTGTGATAAAATTTTTTAAAATGTTGAATCTTTTTTGAAACAGGATTCGTTATATAGAATGAGAGCAGACGGGAGGTGGAGAAAATCGATTCGAAAGAAAACTTTATAAGGTTGGTCAGACAGTATCAGAATCTGGTTTTTTCCATTTGTCTTAAGCTCACCGGAGATTATTTTGCTGCTGAGGATCTGGCCCAGGAAACTTTTCTTTCTGCTTACCGCCATATAGAGCAGTTTGACGGACAGGAAGAAAAAGCGTGGCTGTGCCGCATCGCAAGTAATAAATGTGTGGATTACCTGCGGAAGGCGGAACGGAGAGCAGTTCCTGTATCGGAAGAAGAATTTCCGGAGCAGGTTAGCGCACCGCAGGAAGAACCTCTTAGCCGGGTTCTGAATCAGGAACTTCTTGCGGAGGTTGTAGCAGCTTGCCAAGAGTTAAAACCACCATACCGGGAGGTGGCGGAGGCTCATTTTGTCCGGGGAAAGCCGGCAGCAGAAATTGCAGAAGAAACCGGAACCGGTATCAATACCGTAAAAACACACATCCGTCGGGCAAGGGAATTGCTCAAAAAATCATTGGGAAAGGAGCTGCTGGGAGAATGATAGAAAAGTTAAATTACATATCGGATGACGAACTGGAACGCCTGATACATTACGTAGAGCAGGAAGAGCTGGTAGCAGCACCTCCTGATTTGATGGAACACATTTTGGAAGCGATAGAATTATCAATGCCGATGACTCCGGTAAAAAATAGCAGGACGAAGAAAAAAGAGTTCACGGCGTACTGTTTCAGGGTGATTACCTCTGTGGCAGCAGCGGTGGCGCTGGTGTTCTTGTTGCCACATCTGACGGAGTGGATGAATTTAAACGGAACGGTATCCTCAGAGCTTTTCTCTAAGAGCGAAGTTGTGCAGACAGTACCGAGCAAAGAAGAGATAGTGTCAACCAACGCTGTGCCAAGGAAAGAAGAGGTAGTGGCGGAGAAAACGGTGCCAAGGAAAGAAGAAGTGTTAGATGACACCGGATTTTTTGAAAAGGTAATCAGTGACACTGCAGAATGGTTGAAAAAAGAGAAAAACAGGGAATGACATGTTACTAACTAATATTAAACATAGGGAGGTTCTTATGAAACAACAGAAAAAGAGCAAATTTTTTACTTTTATATTTTCCTTTATTCCGGGAGCAGCGGAAATGTACATGGGCTTTATGAGGCAGGGCGTTAGCCTTATGGCAGTTTTTGCCCTGAGTATTGTAGGCATGGCATGCAGCTTACAAGCGCTTTTTTGTCCGGTAATGATTTTAGTCTGGTTTTATGGCTTCTTCCATGCCAGAAATATTGCCGCATTATCAGAGGATAATTTTATGGCACTTTCTGATTCTTTTATTTGGGAAGGACTCATGGAAGAAAAAGGATTCAAGATTTCCAGTCCGACCATCCGCAAGTGGGCCGCAGGCTTTCTTATTGTGATTGGTGCAGGCCTTTTATGGGATAACCTTTCAGGTATCGCTTATAATCTGATTCCGAACCGATACTGGGATCTAATCTATCCGATTGTGAACCGCATTCCGGAAGTAGTCATTGCAGTGTTGATTATCATTATCGGTTTCAAACTGATTGCTGGCAAAAAGGAGGAACTCCATGGAGACGAAAGATAATGCTGTAACAACGTACCGTTCCCACCGGGTGGGTTCTGTAACTGCAGGCATCAGCATGATAGGGTACGGCGTGATGTTTTTACTCCATCTGTTCTTTGACATGGTGGAGTATCAGATGATGTTTTCCCTGTGGCCGGTGATGCTGATTTTACTGGGGTTGGAGTTGCTGATTTCCAACTTTTCCACAAAAAAGATTGTGTATGATAAAGCAGCAATATTTCTGCTGATTTTGATGACTTTCTTTGCTATTGGCATGGCGGTGGTGGATTTGTGCTTCCGCTGGGCAGAGCTTCAGATGTGGAGATATTATTAGTTTGACAAGCTGACAGAGCATCACTTTAATGAATTACAGAATTTTTGTGAAAAAGTATTGACAAAAAAAGGAAAATAATATATAACTTAATTCGGAAAAGAAAACTGAGATTCAGAGTCTTTCCTTTATTGATTGAGTTAAAAGCTCAAATTTTATAAGTTGGTTACTTTATAACCGAAATGCGTTTTATGACGCAGACTTGTGAAACGGTCAATAAGAGTAGTAAAAGTATTGTTGCTATATAGACTCTGAGAATCCTGTATCCGCTCCGGTTTGATTGTGGGCAAATAGTTTTTATTTGCCGTACAATGTGATAGTTGTATTTGTGTGCTTCGGCATACGTGGAGATAGTTTGATATTGTTTTGGATTAATGATTAATGGACGCAAGCTGTGTGTAGACGCAGCCTGCGTCTTTTTATTTTATCAGAACAAGAGAGGTGTCCTATGAGTGAAAAAACAATCGTTGACCAATCCAGAGCCCCGATTTATGAGGCATTACAAAATTTCAGACAAATGCGGGTTGTTCCCTTTGACGTGCCGGGGCATAAGCATGGCAAAGGAAATCCAGAGCTGACGGAGTTTTTAGGGGAACAGTGCGTTGGTATCGACGTAAACAGTATGAAACCGTTAGATAATTTGTGCCATCCGGTGTCTGTCATTCATGAGGCAGAGATGCTGGCAGCAGATGCCTTTGGTGCAGCCCATGCCTTCCTTATGGTAGGCGGAACCACCAGCTCGGTGCAGAGCATGGTGTTATCCACTTGTAAACGGGGAGATAAAATTATTCTGCCGAGAAATGTACACCGAAGTGTTATCAATGCCTTGGTGCTTTGCGGCGCCATTCCGGTGTATGTAAATCCGGAGGTGGACTGCCGTTTGGGAATTTCCCTCGGTATGCAGAGAGAGCAGGTGGCAAAGGCCATTGCGGAACATCCGGATGCCGTGGCTGTGTTTGTAAATAATCCGACTTATTACGGCGTGTGCAGTGACCTGCGGACGATTGTAAAAATGGCCCACGATGCGGGCATGTATTGTCTGGCAGATGAGGCTCACGGTACTCACTTTTACTTTGGAGAAGGAATGCCGGTGTCGGCCATGGCGGCAGGTGCCGATATGGCAGCAGTCTCCATGCATAAAAGCGGCGGCAGCCTGACCCAGTCCAGCCTGCTTCTTATCGGACCGCGGATGAATGTGGGACATGTGCGTCAGATTATCAACCTGACCCAGACCACCTCCGGCAGCTATCTTTTGATGTCCAGTCTTGATATCAGTCGCAGAAACCTGGTGCAGCGGGGCAAGCAGGTTTTTAAAAAGGTGATTGAGATGGCGGAGTATGCAAGGGAAGAAATCAATGCAATCGGCGGGTACTATGCCTTTGGCAGAGAGCTGATTAACGGTAACTCCATTTATGATTTTGACCCGACCAAGCTCAGTGTCCACACCCGTGACATTGGGCTGGCGGGCATTGAAGTGTACGACCTGCTCCGGGATGAATATGACATTCAAATTGAGTTTGGTGACATCGGAAATATTTTAGCCTATCTTTCCATCGGGGACCGCCCGCAGGAGCTGGAACGATTGGTAAGTGCTTTGGCGGAAATACGCCGCAGATTCCAGTTAGACGGAAGCGGATTGCTTAGTCAGGAGTACATAGACCCTGAGGTGGTATTAAGTCCGCAGGAGGCCTTCTACGCGGCGAAACGGAGCATTCCGTTAAAGGATAGTGCCGGCATGGTCTGTAGTGAGTTTGTTATGTGTTATCCGCCGGGAATCCCGATTCTGGCGCCGGGAGAGCGCATCACGCAGGATATTCTGGATTACATAGAATATGCAAAAGTGAAGGGTTGTTCCCTGACCGGTCCGGAGGATCCGGAGATTTTGAATATCAACGTGCTTGTATAAGGCCGTGATATGGCAACGAAATTACAGGCAGAAAGGAGAAAGAACATGGATTTATGGTTTAGTGAATTTCATGCCCCGGATGTAAAACACAGTATCCGGGTGAACCGGCATTTGTATTCCGGTAAAAGTGAATTCCAGCAGATAGATATTTTTGAAACTCCGGAGTTCGGCAAGGTGCTGACGCTGGACGGCAATGTTATGCTGACGGAGCGGGATGAATTTATATATGACGAAATGATTACCCATGTGCCGATGTCGGTGCATCCGAAGGTAAGGGATGTGCTGGTCATCGGTGCGGGAGACGGCGGAGTGGTAAAGGAGCTGGCGCGGTACGAAAGTATCGAGCGGATTGATTTGGTGGAAATGGACCCTCAGGTAATTGAGGCCTGTCGGACTTACTTGCCGGAAAATGCCAGCCGTCTGGACGACAGCCGGGTACATATCACCTATGACAATGCCCTGCGGTTTATCCGGCGTTGCAGCAACTGTTATGATTTGATTATTGTGGATTCCAATGACCCCTTCGGCCCGTCGGAAGGCTACTTTACAAAGGAGTTTTACGGCATCTGTTTTAACGCCCTGAAGGAAGACGGTATCATGGTTAACCAGCAGGGAAGCCCGTTTTACAAGCACGATGCGGAAGCGATGCAGAGAAGCCACAAACGGATTGTATCCACGTTTCCTATCAGCCGCGTATATCAGGCCCACATTCCGACCTATGCGGCGGGCTACTGGCTGTTCGGCTTTGCCAGTAAAAAGTATCATCCGGTGGATGATTTTGATGCCAAAAAATGGAAGAATCTGCATTTAAGAACGAGATATTACACCACGAAGCTGCACATCGGTTCCTTTTATCTGCCGGCGTATCTGGAGGAGATGCTGGAGGAAGTGGAACAGGAAAACTGCTGTAAATAGGCAGGTTTTGGAAAGGAGAAGTACATGCTTAGTAAAAACATAGAGACCTTTATCGGGTGCGATTCGGAATATGAGGAGGCGCAGATTGTTCTGTTCGGTGCGCCCTTTGACTCCACGACAAGTTTTCGTCCGGGGGCAAGATTCGGTTCTTCTGCCATGCGGCACGAAAGCTTCGGTCTGGAGACCTACAGCCCGTATCAGGATAAGGATTTGACGGACTGCAAAGTATTTGATTCCGGGGATTTGGAGCTTTGCTTTGGCAGTGCAGAAAGTGCATTGAAAGATATTGAAGACCGGACAGAACAGATTTTATCCGACGGAAAGCTGCCGCTGCTTCTTGGCGGTGAGCATCTGGTAACCTTGGGAGCTGTCCGGGCAATGGCAGAGCGCTATCCGGAGTTACATATCATACATTTTGATGCCCACGCAGATTTGCGTGAGGACTATCTGGGTGCACGCTTCAGCCACGCCTGCGTCATGCGGCGATGCTTTGAGCTGCTGGGAGAGAACCGCATCCACCAGTTTTGTATCCGCAGCGGAGAACGGGCCGAGTTTGAGTTTGCAAAACAGCATACCGACATGCACAAGTTCGGATTCCACGGCCTTACGGAACTGGTAAGAGAGCTCCGGGAGAATAACAAGCCGGTTTATGTTACGATTGATTTGGATTGCCTGGATCCTTCGGTTTTTCCGGGAACAGGCACTCCTGAGGCCGGCGGCGTTACCTTTATACAGCTGTTAGACGCCATCCGCCAGGTGGCAACGGCAACGGTTGTGGGAGCAGATGTGAATGAACTGGCGCCGATGCTGGATGCCAGCAGCGTATCTACGGCAACAGCATGTAAAGTGTTGCGGGAACTGTTGCTGGCGCTATGCAAGTAAGGTGGTTACGCGAAGATATTTTGTAAGTGTATATAGAGTAGTGTAATAAGTTTGGAGAAAGAAGGAGAATGCAACAATGAGCAGAGTATTAGTAATCGGCTGCGGTGGCGTAGCAAATGTAGCAATCAGAAAATGCTGTCAGGTAAGTGAGGTGTTCACCGAGCTTTGTATCGCCAGCCGAACCAAGGAAAAGTGTGATGCCCTGGCAAACGATTTAGAAGGAAAAACAAAGACAAAAATTACAACCGCACAGGTAGACGCGGATGATGTACAGCAGGTAATTGATTTAATCAAGTCCTATCAACCGGATTTAGTAATGAATATTGCCCTGCCGTATCAGGATTTAACTATTATGGATGCCTGCCTTGCCTGCGGTGTCAACTATATGGATACTGCAAATTATGAGCCGGAGGATACGGAAGACCCTGAGTGGCGTGCTATTTATGAAAAGCGCTGTAAAGAAGCCGGATTTTCCGCGTACTTTGATTACAGCTGGCAGTGGGCTTACCGGGAAAAGTTTGAGAAAGCAGGTCTTACCGCACTGCTTGGCTGCGGCTTTGACCCGGGTGTTACCCAGGCATACTGTGCTTATGCAAAGAAGCATGAGTTTGATACCATCGATACCATTGATATTTTGGACTGCAACGGCGGCGACCACGGGTATCCGTTTGCTACCAACTTTAATCCGGAGGTAAACCTTCGTGAGGTTTCCGCACCGGGCAGTTACTGGGAGGATGGCCACTGGGTGGAGATTCCTGCCATGAGCATCAAAAGAGAGTATAACTTTGACTGTGTAGGAGACAAGGACATGTACCTGCTGCATCATGAGGAAATCGAGTCCCTGGCGCTAAATATTCCGGAGGTAAAGAGAATCCGTTTCTTTATGACCTTTGGACAGAGTTATCTGACCCATATGAAGTGTCTGGAAAACGTAGGTATGCTTTCCACCACACCAATTGAGTTTGAAGGTCACGAAATTGTGCCGATTAAGTTTTTGAAGGCACTTCTTCCGGACCCTGCAAGCCTTGGACCACGTACCCACGGCAAGACCAACATCGGCTGCATCTTTACCGGCAAGAAGGACGGCAAAGATAAGACCTATTATATTTATAACGTGTGTGACCATCAGGAATGCTACAAGGAAGTACAGAGCCAGGCTATCAGCTATACCACCGGTGTTCCGGCCATGTGCGGCGCTCTGATGCTGCTTACCGGCAAATGGAATAAGGCAGGCGTATATACTGTGGAAGAATTTGATCCGGACCCATTCCTGGATGCTCTGGACAAGTATGGGTTACCGCGGAAAGAAAATTTCAATCCGGAGCTGGTGGACTAATGGAAAATTTGGATAAAACTTTGGTATATGCCGGACGTAATCAAAGGAAGCTTCCAAAGGAGTTTGGAACGTTGCCGACACCCTGTTATGTCATAGACGAGGAGAAACTGCAACAGAACGGAGAAATCCTGGCGGGCGTAGTTGCCCGTACCGGCTGCAAAATATTGCTGGCACAAAAAGCATTTTCTAATTATGACTGCTATCCGCTGCTGGCAAAGTATCTTGCCGGAACGGAAGCCAGCGGACTTTTTGAAGCCCGCCTTGGAGCAGAGGAAATGCCGGGAAAAGAAGTTCATGTGTTTTGCGGAGCTTACCGTGATGATGAATTTGAAGAACTGTTACGGTATGCAGATCATATCGTGTTTAATTCCGTCCGTCAGTTAGAAAAATTCGGAAAGCGGGCAAAGGATGCCGGAAAAAGTGTAGGACTTCGCATTAATCCGGAATGTTCCACCCAGGAAGGTCATGCTATTTATGACCCGTGTGCACCGGGAAGCCGCCTTGGAGTAACAAGAGATGTGTGGAATAAGGAAATGACGGAAGAACTTTTGCAGCTTCTGGACGGGCTGCATTTCCACACCTTATGTGAGCAGGATGCGGATGCATTGGAAATAACATTGCGGGCAGTAGAAGCCGGGTTTGGCGATGTATTGCCACAAATGCAATGGTTGAACATGGGTGGTGGACATCATATCACAAAGCCGGGATATGATGTGGATATCTTAGAGAAGTGCATTGCTTATGCAAAAGAAAAGTGGAACGTGGAAGTATATTTGGAGCCGGGAGAAGCAGTGGCTTTAAATGCCGGATATCTGGTGAGCCGTGTACTGGACGTGGTAACCAACGGTGGTACAAAGATTGCCATCCTGGATGCTTCTGCAGCCTGTCATATGCCGGATGTTATTGAAATGCCGTATACGCCGCCATTGTATGGCGCAGTAAAGGTAGAGGATATCGAAAATGCGGTACAGACACAGGAAGCGGAACCTGGTAACAATATGTCATTATACACCAACAGGTACCGCCTGGCAGGCCCTACCTGTCTTGCCGGCGATGTTATCAGCGATTACTATTTCAAACAAGAACTGCAGGAAGGTGACCTGCTTATCTTTGAAGACATGGCCATTTACACCACCTGCAAAAACAACACCTTTAACGGCATGCCGCTGCCAAATATCTGGAAAAGAACGGCGGAGGGAGAATTACTGCAATTAACGGATTTTGGATATAGAGATTTTAAAAATCGCCTTGGCACCTTGCAGCACACAAAATAAAATCAGCATCTTTATGTATGACATAAAGATGCTGATTTTTTATTTAACCTCAAAAACTGCCTGCAACGTCATGGCAGATTCCAGTTGAATATCCTGGGAAGCGGCGGTTTCATCCGCAAGCTTGCCCTTCTTTACTTCCCAACGGACAAATTTGTATCCGTCGGCAGGTGCCGCAGTGATGTTTACGGTAAGCTCCGGATAATACATACCGCCAAAATCAAACTGCATGTCTAAGGCACGTCCGTTTACCAGAATGGTACCCATGGACTTATCGTTGACATTCAGACTTAACTTGGAAGCGGAACTCATATCGAAAATCTTTTTCACCATGTTTGGCATGGCAACATAACGCTTGGAAATGAAGCTGCTCAAATCCTTAAACTTGCCGGCATGGTGGCCTTCCGGATTCATGGCAATCCAGTCGGGACCAAAACGCTTCCAGGAATCGGAAAGCAGTGTGGTGTATGTACCGGACATGGAATCCAGTGCCCGCTTTGCTACTTTAGGCTCTAAGTAAATATTTCTCATGTCGCAAAGGGCAAGAATAAAATCGTGCTTGAAGCTCTCGTTCTTCATCAGGGAACGGAAGATTTCGACCGGAGCATATTCTTCTATGTTTTTCGTGTATTCTTCGTCAGAATACGCTTCCAGAACGCCGCTGATATTATCGGTGTTGGCGCTGTCCGGACCATCGTAAATACCGGTGGAGAAATCGGTGTCATAAAGGGCCATACGCCATTTACCGTCAGACCATTCTGTAGCTCCGTCGGCGTTGCGGACACGCCACATGCGCCAGTTGTTGTTATCAAAGATACTGTCCTTGTTGAAAATATAAAGATTAAATGCACAGTAGTCGATGAAGGAATCCATGTCTAACATTTCACATGCCTTAGCGTAGTTTGCCTCATCAGACATATCGTTGCAGGTTATGAAATTGAATAAGTCGTGGTATAGTTCGATATCGGCATCTTCGCCGTCTTCCACTTCACCTTTCTTGATAAGAACAATGTTGTTATTGTCGATGCCGTAGTTATTTTCGAAGTAGTTATCGCTGTAGTCCTCAGTGATGGTGTACATGCCCCAGTATTCGCCGTTGATGAACACAACACAAGGCGTATGCTGCTGGGTTTCAAAGTTGGCACCCTGCACGAGATTTTGCAGATACGGGTCACGGAGACGGCCGAAGTCTGCATCGTTACCGCCGATACGGAGAACAAAGGATTTATACTTTCTTAAAATATCGGTGCCGTCGGACTTCAGGTTGCCCGGAATGAGCTCGTATTTTAAGTTCTTTTTGCCGTAATCCTCGCGGGCGTAGATGCGGATACTCTTCTGGGCCTGGTTACGGGTGCTGGCACCCATGATACGCATACCCATGTCCTGCTTAAAGCCCGGAATTTCATTGGCGGTGATAAGCTCTACGGAAACCGGACGCTCCCATTCGCGGCCGCGGTTGGTATAGTTACCCTGCATCTGCCAGCTTTCCAGCGCCGCATTTGCCGGGTCGGAAACGAAATCGTCATAAGTTTTACCAAGAGTATAAATACCGGTTTCGTAATCGAACAGATTATCAAATTCGGTAACCAGGGAAATGACCGGAACATCCAGATATTTGGAGCGGTCAATGCCTACAAAATAAGTTCCGTGGAACACATTAGTAGTCGAACCGTCCGGCAAAACAGCAATGGCGCGGATGACGGTACCCTTGTCTACTTTAAAGTTTAGAGAATAAGTATAGTTCGGAGCAATGTCGGTCTGGGCAGACAATACATTTGGCTCAGAGGTTCTGTTTTTCAGTGTAATCGGAGCTTCGTATAAGGTGGAGCTTTCTGTCGGAATGCTGCCGTCTAAGGTATAATAGATTTTTGCACCCGGCACGTTACAATACAAGGTAAGCTCCTGATTCTTGTCATAGAATCCGCTCTCTAAACTGAAGCCTACGTAGTCCCCCTCCGGTGTCGGAGTAGGCGTGATGGTTTCTGTTGGCGTAGGAAGCGGTTTGCCGGAAGTCTGGTTACCAGTTGCTCCGGAGTTGGTGCCCGGTGTGGCATCGGAAGAAGTTCCGGTGTCAGAAGTGCCGGAACCGGAAGCATTGTCCGATGTGCCGGTGGTTTTGCCTGCGCAGCCGGAAAGTGCAAACAGAAGCAACACCAGCAGCAGGGAAGTCATAAATTTTTTCATGGCAGTGTCCTTTCTTTTTTTTGTAAACCCAATTTTAAAATATTAGAGTCTGATACGAATTTTTTTCTGCCTCCAGTATACAACAGGTATCGCTTTTTCACAATAAAGCGGCAGTGAAGTGAGCAATATTCAAGGGAAATTCCGCAACAAATGGCACAAAAAAGAGACCGGGCATCGCTCTGATACACAGTCTCTTTAAGATTTTATTTCTTTTCAAAAACGGCGTTGATGGTTTTACCGGCTTCCATAGTAAATTGTACGGTTTGGGAAGCGGTATCTGCCAGTTCTCCGTTGGTAACCTCCCAACGTACAAACTTGTAACCGTCGGCAGGAACTGCCGTTAAGGTTATGGTAGTTTCGCCAAAGTACATGCCGCTGAAAGCGAAGCTCAAATCAACGGTTCTTCCGTTAAGCTCAATGGTACCCATAGAGGTATCGTTTACACCTAAATTCAGCTTTTTCATCGGGCCTAAGCCGAATGCATTTTTGATGAGATTCGGCATAGCAGTGTAGCGTTTGGCAATATAATTTCGTAAATCGTTGACCTTGCTTTCATAGTACAGGCTGATATCCTGTTGATTGGCAATCCAGTCCGGACCAAAGCGGTGGAAGGTTTCCGGCATCAGCTTCAGGTACGGTTCCGTCATTTCGTTTAACAGCTGGGTGGCCTGCTTCGGCTCGAAATAGATATTCCGCATGTCGCACAGGGCAAGAATCAGTTCGTTACGGAATGCTTCATTGTTTAACAGGGAGCGGAACAGTTCCAGCGGTACATAATGCTCGATATTGTTTTCCCGCTCTTTTGCTCCGGACGGGGCGATGACAGGAGAAATATTATCGTAAGAGGCATTGTCGGAACCGCTGTAAATACCGGTGGAAAAGTCGTTGTCGTAAGCGGCAAACCGCCATTTGCCGTCGGACCATGCGGTGGCGCCGTCTGAGTTACGGACACGCCACAGGCGCCAGTTGTTGTTTTCAAAGATGCTGTCTTCGTTGTGGATATAGAGCTCAAATGCAAAATAGTCAATAAAGGAGCCCATATCTACCAGCTCACAGGCTGCATTGTAAAGCTCCGGATCGGACATGTCATTTTGTGTAATAAAACGATACATGTCGCGGAACAGGGAAAGGTCATCTTCTTCGCCTTCTTCCAGTTCGCCACGCTTAATCAGCACAATGTTTTTATTATCGATACCATAGTTGTTTTCAAAATGATTGTCGGTGTAATCCTCGTTGATGGTGTACATGCCCCAGTATTCCCCGTTTAAGAAAACAACACATGGAGTGGACTGCTGGGTTTCAAACCGGGCATCCTTTACCAGTGCCTGAAGGAACGGGTCACGGACTCTGGCGGAATCTGCATCGTTACCGCCCACACGGAGGACGAAGGTTTTGTATTTGGAAATCAGTTCGCCGGACTTGTCATAGTTATCCGGAATCAGCGGATATTTTAAGTTCTTTGCTTCGTATTCTTCCCTGGCGTAAAGCTTCAGGCTCTTTTGGGTCTGGTTACGGGAAGCGCCGCCCATAATGCGGACGCCCATGTTCTGCTTAAATCCGGCGGTTCCGTCGGCGGTAATCAGTTCCACGGAAATCGGCCGTTCCCATTCGCGGCCCCGGTTGGAGTAGTTACCAACCTGCTGCCAGCCGTCCATATAGGCACGGGAAGGGTCCTCTGCCAGCCATTCCTTGTGGGTTTTACCAAGAACGTAAATGCCGGTATCATAATCATAGAGATTTTCAAAATCGGTAATCAGGGAAACAACCGGAACATCACCGTATTTTTCGCGGTCCAGCCCGATGAAGTAGGAAGCATGTGCCACCGGAGTGGTGGTGCCGTCCGGCAAATAGGCAATGGCACGGATAACGGTGCACTTATCTACCGCATAATCCGGAACATAGTTGCTTCCTGCGCTGATTCCGGTCTGGGCTGCCAGGACATTCTGGGTATACAGCTTACGGGATACGGTAAATTCCTTTTCGTACAGGGTAGAGGTTTTGTCCGGCGTGCTGCCGTCCAGCGTATAGTAAATTAACGCGCCCTCCGCATTACAGGAAAGGGAGATGGTTTGGTTTTTTTCGTAAAACCCGCTGTCCAGGTTGAAGGCTACATAATATCCTTCCGGTGTTGGCGTAGGAAGTGCCTCCTGTGGTGTATCAATACCATCCTCCAAGGAACTGCTGACGGTTGGCTCCGGTGTGGTATCCGGGCTTGCCGCGGACTTGTTACAGCCGGCAAGGGACATAAGAAGAAGTCCCAAAATTAAAAAAGTAGTGTGCTTTTTCATGATGATTTCCTTTCTGTGTTTTGTGAAAGTATAATGAGGAATTTTGTTTTTATTTAGTGTATCGTGAAACTTATCATACAGTATACTATAGAAATTTCTTTTTCTCAAGGAAAGAGAGGAAAAAAAAGAAAAATCAATTGAATCTGAAGCGGGTTTTTTGTACAATAAACGGTATAGGAGATTTCAACCGGATGGGAGAAAGGAGATTTTACGGTGAGAAGAACGAAAAAATTGATAGTAGGAATAATGGGGGTGACGGCCATGGGCATTTTTAGTTTGTTTGGAAAACCAGCGGTGACGGCATCCGCAGACAGCGTGGAAGGATATGTGGCATTGGATGCGACCGACCCGGTAGAGTTTTGCGGAGACTCCGTTGTATATGGTGGAGAAACCATTGTTTTGGGCGAAAAGGCCATTTATGTGGACGGTTCGTTAAGTGATGCCCAGGCAGACCGCTACGAGTTTGTATATAATAATTTTGCAGATGCGGCAAAGGCTTTTGTGGACGGAACGGAAGAGGAACCAATGCGGGTGTATCTTGCACCATATGTTTATTGGATTGATGACCCGGACGATGAAGAAATCCGGGTTGCTTCCGGCGGAGATACGCCGTACGGCATGATAATTGATTGCGATAATCTGCATCTGATTGGCCTGACGAAAAATCCGTACAATGTAGTACTTGCGGTAAACCGCGGACAAACCCAGGGAGCCAAGGGTAACTATACCATGTTTTATATTGACGGCAGAGGAACCCATACGGAAAACCTTACCATGGGTAACTACTGTAACGTGGATTTGGAATATCCTCTTTTGCCGGAATTGTCCCGTGAGAAGCGGACGGAGACCATTACCCAGTCCCAGCTGGTTATCACCAACGGCGATAAAGTTATTGCGAAAAATTGTAACTTTTTAAGCCGTTTAAACGCTTGCCCGTTTGTGGGCAGCGCCAGAGCGTTGTTTGTGGACTGCCATATTGAATGCGGAGATGATGCACTTCCGGGAACTGCGGTTTTCTTGGACTGTACGGTGCGTTTCACCAGCTCTAAACCGTTTTATAACACCAGCGGCACCGGTGCGGTATTTTTAGATTGTGAGATTACCTCCGATGTGGACGGCGCCCAGTATTTAACCAAGGCCGGCGGAACCGTAACCTTGGTAGACTGTAACTTTATCAGTGATTATCCGGGATTCCGGGTGGAGTGGACACCGGAACCGGCAGCGGATTTAAAATGTATCCAGTGCAACGTGACGGTAAACGGAGAACCTTATGTGATTGCAAACGGTTCTGCCAACACCATGGATGTTACCGGTACGGAAGCAGCCAAAGCTTTTATGCTGACAGACGGAGAAAACACCATTTACAATACCTATAACCTGTTACAGGGAAATGACGGCTGGGATCCGTTAAACAATAAAGCAGAAGTGGAAGCAGTCGATGCAACCTACACCCTGTTTCCGTTCCTGATGAATACGGCACCATCCGTAAAAAGCGTAAAGAAGGGCGACACCGGTACCATCCGTGTGATGCTCCGGAACTTTAGAAATGTAGCAGGCGGCATCACCTCCGACACCGTGGAATGGTGGGTAGAGGATGCTTTAAAAGATTACATTTCCATTACCCCAAACGCAGACGGCACCTGCAATTTTACGGTGCTGAAAAGTGAAGATACCAATATCAGCGGCAGAGTTTATGTGAAGAGCTCCATGGGCTATGCGGCAAGCACGTATTTTACCATTACGCCGGATGTGGTGGGAGCGCCGGGCTTTACGAAAGAGCCGTCCGTCAGCATCGGAGCTTCCGGTGTTACGGTGACCTATGAACTGAATAACGACGGTCAGGACATTTCCGTTATTGACTGGTACCGCGTCAGCGCCGACGGCTTAGAAAAGGTGAAGGTAGCAACCTCCCGCATGGATATGCCGGAATACAGCTACATCCTGACACCGGGAGATGTGGGTTATTATATTATGGCGGAAGTAACACCGAAGGTGCTTAATTCCCAACCGGGAACCAAGGGTTCTGTCACAACGGACCGTGTGGTTACGGCAGAAGATGTTCTGCAAACCGGAATCAGCACGAATTTTCAGAACTTCCCGACGGAGGTGCAGAACCGGGTAAAGCCGGGCTTCTGGACGGTGGAAGGCTTCAAACCATTAGATACCGCGGAATACGACTGGAAAGCAAAGTCAGGGGAAGCCTGGGCATACGCTGTGGGAGAAGGCGGAGCAAAGAATGTATACGGCCTTACCCAGACTGTCCGCGGCTCCAGAATTCTATATACCCCGGTAGAAGGAAACTACGGCAATATGACGGTTACGCTGCAGGTTGCACCGTGCAAATCCGCAGGACAGGGCTTTGGCAGTGCCACTGCCCAGTACATGGATGTATTAATCAAGATGGATACGGAAACGCTGAACGGCTACGCCCTGCGTATCGAGCGTACCGGCAAGTACTCCAATGCCGTAGATTTCAAGCTGATAAAGTATAGCAACGGTATGACGGAAGCAATGACAGAGCCCGTTTCCGCATCCTGCTACAATACTCTGTGTACCATTACCTTAAAGGTAGAGGGTACGACCTTGTCCGCCCATGTGGAAACCACAAAGAAGCAGAACGACGAACAGGCGGCAGCAGGTCTTGCCCATGTAGTGGATTTATCTGCGGAAATTGAGGCAAACAGCTTTGGCGGTGTGGGCGTTACCCATACCGGAACCGCAGGAGCCAATGCTACCTTGCTGACACAGCTGGACGTTGTGTGGGAAAAGGCAGAAGCTGTGGCAGACCCTACGCCGGAACCGTCGTTAATTCCGGAGAAAAATGAGCTGCCGGAGGAATCGACGGCGAATCCAACGGAGGCGCCAACCGAAGCTCCTGAGGAAACAAAAGTTCCGGAAGACGGCGATGTAATCAGCACAGACGGCGGGGACAGACAGGTAGTAACCGGAATGCCGGTATTCATTAAGTATATGATATTCTCTTTGATAGGAATTGTGGTTTTGGCAATCATTGCAGGAATTTACTGTGCAGTAACTCCTCCAAGCCGCAGAAGAAGACGAAGATAAAATGTAATGTAAAGGGTAATGAAATCCCGGTGGGAAACCGCCGGGATTTTTTATTTTTCCGGAATTTGTCATATATTTTAAAAATGCCCATAAAACATAATAAAAAACAAAAATTCTTGTGCACTTTTCCTCTTGAATAAAAAATATAACAGGCGTATGATAGTCTGCGGAATAAATATAAATTATTTATAAAATTTTTGGAAGAGAAGGAAACAACTATGAACGTATTATTATCTGTATCTTTTGCATTATTAGCAGGTCTTCTTATGACCCGCGCATTTAAACCATTAAAATTACCGTCTGTAACCGCATACCTTATTGCCGGTGTACTTATCGGACCGTACTGCTTAGGCGGTCTGCGTCTGGCTAACGGTGTCGGATTTGCCAACATGGATGAAGTTGGTTCCCTGGCAGTTATCGGTCAGGTAGCACTGGGCTTCATTGCGTTTTCCATCGGTAGTGAATTCCGTTTGGATGACTTAAAGAAAATCGGTAAGCAGGCATTTGTTATCGGTATCTTCCAGGCACTGGTGGCAACCATGTTTGTAGATCTGGCATTATTGGCAGTACATTTTATGATGCCGGATAAATTATCCCTGCCGCAGCTTCTTACCTTAGGTGCTATCGCTACAGCAACTGCTCCGGCGGCAACCCTCATGGTAGTAAGACAGTTTAAGGCAAAGGGTCCTTTAACCAAGCTGTTACTCCCAATCGTAGCATTGGACGATGCGGTAGGCTTAATTGTATTTGCGGTATCCTTCGGTATTGCAAAGACGTTAGTCAGCGGCCAGGTGGATTTAGTATCCATTATTGTTAACCCGCTGGTAGAAATTATCTGTTCCCTGGCACTTGGTGCGTTAATGGGCTGGTTTTTAACCCAGCTGGAAAAGCTGTTCAACTCCAACACAAACCGTCTGAATATGACCATTGCTTTTGTTATTTTAACCGTTGCATTGTCCAGCATCAGCTTCCATGTAGGACCAATCCATGTGGGATTTTCTTCCTTGTTGGTATGTATGATGTTGGGAACCGTATTCTGCAACATTTGTCCGTTGTCTGAAGAAATGATGACCCGTTCCGACAAGTGGACTTCTCCGCTTTTGGCACTGTTCTTCGTTATCAGCGGTGCGGAGCTGGAACTTGGCGTGTTTGCCGATATTGCGATTGTGGGAATCGGTGTGGTATATATTGTATTCCGTTGTCTCGGTAAGTACTTTGGTGCGTTTGTTAGTGCAAAGGCTACCAAGTGTGCACCACAGATTTGTAAGTATCTCGGTGTTACCCTGTTTCCGCAGGCCGGTGTTGCCCTTGGTATGTGTGCAACCGCAATGCAGTTAGGTGCACAGGGTACTTTAATCCGTAACATCACTTTATTTGCGGTTCTGGTTTATGAATTATTCGGACCGATGATGACCAAGATGGCTCTTACCGCAGCCGGAGAAATCCAGCCAATGCCTGACCATGTGAAGCATCGTCGTCACCACTTACTTGCAGAGGCCCAAAAAGCAAAAGAAGAGAATAAGTAAAAATATAAAAGCTGCCATGGCATATGCTATGGCAGCTCTTTCTTTTTATAGGCAGACGGGGAACATCCTTCAATTTGCCGGAATACCCGGCCAAAATGGGTACTGCTGTGAAAGCCCACGGAGCCGGAAATTTCATTCACAGAAAGGGAAGAATTCAACAGCAGCTTTTTGGCTTCCTTTATGCGGACATTATTGACATACTCCGTAAAATGAAAGCCGGTAACCTCCCGGAAGGTACGGGAAAAATAATAAGTACTTAAAAAGAATTTTTCCGATATGGTTTCCAACGTCAGGTCTTCAGAATAGTTATTATTGATATACCCCAGAATTTCAAACATGACTTTCTGGGTGTTATTTATTTCTGCCAGGGCGGCGTCCTGACCGGCCGGCTTACACCGATTTAAAAACAGTAAAAGCTGTAACAGGGTCAACTTGATATAGGTGTTTTCTTTTTGATGATTGCTCCGGTATTCCTGCTCCATAAGATGCAGCAGGGTTTCCACAAAATTTTGCTCCTGGGGAGTTAAGGGAATCAAATGTACTTCCTCTTCCAGGGTCTGATAGGGATTCATGGAAACATCCAGGGAAAGGATATCTTCGAAAAGTTCTTTGCTGAAATGAATCAGCATGCGGTCGTAGCCAAAGTTCCCTAAGTTTCCGGTACGGTGGATTTCGTTGGGAGGAATCAGCACCATGGAGCCCCGGGTGACGTGGTAGGTTTTGTCCTGAATAAAGTAATACCGCTCACCGGAGTATAAATAATATAACTCATAACAGTCATGATAATGATGCAAAAAGTCCCGGGTGGGATTTTGATTATTCACCCGTTTGATAGAAAAGTGGGCATCCGGTACCTGCTCAAAATTACCGGGGGAATTTTTATGATAGCCTTCCGGCAAAGGATTCTTCATTAGTTCCACCTCCTGAAAACAGTATACTGCAAACTGCGGAAAAACGCAAGAAATGTAGAAAATAAATCAATAATGACAAGTTTTGTTGTGGAATAACGAGAAAACTTGTGCTATGATTAGCCTGTGAAAAGGAGAGTATGAAATGAAAGCAGCCGCATTAGAAGAAAAACAGTTAAAACGCCGGGAATATTTATTAAACGGTAACATGTGGAAGGTGGTTTTGAGTATCGCCCTTCCGATGGTTTTTTATAACCTGTGCAATTATTTTTACGGTATTTATGACATGATGCTGGTACAGTCCGCAGGCATCGGTGATGCAGCCGATATTGTAGTGCTGGACCAGATTAAAAATATGATATCCACAATTGGAGGTGCCCTGGCCACCGGTGGAGGTATTATGGTTGCAAGACGCTATGGAGCAAAAGAGCTTACCAGTGCCAGATTGTATGCAAACACCTTATTCTCCATGGCAATGGTAGTTGCCCTTGTAACCCTTGTACTAATCCCTGCCGGTGTGCCATTCCTACAGCTTTTTAACACCGACCCGACCATTATTGAAAATTCCATCGGATATTACAATGTGCAGATTATGACACTGGTCATTACCACAATGAACAGCGCCATGATTTCCATGGAAAAAGCAAAGGGTAACACAAAGCAGCTGCTTCTGTTGAACCTTGGTGTTATTTTTATAAAGGTCAGCCTTACCACATTATTTGTGTACGGTCCGTTTGAAAATGTAACCAATACCTGGCTGGCGGTTTCTACTCTGATTGCCCAGCTGTTCCTGTTTTCCTGCGGCCTGGTTTTGTGCTTCCGCCCAAGCAATATTTTACGTATCCGCATCCGCGACTGGAACTTTAACAAAAATGAAGTGGGAAGCATTGTGAAACTGGCGGTGCCGGTTTTTATCGGAAACTTCCTGTTTAACTTCGGTAAGGTATATGTAAACTCTGCAGCTACGGTGCAGTACGGCAAGATGTGTGTCGGTGCTCTCGGTATTTCCAATACGATGGCAGGCTTGTTTACTAACATCACGAATACAACGGCAGACTGCGGTGCTACCATTGTCAGCCAGAATTACGGAAATAAAAACGGTGCCAGAGTACGTCAGTTTTTCAAGGTGAATTTGACCTATGTTACTTTAGTCAGCGTTATCGGCACGATTATTATGTTTACCATGAAGGAGCAGGTGGCAATGTTCTTTGCGCCAAACAGCAAAGAATATCAGGAGATGATTGTCCGCATTTTCTCCTGGGAGTGCTTTGACATTGCGTTCCTCGGATTTTCCCACACAGCAAATGCATTGTTTAACGGTTTCGGTAAAACCAGGGCAACCATGGTGTTCTCCATGGTGCGCCTGTTTGGCTTGCGTGTACCGGTGCTGTTATTTTTGATGCATGTGGTGAAAATGGATTATTCCGCCTGCGGTGTGGCAATGTTTGCATCCAACACGATTATCGGTATTATCCAGTTGGTGGCAGCAACAATATATTGCATTAAGCTGAATAAGCACCATCCGGAATTATTTGGATAATGAAACGAAGTTTTACTTGCAATAATTCACATTGTGTGATATTATGAGTATAGGCAAAAGATGTAAAGCGGCTGTATAGTCAACAAAACCCCCGGTGTAGGCGAACACCGGGGGTTTCTAGTCCGTTTTGGCGAGGTGGACTATTCCTCAGGCTGGTTGCCGCTTTCATCTCCGTCCAACCATTTGCATATGTAATAGGCGATTACACCTGCTAAAACGGAGAGAATAAAAGATGCAAAGTTCACTGCAAGTCAACCCTCCCTTCCGTGCCGGTCTAGGAGTGGCAACAAATGTAGTATAACATTAATTTGAGGGAAACGCAATGTGTAAAATTGCTTTTGCTGATAAATTAAAAAAATTTCAAATAAATGCTTTACAAGGATAGCACAGGGTTGTATAATGTAGTAATGAAAACTACGTTATGCAACCCTGCTATTTATTTCTCGCAGATTTAAAACGACGTCGGACGGTATCGGCAGGGTATGGGAAGGAGATATTAATGAGTGACTTTATTTTGAGCTGCTGCTCCACAGCAGATTTAACCAAGGAACATTTTGAGAAAAGAAATATTAATTATGTATGCTTCAGTTATGAGCTGGACGGTGTACGTTATCCGGACGATTTAGGCGTTTCTATGAGTTTTGATGAGTTCTACAAAGCAATGGAAAACGGAGCAAGCACCAAGACCTCCCAGCCGAATGTGGCAGAGTATGAAGAGTATTTCGAAGGCTTTTTAAAGGAAGGCAAGGATATCCTTCACCTTACCTTATCCTCCGGTATTTCCGGTGCACACAATTCCGCCAGCGTGGCAAGAAATATGCTGGCAGAACGTTATCCGGACCGTAAGATTTATGTGGTGGATTCCATGGCGGCAGCCTCCGGTTTCGGCCTTATTATGGATGATCTGGCAGACATGCGTGACGCCGGCAAGACCATTGATGAAATACATAGCTGGATAGAAGAAAACAAGTTAAAGATGCATCATTGGGTAGCAACCACAGAGCTTAAGTATCTGGTACGCGGCGGCCGTCTTTCCAAGACCGCAGGCGTTGTGGGCGGTATCTTAAATATCTGCCCGATTATCCACGTGGATGTTAACGGCAAACTGCAGGCAGGCCAGAAGGTGCGCGGAAAGAAAAAAGCCATCGAAGAGCTGGTTAAGATGATGGAAGAGCATGCAGAAAACGGCACAAATTACAGCGGCAAGTGCTACATCAGCCACTCCGCTTGTCTGGAGGAAGCAACTGCCCTGAAGGAGCAGATTGAAGCAAAGTTCCCTAACTTAAAAGCAGTGGAAATTGATAACATCGGAACCGTTATCGGCAGTCACACAGGCCCTGGCACCTTTGTAATATTCTTCTGGGGTGACGCACGGGTAGAGTAAGGTTTTGTTTTGAGTATTATTTAACTTTATATAATCCGGGATGGCTATTTTATCCTACCGAAACCCGCTTTCGCTAGCATCGAAACGTAGCGGTACTAGGCTCATGCGACTAACGTCGCAATACTTCGCCAAGGACCGACGTTTCTCCAGCGTTTCGTACGGACAAAATAGCCATCCCGGATTTTTATAATTTTAAAATAAGTCAAAAACAAAATCCTAAATTGTTTACCTCGTGCGTCACCGGGAAGAAAAGTATACTTGTGATATGCTTTTGGATGGCATGCAGCGGCTTAGAATAGCTGTGATATGCCTTTGGATGGCATGCAGTGGCTTAGAATAGCTGTGATATGCCTTTGGTTGGGTATTGAGCGTGAATTTTACGGTATATGCCCAAGAAAATCCGTCATTAACGCTAAAAACCTCCTCTTTTGGGTGTTTCATGCAAGTTTTTTACTAGACGCCCAAATTAGTCGTTATTTCCACGGGAAATTGACTTTTTTTGGGCGCTACAAATAAGTTTTTCTCCATATACCCAATTGAGACACAAATATTGTGCTTCCATCACTTTTTCATTTTCATTTCATGAAAAGCATGTTAGAATATATGACACAAATATTTATAAAGGAGGATATCATCACGCTATACGAAAGAATTTTACTTGAACACAAAAATCTCGAAAAACAAATCAAGTTGTTACAAGATCAATTACGCACCTTTCCCGAAGGAAAGCTGATATTTACTCGAAACAAAGGCTACTACAAATGGTATCTGAGTGATGGGAAATCATTAACATATCTTCCGAAAAAGCAGCGACCTTTGGCAGAGAAATTAGCATTAAAAAAATTTCTGTCGTTGGAACTGGAAGATGCAATTCACGAAAAAGCTGCTCTTGATTTCTATTTAAGACATCATGATAACAATTCCGGAAAAGCCCGGAAACTTCTTGCTGAGATTCCCGAATTTCAAACGTTGATCTCTTCACACTTTAATCCCCAAAATGAAGAATTGAATAATTGGATGCATGCTACTTACGAACATAACCCAAAACATCCCGAACAATTAACGCATCAAACCGGGTTCGGATATGCTGTTCGCTCAAAATCCGAACTTCTCATTGATTACGCTTTACATGTAAATAACATTCCCTTCCGTTATGAATGTGCACTGGAATTGTCCAATACAACTATCTATCCTGACTTCACAATTATACATCCCAAAACAAGACAAATCATATATTGGGAACATTTTGGCATGATGGACGACCCGGCATATTATAAACATGCTTTTTCTAAGCTCAATTTGTATGTAGCTAACGGCATCATCCCGAATATCAATTTGATTACAACCTATGAAACAAAGGCTATTCCGCTGGATGCCAAACAAATCAATGATATGATAAACATGTATCTTCAATGAACTAAAAAGGAGTAAATCCTTATGGGCATTGTAGTCTGATTTTTGACTTAATACCCAACCGAAAGGGTGCTTGGCAACCGGGTTGGGCATTTAGAAACCAAATTTCCTTCTATGCCCAGATAAACTGACTATTTGCCTGATTTTTCGATATTCTTTGGCTGTTTTAAGTGTATTTTTCGCTATATGCCCAAACAAAGCCGGAATATGAGATTACCAAGTGTTTTGTTGGGCATATAGCGAAAAACTTATGATTTTATCCCAATCTTGTACAAATAAGAAATATGCGTTATAATTTATGCAAGTAACAAAGGAGGACACCTCGTACCTGTGCGCAAGAGCAGACGAGGTGAAATTGAAAAGAGCGGAATAAACTATGAAAAAGAAAGTCATTTTTATTGCGGCATTATTGCTTGGCATGTTAATAGGAATCGGATTTGGTGTATTGGCGGGCGTGTTCTTTACTGCGGAGCCGGCAGGACCTGCCACGGAGGTGATAACAGGTACACCTGTGCCGACTGCGCCTAAAACTCCGAGTCCGAGGCCTACGGAAACGGTTGCACCAACGCCTACAAAATCGGAGGCACCAACACTGCTTCCGACGAAGACGCCGACACCGGTGGTGACAAAAGCACCAACCGCAGAACCGACAGCAGAACCAATGGCTACAAGTACACCTACACCAACAGCAACAGCCACACCAAAACCTACGGCAACCAGCACACCAACTCCAAAACCAACCAAGAAGCCTACCGCGACCCCTACACCAACTCCGACCAAGAAGCTGGAGAACAGCGAAAATAATGGGGAAACCAACGGTTTCTACGGTGCGCTGCACGTAGAGGGCACCCATCTGGCGGCAGAGGACGGAACCTTGGTGCAGCTTCGTGGTATCAGTACCCACGGGCTTAGCTGGTTCCCGGGCTATGTGAACGAAAAAATGATTGCCCAGGCAAAACAGGAGTGGGGCTGTAATGTGTTCCGCCTGGCCATGTATACGGCGGATTACAACGGTTACTGCGTCAGCGATGCCAACCAGAAAAAGACATTGAAAAACCTGATTGATACCGGTGTGAAGGCTGCGGTGGAGCAGGATATGTATGTCATTATCGACTGGCATATCTTAAACGATAATAACCCGAATACCAACAAGGACGAGGCGAAAAAATTCTTTGAAGAAATGGCAAAGAAATATAAGGACGTGCCGAATGTCATTTACGAAATCTGTAACGAGCCAAACGGCGGCACAAGCTGGGCAGACATCAAAAAGTATGCCAAGGAAGTGATTCCGGTTATCCGGAAGCACGCCCCGGAGGCGGTTATTGTAGTGGGCACGCCGACCTGGTCCCAGGATGTGGACGTGGCGGCAAAGGACCCGATTACGGAGTACGACAACCTGATGTACGCCCTGCATTTCTACGCAGCCACCCACAAGGATTCCCTGCGGGATAAATGCAAAACCGCGGTGGCAAAGGGACTTCCGCTGTTTGTAACGGAATACGGCATCTGTGATGCCTCCGGCAGCGGTGCCATCGACGAAACCCAGGCGGACAAATGGATCAGCATGCTGGACAGCTACGGCATCAGCCATGTCATGTGGAATTTGTCCAACAAGGCGGAAACCAGCGCCATTATTAAGAGCAGCTGCAACAAAACAAGCAACCTGACCCTGAACGATTTGTCCGATGCGGGACTTTGGTTTGTGGGCATGATGGAGGAAGCAGGACTTGGCGGAAATGAGTGGATTGTGCCTGAGGCGCCGGAAGATAATGATAACGGAAACAATAGCGGAACTGACGGAAATGCAAGCGGAAATACCGGCGGAAGCACCGGAGAAAATACCGGCAGCAACACGGGCCAGACCGCACAGAATGTCCCAACCGTGGAAGAAATCTTTGAAAAAACCGATAAGATGGAAGTAACCATCTCCAACAGCTGGGTAACGGAAAAAGGCTATGGCATCCAGTTGAATGTGGTGATTAAAAACACCGGAGCAAAGGACGAAACCGACTGGAGCCGGAAGCTGAAAATTAAGCCGGGCAAAAAGGTTACGGTGGTGCAAAGCTGGTGTGCCAAGGTGAGTTTGGATAAAAAGGATATTCTGATAAAGCCGGAGGACTATAACAATACGGTACCGAAAAACGGAGAAGTGAGCGGAATCGGAATAATAATTGAGGTGGAATAAAGAGAGGCGCAGATGTTTTCTGGGATTAGAGAACATCTGCGTTTTGTATATTTAGAAAGCAAATCAGGTAAAATACTTGCATAAATAGGAGAATTGAGGTAGAATTAGTTTGCGCATAGCAAACAAAAATGACAAAGATTACTTTGCGCATAAAACATAAAACAAGGTGAAATTAATTTGCGTATAGCACAAAACGGGGTAAGAAGATATGGAGATAAAAAGAAAGATATATGACAAAATCCTGGAGTGGAAGCAGAGCTGCAATGGAAGCAGAGCACTCTTAATTGAAGGTGCAAGACGAATCGGCAAGTCGACCGTGGCGGAAGAAATCGGGCGAAATGAGTATAAGTCCTATGTGTTAATAGATTTTAATAGAGCAAGTAAAAAAATTTTGGAATGCTTTGATGATTTGACAAATTTGGATGTTTTCTATCAAAATATTGCGTTGGAGTATAATAAGCGATTATATCCCAGAGAAAGCCTGATTATTTTTGATGAGATTCAGAAATTTCCAAAGGCAAGGCAGGCAATTAAATATTTAGTGGCTGATGGAAGATATGATTTTATTGAAACGGGTTCTTTAATATCCATTAAAGAAAATGTAAAACACATTACATTGCCTTCTGAAGAAAGAAAGATAAAAATGTATCCGGTAGATTTTGAGGAGTTCATGATATATATGAATGAATCGGTTTTACTGGAATATATTGAAGAATGTTATGAAAAAAAGCAGCCTTTGGATCAAAAAATGCATGCCAAGGCGATGCGGCTATTTAAAGAGTATATGTTGGTAGGAGGTATGCCGCAGGCCATCGTAGCTTATGCAAAAAACGGAAGAAGCTTTGAGGCAGCGGACGTAGAAAAAAGGGATATTCTGAATTTGTACCGTGATGATATAAAAAAAGCAGCAAAACGATATAATTCAAAAGTGTCAGCTTTGTTTGAAAATATTCCGGCATATTTATCCACCCATGAGAAGCGGGTTGTACTAAAGGAAATAGAAGAACGAGCAAGCTTCGACCGCTACGATGAACCATTATTCTGGTTGGATGATTCCATGATTTGCAACTTATGTTATAAATGCAATGATCCTAATGTTGGCTTTGCTTTGAATAAAAATAACTCCGCGGTGAAGTGCTATATGGGTGACACGGGTCTGTTAGTCAGCCTGGCATTTAATGAAAATGAACTGATGGAAGAACAGCTATATAAGCAGATTATGAATGACCGCCTTTCCCTCAACGAAGGGATGTTATATGAAAATGCGATTGCACAGATGATAGCGGCAATGGGCAGAAAATTGTATTTTTACACCCGTTACAGCGAAGAAAAACATCGAAATGATATCGAAATAGACTTCCTGCTTTCCAATGAAAGTAAAACCAATTTCCGGGTATTTCCGGTGGAAGTAAAGTCTTCCAAAAATTATTCTGCAACTTCATTGGGCAGGTTTAAAGAACTGTTTGGAAAGAAAATAGCCATGCAGTATATTGTGCACCCGAAGAATTTGGCTATAGAGGGTGATATTGTTAAATTGCCGCCGTACATGCTTTGGATGATGCTGAAATAATTGCATTAAAAAGCCTGCAGCAACCTGCAGGCTTTTCCTATTTGTTCTTCTTTGAAATTTTTGTGGCCGCTGTTTCGGTGCGGAGTGCCGTCTTAAAGGCACTGCTGACACCCTCGGCATGGTCCGGGATAAACAGGGTTTTGCCGGTTAATAGCAGGAGCTTGAAATCCAGGAAAACAGAGTAATTCTGGATGTAGGTGAGGTCAAGCTTTAACTTGTCGTATGGGGTGCTGTTGTACTTACCGTACACCTGCGCATAGCCGGTAAGGCCGGCCTTCATTTTTAAACGGTAAGAAAATTCCGGAATCTGGGTCATGTAAATTTCGGCGATTTCCGGACGCTCCGGACGGGGACCCACAAAGGACATGTCGCCCTTGATGATGTTGAACAGCTGCGGAAGCTCGTCCAAATGGGTGCGGCGCAAAATGCGACCCAGCGGAGTAATGCGGTCGTCGTTCTGGCTTTGGAGCCGGATGGAATCTTTTTCCGCATCCACACGCATGCTGCGGAACTTGTAAATTTCAAACTGCTTGCCGTTTAAGGTGAGGCGGGTCTGATGGTACAGGATTGGCCCCTTGTCAAAGCACTTCATGAGGATGACAACGAGAAGCAGAACCGGCGAGGTGATAATGAGGCAGGTGATGGAAATGATAAGGTCCATGCACCGCTTCACAAAGGCCTGCCAAGGGCTTAACCCGCGGTTTCTCATGAGAAGGAACGGTGTGTCGAATAAATCCATGTCGGAAGCACCGCGCACCAGAATGTCGTAGAGCTTTGGCGTAACATAGACACGGATGGAATTTTCGTAACAGAATTTGATTAAGTGATTACGCAGGGAGGCGGATAAGTCGTGCAGAATTACTGCCTCGTGCTTTAGCATCACCTGCTTTAATTTTTCTTCCCCGGCGTTGCAGTGGATACGCTTGATGATTTCGTATTTTTCGCTGCGGGAGGAAATTTTGTTGTACACCTCGTTGAACGGGCGGTCGCCATGCACCAGAAGCATCTGCCGCGGCGGGTTGATCTTGTAGTAAATGTTGTTGGACAGCATGGTCCAGAGGATGTTGAAGACAAAGCCGATGGCGATGGAAATCAACAGATGCTTTAAAGGAATAATCTGATACGCCAGCAGGGAAACCACGAAGAACATGGCGCCATAGGATGTAAATAAACTTAAGGTGCGGGCCACGATGCTGTCTAACACCTTATAGTAACCCATGCGGAGGCCGCCGAAGATTTGGTTGGACGCCAACAAGAACGCCCCGTATAACAAAATAAGAACATAGTTACCGCGGCGGTAATAAGGAACCGGAATCATTGGGCGGTAAATGTTGTACCATAGCCAGCCAAAGATTGCCGTGTGGAAAACAATCATCAGAGCAACCGATATAAACGATATTAACTTATCGTAACGTTTCTTTTTCATAACTTACCTCAAATTTCTTCAAACTTCTACATAATAATTCTATCATAAACGATAAAAAAGTAAAGTGACAAATGTGTGACAGAAATATAAAGAATATGTGAAATGAGGATAATTACTTTGTGAATAGCGGGAGTGAAAGGAAATGAAAGAGGAATGAACTTGAAAAAAACAACAAAATAGAGTAATGTTATAGTGTAAGTATAAAACGTTCAAAATTAGTCCAAGATTAGTTCAAGATTTAGTCCAAGATTTGTACGAGATTTGCTTAAATGGCCTTAAATACAGGTTTTTTTATTGGACTAATTAGTTATAGATAAGTTCAATATTTAGTCCAAGAGACGTACAAAAGAAAGCAAATCAGGAGGAATGGCATGATATATAGCGAAGAACATTTGGTAGCAAAAATAAAACAGATGATAGATGTTTTTGAAAATGAAATTGTTGAATTAAAAGAAGCTAAATTGAATTATTCCTTCAAAGAAATTGGTATGTACTTTTCAGCATTGAGTAACGAAGCAAATATACGGGACAAAAAGGAAGCTTGGTTAATTTTTGGTATTGATAATAAAAAGAATATTATTGGAACGGAATATAGAAAAAATGGTGGATTGCAGGATTTAAAAAAAGAAATTGTCAACGGCACCAATGAACGAATGACATTTATGGAAATCTATGAATTGACGATAGACGGCAAGCGTGTTGTTGCTATGCAAATTCCTCCGGCAATATGTGGAATACCGACAACCTGGAACGGGGCGGCGTTTGCAAGAGAAGGAGAACATCTGTCACCTCTTCCAATAGATAAAATGGACTTAATACGGAGTCAAATCGGTACTGACTGGTCGAAGCAGATTGTTGAAGAAGCAGGTATAGAAGATTTAGATGAAGATGCCATACAATATGCAAGAACATTGTTTATAAAAAAGCAAAAAGCTTTTAGCAAGTCTACAGAATTATTGGAAAAAATGACAGATGTAGAATTACTGAATAAAGCCGGTTTACTGATTAAAGGGAAAGTGACGAACACTGCACTAATACTGCTTGGCAAAGAAGAATCCGGTTATTTATTTGATGGGTTCATCCCAAGAATAACTTGGACTTTGTATAATGGAGATGGAACAGTAAAAGCATATGAGCATTTTGATATGCCGCTATTGTTAGCAGTAGATAAAGTATATGCAAAAATAAGAAATGAAAAATATAGATATATTGCAGGCCAGCAGACCTTGTTCCCTGATGAAGTGGATCAGTATGCGCCGGATGTAGTGAAAGAGATTTTAAATAATTGTATTGCACATTCGAATTATTTGTTGCGAGGGAAAATTAATGTCGAGGAATTTGAAGACAGATTGGTATTCTTAAATGAAGGTGGTTTTATTCCTGAAACTGTAGAAAAAGCATTAGAAGAAGGATACAAGCCACCTTATTACCGAAATACTTTTTTATGTCATGCAATGGTTAATCTTTATATGATTGACACCAATGCCATGGGAATACCTATGATGTATCAAATTCAACGGGAGAAGTGCTTTCCTTTGCCATCATATGATTTGAGTGTTCCAAATAGAGTAAAGGTGACCTTGTATGGTAAAATTCTGGACAGAAATTATACACAGTTGTTATACTCTAACAATAATTTGGATTTACAGACTGTTTTTCTCTTAGATAAAGTACAAAAGAATGAGAGAATTTCAAAAGTGCAAAGTGATATGTTAAAGAAAGCAGGCCTGGTGGAAGGTCGATATCCTTACATTTTTGTCTCATATAAAGTAGCAAACATGGTAGGACAGAAAACAGAGTATCTGAAAAACAGAGGATTAAACAATGACGTTTGCAAACAGCTGATTATGAATGCCTTAGAAACTATGGGTGGTGCAAGCGCATCAGAGCTAAAAGCAGTTTTATCCGGAGCGTTGCCTGCATTTATGGATGAGAAGCAACAAGCCAAAAAAATATCGAACATATTACAAAGCATGAAAAAAGATGGTGTAGCGAATGTTATAGGAACCGGTCATGCTGCAAGATGGTATTTAGAGAGAAAATAGAATAAAGTATGCTTATCAGCGCTTGCAATTAACCTTGCAAGCGCTTTTATCTTTCCACACACTATCAACATTCTGAACAAAGGGTTTAACTTGACTTTTTTTTGACACAAGCGTATGATAGATTAGATGAGTTATATATATTAGACGGAGTGTGCAATGAAGAAGCTACGGGTACTGCAAGTAAATAAATATTATTATCCCCACATTGGCGGAATCGAACGTGTAGTACAGCAAGTGGCAGAAGGCCTGGCAGACAAAACGGAAATGACGGTTTTGGTCAGTGCAGAAGACCGGAACTACCATGAAGAAGATGTAAACGGTGCCAAGCTGATACGCCTTCCCCGTCATATTAAGTTTGGCAGCATGCCCATTTCTTTTGGTTTGTTTGGCACGCTGCGCAAGCTTTCCAAACAACAGGATGTAATACATCTGCATATGCCGTTTCCGATAGGAGATCTGGCGTGTTTGCTTTCCGGCTACAAAGGAAAAATCGTGCTTTGGTGGCACAGTGATGTGGTGCGTCAAAAAAAGTTACTGCTTTTATACAAGCCGGTAATGAAGCGTATGCTAAAGCGTGCGGACGCCATTGTTGTGGCAACCCGGGGGCATATTGACGGTTCAGCATATTTAAAGCCGTATCAGGAAAAGTGCTATTTTATTCCTTACGGTGTAGATCCAAGTATCGAAGAAAAGGCAGAGCAATATATAGCAGAGCAGAAAACTTGTCAAAAAACTCAAAATAATCAGAGTCTAACTCGGTTTTTATTTGTAGGAAGATACGCTTACTACAAGGGCTGCGACGTGTTACTGGAAGCCTTTGCCAAGGTAAATAATGCAGAGCTGATTATGGCTGGCTCCGGCGGAAGAGAAGAGGAATTAAAGCACAAAGCCAAAGAACTCGGCATTGCGGAAAGAACCTTCTTTACCGGAAAAATGACGGAAGAGGAGCTTTGCAGGCAATACGCGGAATGCGATGTGTTTGTACTTCCTTCTACCGCCAGAAGCGAAGCCTTTGGCATTGTCCAAATTGAGGCAATGGCCTTTGGGAAACCGGTCATCAATACCATGCTTCCAAGCGGGGTCCCGTATGTAAGCATCCACAACGAAACCGGTCTTACGGTAGAACCGGGCAGTGTGGACAAGTTGGCAGAAGCCATGCAGTGGATGGTGGAACACAAAGAGGAACGCCTCCAAATGGGAGAGCGGGCAAGAACAAGAATGAAAGCGGAATATCAGTTAGAGAAAATGACAACAAGGACGCTTGAATTATATAAAGATTTAGTTAAGGAGAATAAGTAACCAATGAAAACAACAGCACTTATTATGGCCGGCGGCCGTGGCGAACGGTTTTGGCCAAGAAGCAGAAAAAGTTTACCAAAGCAGTTTTTATCTTTAACCGGCGACGGCAGAACCATGATTCAGCTTACGGTAGAAAGAATCCTGCCACTGGTAGCTATGGAAGATATTTTTATTGCAACCAATAAAGACTATAAAGAACTGGTAAAAAAGCAGCTGCCAAATCTTCCGGAGGAAAACATTCTTTGTGAACCGGTGGGCAGAAATACCGCACCATGTATCGGTCTTGGTGCCATGCACATTGCTAAAAAGTATGAAGATGCGCTTATGATGGTACTGCCAAGTGACCATCTCATTAAGTACAACAGCATGTTTGTAAGCACCTTAAAGGAAGCCTGCCGCATCGCGGAAGAGAATACCAACTTAGTAACCATCGGCATCACACCGGACTATCCGGAAACCGGCTACGGCTACATTAAGTTCAATCCGGGTGTAAGCAAGGGCCAGGCCTTTGCGGTAGACCGCTTTGTAGAAAAGCCAACCAGAGAGGTGGCAAAGGAATACCTGGAAACAGAAGAATACCTTTGGAACAGCGGCATGTTTGTTTGGAAGACCTCTTCCATCTTAAAAAACATTGAGTTGTTTATGAAGGACATTTACGAAGGCCTGGTTCGCATTAAAGAAAGCATCGGAACTGCAGACCAGGAAGCTGTACTGGAAAAAGAATTTACCGCTTTCCGTTCTGAATCCGTAGACTACGGCATTATGGAAAAGGCAGAGGACATTTACACCATTCCGGGTACCTTTGGCTGGGATGACGTAGGTTCCTGGCTGGCTGTAGACCGCATCCGCAAGTCCAACGAAATGGGCAACGTGGTAAGCGGAAACATTATTACCGTAAACTCCAAAAACTGCATTATTGAAGGCTCCAAAAAGCTGATTGCAGCAGTTGGTCTGGAAGACTTGATTATTGTAGACACCGAGGACGCCACACTGATTTGCGAAAAGCAGTCTGCAGGGGATATTAAGAAGGTCCTGGAGAACTTAAAGATTTGTAACCGTGACGAATACATCTAAATAGATGAGTTATATAAAATAAGCAAAAGGAGAATTAAAATGAAAAAACGTGCATTAGTAACAGGTATTACCGGACAGGACGGTTCCTACTTAGCAGAATTATTACTGGAAAAGGGTTATGAAGTATATGGCGTGGTTCGTCGTAAGTCTAAATTAGATTACGGTAACCTGGAAGGTCTTGGAATTAAGGACAAGATTAACTTTATCTTTGCAGATATTACTGATATGGCAGCCATGATTTATGCGGTTAAGGAATCCCAGCCGGATGAAGTATACAACCTGGCAGCGATGTCCTTTGTGGCACAGTCCTTCCGGGAACCGGTGGCTAGTGCCAACATTACCGGTGTGGCTGCAGCTAATATCTTAGAGGCAATCCGTACAGTAAAGCCGGATGCAAAGTATTATCAGGCAAGTACTTCTGAAATGTTCGGTGGTTGTCATGAGGATCAGGGCGAAGACTTTGACGGATATACTGAAGAAAGCTTCTTCCACCCACGTAGTCCATATGGTGTAGCAAAGTTATATGCGCATTGGATTACCAGAAACTACCGTGAAGGCTACAACATGTTTGCCTGCTCCGGTATTTTATTCAACCACGAAAGTGAAAGACGTGGTCATGAGTTTGTAACAAGAAAGATTACCGATGCTGTAGCAAGAATTAAGCTGGGCGTACAGGACCACTTAGAGCTTGGTAACATGGACGCGTTCCGTGACTGGGGTCATTCCAAGGACTATGTAAACGCTATGTGGTTAATGCTTCAGCAGGACAAGCCGGCAGATTACGTGATTGCTTCCCATGAAACCCATACCGTAAGAGAATTTGTAGAACTTTCCTTTGCGGAGGTTGGCATGAATGTTGTATGGGAAGGTGAAGGTGTAGACGAAGTAGGTAAGGATGCAGCTACAGGAAAGGTAGTGGTTAAAATTAACCCTAAGTTCTACCGCCCTGCAGAAGTAGACTTATTACTTGGTAACCCAACCAAGGCAGAAAAAGAGCTTGGCTGGAAGAGAGAAGTAAGCTTTAAGGAACTGGTTTCCCGCATGGTAAGAAATGACCTTGCACTCGTTGAAAAGGAAATCAAGGCAGCAAATATTTAAATAGTTTGAAACCGGAAAGTAGGTAGCAATGAAAGCATTAATTATAGGTGCAGCAGGCTTTGTCGGTGGATATCTGGCGGACCATTTGCGTAACGAATGCGGATGGTCTGTCTGTGTTACTAAGATGCCACAGGAAACCTGCGAAATAGAAGGTGCCAAAGTTTATGACCTTGATATTCTGGAGAAAAATTCAATCAAAGAACTGTTTGAAAAAACAGCACCGGATTACATTTTCCACCTGGCTGCCCAGAGTTCCGTGGCAGTGTCCTGGAAGCGTCCGGAGCTTACAGTGGATGTAAATGTAAAGGGCTGTGTCAATGTACTGGAAGCAGCAAGAGAGCTTGTAAAAAAGCCGCGTATTCTGTTGGTTGGTTCCAGTGAAGAATACGGTCCGTCCCTGGAAGAAGAAAATCCGGTAACGGAGAGCCAACCGCTGCGTCCGGGTAATATTTATGCAGCAACCAAGGCATGCCAAGGCATGCTTGGCTCCATTTATGCAAAAGCATATCAGATGGATGTCATAATGGTACGTGCTTTTAACC
The DNA here is from genome assembly GCA_017622795.1 of Lachnospiraceae bacterium. GTDB lineage: Bacteria > Bacillota > Clostridia > Lachnospirales > Lachnospiraceae > SIG299. The sequence goes on from JAGAQI010000047.1 coordinate 69,834, forward strand.
ACATTGGACCAAAGCAGGCACCGCTGTTTGTGGTTTCTGACTTTTGCAAACAGGTGGCAGAAATTGAAAAAGGTATCAAAGAACCCGCCATGTATGTTGGCAATCTTTCTGCCAAGAGAGATTTTACGGATGTGCGTGACATTGTACGAGCATATTCTGCGTTGGTGCAGAAAGGTATCGCCGGAGAAACCTACAATGTGGGCAGTGGCCATGCCATTGCCATACAGGACCTGTTAAACAATATTTTAAAGCTTTCCACAAAGGAAATTAAGGTGGAAGTGGACCCGAACAAGCTTCGCCCGGTGGATGTGCCGATTGTGGAAGCGGATGTAAGTAAGCTGACCAACGATACCGGTTGGGAAAGAAAATATGAGCTTGAAAGTACCCTGAAGGATATTTTGGAGTATTGGAGAGGAATTGTATAGATGAAAATTGCGTTTGATGCACAGCCACTGCTTAGCGGAACAAAATCCGGTGTGGGATTTTGCGAAGACGGACTGGTAACAGCACTGCTTAAGCAGTATCCGGAAAATGAATATGTGCTGGAATATTTCAGCTTACGAAACCATGGTGTGAAAGAAGAAATACTAAAAAAGTATACCGAAAAGGGAGCAACACTTGTTCCTTGCAAATGGTTTCCGGGAAGTTTGTACCGCATGGCAAGTGCATTCCTTCCGGTGCCATATGCGATGATGTTTCCGAAAAAGAAGCAGTTGACCCATTTTTTTAACTATTATATTCCGCCCTTTACACGGGGTAAAAAAGTGGTGACGGTGCATGACATGGTGGTGAAAGCCTGTCCGGAAACGGTGCGGAAAAAGACGCTGTGGTTTTTACAGCGGACTCTTAAGGCAAGTATAAGAAGAGCAGACCACATTGTAACGGATTCCGAGTTTAGTAAAAAGGAAATTTTAAAATACTATAACGTACCGGCGGAGAAAATCAGTGTGGTGTACTGTGGCGTGGATTTTGAACGCTTTCAACCGCTGGAAGATAAAGAGCTTCTTGCCAAGGTAAAAGAAAAGTACGGTATTGGAAAAGAGTATTTTCTTTATCTTGGCACCCTGGAACCAAGAAAGAATCTGGTCCGTCTGGTACAGGCATATGCAGAGGCAAAGAAGGGAAAAGAAGACTTCCCGTGTCTGGTATTGGCCGGTGGCAAGGGCTGGATGTATGAAGAAATTTTCCATACAGTTCAGGAGCTTGGCTTGGAGCAGGACGTACTATTTACCGGTTATGTGGCAGATGAGGAAGTACCTGTGCTAATGGCAGGAGCCTTTGCTTTTTGCTTCCCTTCTGTTTACGAAGGATTTGGCATGCCGGTGTTGGAAGCGATGGCATGTGGAACACCGGTGTTAACATCTAAGGATTCTTCTATGGAGGAAATTGCGGGAGATGAAACGGTGCTGGTGGATGCGAGGTCGGTGGAGTCTATAAAAGATGGACTTATTCGTTTGTTTGAGCAAGAAGAATTAAGAGAAGAATTAGTTCGGAAAGGTTTTCAAAAAGTGAAGGAATACTCCTGGAAAAATGCCGGAGAGACACTTATGAAGGTGTATAGAGATTTAGTGAAAGATTGAGGCAGTTTATGAAACTTATTAAAGAATTATATGCATACCGAGAGATGATTTTCAGCTTGGTAAAGAGGGACTTAAAAGGACGTTATAAAGGTTCCGTATTGGGATTTTTATGGACCTTTATTAACCCGCTATTACAGCTGTTAGTATATACATTTGTATTTTCTACCGTCATGAGAATGGGTATAGAGGATTATTATTTATTCCTGTTTGTGGCCCTGGTACCATGGATTTTTTTCAGTACTTCTGTTTCCGGAGGAGCAAGCTGTATTTGGGCGCAGCAAGACATGGTAAAGAAGATTTACTTTCCAAGAGAAGTGTTACCTATCGCATTTGTAACCAGTCAGTTTGTAAATATGCTTTTGAGTTTTCTGGTTATTTTTGCAGTATTGATTTTTAGCGGAAGAACATTGAATCCACTGGCGTTATTATGCTTGCCGGTTATTATGCTTGTGGAATATTTACTGGCATTAGGTGTTGCAATGATTTCGTCTGCTGCAACAGTTTATATCCGAGACTTGGAGTACATTCTTGGTATTGTAACTATGGCATGGCAGTTTTTGTCACCGGTTATGTATTCTGTTGATCAGGTGCCGGAAGAAATTAAGAGTATATTTTATATGAATCCAATGACCCCGGTTATTATTGCCTATAGGGATGTTCTGTATGAAGGAAAAGTACCAGAACTGGCAACGCTGCTTCACGCAGTTGGTGTAGGTGTGGGGTTACTTATTATTGGAACTTTGTTATTTGGAAAGTTAAAGAAGCATTTTGCGGAGGAAATGTAGATGTTACCTGAAAATGCAATTGAGGTAAAAAATATAACCAAAAAATTTAGGGTCTATCATGACAAAGGGACGACTTTAAAAGAGAAAGTTTTATTTAGAAGTCGACGGATGTATGAAGAACGAGTGGTACTTGATGATGTTTCTTTTAGTGTAAGAAAAGGTGAGGCAATTGGTTTAATTGGTAATAATGGTTGCGGCAAAAGTACTACATTAAAATTACTTACCAGAATTATGTATCCGGACAGTGGTTCCATTGAGATTACTGGAAGAGTGTCTAGCTTAATTGAGCTTGGTGCAGGTTTTCATCCGGACATGACCGGTAGGGAAAATATCTATACCAATGCTTCTATTTTTGGCTTGACTAAAAAGGAGATTGATAAACGGGTAAGTGATATAATTGCATTTTCTGAATTGGAAAAATATATTGATAGTCCGGTTAGAACATACTCTTCTGGTATGTATATGAGACTTGCATTTGCAGTAGCAATTAATGTAGATGCAGATGTTTTGCTTATTGATGAAATTTTGGCTGTGGGTGATGCGAATTTTCAGGCAAAGTGTTTTAATAAGCTGAGAGAAATTAAGGCAAATGGAACAACGATAGTTATTGTTTCGCATTCCTTGGGTCAGATTGAACAGATTTGTGAAAGAAGTCTCTGGATTAAAGATGGAAAAATTGCAAAAGAAGGAACACCGCGAGATGTGCACCCAATGTATTTAGGATATATGGGTGAATTAGCGCAGGAAGCTTTGGCTGAAACTAAGAGTAATGATGGCAATGAGGCAAAAGAAGAAAAGGAAGCAGAGGATTCTCGAGACAAAACAAATAGTGAAAGCCAAATTGGTAACCAAAGCATAATTATTAAAAATGTTATGACATATGATACAAATCAGCAACAAAAAGCAGTATTTCGAACGGGTGAAACAGTTTGCTTGAAAATTGATTATGAAGTACTGAAGGCATCTGATGAGGTTTGTGTAGGAATTGGTATTTTCAGAAGCGACGGTGTGCATTGCTATGGTACAAATACAAGAGCTGATAAAATGCCAAATCTTAGCATGAAACATTCTGGAATTATTTTAGTTGAACTGGAGAACGAATTGTTGCCAGGTGAATATTTAGTAGATGTAGCAATTGAGTCAGCATACGGAGTTTATGCGGATTATAAAAGAGAAATTTGCAGATTCATAACTATGACGGAATTTGAGGATATCGGTGTAAGCAGAATTTGTCACAAGTGGCATGGGGAGTGCTTCAATAATCCTGTATAAGAATAGGAGTTATTATGGATTTAGATAAAGTAATTAAAGAAACAAGGAACTGTGCGTGGCAGTTGCAGAAATTGGATATTGAGAATAAATATGAGTTGTATTCCATGGATCGTTTAATGGCAGAAATTGCTGTAGAAACGAAGCAGATGAAAGACAGTCGATTGATTTCTGCGCAGATTGAAAAAACAGAGCCAGTTCAATATCAGGAAAATATTACTCAAAATAAGACTATTAGGGGATTGGATGAAAAACTTTCTAGGTTGGGAATTTATAGAGTTATTCGTGCGTGCACCAAGAAAGTTTATCGTTTTTTTGCTCCATATAGAACAGTAGATGGAAAGGAGATTTTAAAAAACGACGGAGAATTATTTGCGCGTATCGCCTATAAAAGTATTTTATTGCGTGAAATAGATAAAGATGCCTTAGAAAATGTGCTAGTCAATTTGGAAAACCGTAAAATTACAAAAGCCGATTTTTTATATTCATTATGTATATCGGAAGAAGGGAAAAAATATGGAATTACGGTTAAGGGTCTTCGCAAGATAGTATGGAAAGAAAAACTAGTCAGAGGTATTAAGCGGATTCCGGTACTTGGATATGCATTAAGGTGGATCAAATGTATTATTTTTCTTCCGAGAATGTTGGCAAATACTCAGAGTAGTATAAATGATTTAGTTTTATATGATAGAAGAAAAAACAAGCTGCTTATGGAACAGCAGAACAAGTTGGACATGCTGAGGCGTGATTTGGAATTTGCCGTTTTGGATCATGATGAAAAAACTAATGAGCGTGAACAGAATTTATGGGATTCGATGGAAAATCTGGAAGATATGGTAAGCCAATTAAGTGAGAAGACAATAGATGAAATTACAAGGTTGAGAGGTGATATAGAACAAGAAATTGCTTCTGTAGTTTCTGAGGTGGAACTCGGCACAAGACAATTCATTGAAGTGAAGGAAAATCTTCAGCAAATAAGCGAGGAAGAAAAACGAGAAAGACAGAATTTAATTTCTGAACAGAGAAGATTGGCAGAACAGCTTGCGCAGAGTGAGTTGTGGAAGAAAGAAGAAATACAAGAAATAGTCAGATTAAAAGATGCATTGGACATATTGCAGAAGAGTTGCGATGAAAAAATAACTGTGCTTTTGAAAGCAATTATTCGCAATGAGATGGACATCAAGGAAGTTAGCCTTTGGCGGGAAGAACAAGTCAAGAGAGAACTTGATGAAAAGGATAATATGCTCCAGGTTAAAAAAATATTAAATGCATTTTACATGGATTACAACGAAAAAATCATGTGTGATTCCAGGGAAGAGGTTGCTGAAAGGCAAAAGCAGTATCTACCATTTGTTGAGCAGTGCTTAGGTGATAAGACAGATGATTTAGTGATGATTGATCTTGGCTGTGGCGAGGGAGAATTTGTTGAATTATTAAATCAGAATGGTTATCCCGCTTATGGTGTAGATAGTAATCCTATGGTAATTGATAAGGTTAAAGGAATCAACTCCGATATCCGGATTGAAGAATCAGAAGCGACGGCATATCTGGCAACCTTAGAAGATAATTCCGTAGACTTTATATCATGTTTTCATATGGTTGAACATTTGGAAACTGGGGAACTACTGGAATTATTGAAGGAAAGCCATAGAGTTTTAAAGGTGGGCGGAGGTTTGATATTGGAGACTCCGAATCCTTTGAATATTTTGATTTCTACGTATTATTTTTATATGGATCCGACTCATAAGAAGCAAATTCCACCAGAGTTGTTGAATCTCATGGTGAGTAGTAGTGGCTTCAAAGTGGAGGAATGCAGAATGCTTCGTCCGTTAAATTTTGTACCGTACTCTTATGATGATCCAAATGACAAAATACGTGATATAGTTTTCAGATTTAATATGGAACAGGCATATTCATTAATGGCGGTGAAAGAATGAAGATAGTATTAATGCATCAGACTGTAACGAACCACGATGCGATTGGAAATGATATAGAGATAATGTATGGGATTTTAAAAGAGAGATATGAATGCTTTGTGTATGCCCAAAATTGTTTTAATTCACATGTAGAGTATATTGCAGACGAGAAACTGGAAGAGATTCTTCAAGATGAAAATAATATCGTTCTTTATCACCACAGCGTGTTTTGGGAAATGGGAGAAACATTTCTTAGGGCAGCGCAAGCGAAGATAGTTTTCCGATACCATAACATTACTCCAGAGGGCTTTTTTGAGGGCTATAATGAACATCATTATTCTCAATGTAAGCTTGGAAGACTTCAGACAGTTCGTTTAGCAAAGGATTTTAAAAAGGCATTATGGCTCTGCGACTCTTGGTATAACGCAGAAGATGTGGAGGAGTATGTAGAGAAAGAACGGATTGCTATTTGTCCTCCGTTTAACAAAATTGAAGAATGGGGTAGCAAAGTTCCAGACGAACAGATTTTAAGAGAATTATTGCATAGTCAGACTATTAATCTTTTATTTGTTGGCAGAGTTGCTCCGAATAAAGGACATTTGCAATTGCTCGATGTACTGTATAGCTTCTGTAGAAACTATGAAGAACGGATAAAATTGCGGATTGTGGGTAAGTTTGATGAAGGACTTCCACTATATAATGACTTGATAAAGAACAGAATGATAGAATATGGCTTAGAGGAGTGTGTAGAATTTATTGGAGAAATAAATGATGCTACACTAATGTCATACTATTTAGGGAGCGATGTGTTTCTTTGCCTGAGTGAACATGAAGGATTCTGTGTTCCTCTTATTGAGGCGAATTATTTTGAAATTCCTGTAATTGCAAAAGATACGTCTGCAATTTGTGAAACCTTAGGAAAAAAACAGTTGATATTAGCAGATGATATGAAAGCGTACGCTGCTGGAATTCATGTTATTATGAATCAAAAAGCAGCAAGAGATATGTTGATAGAAGCTGGCCGAAATAATTACGCTTCTAGATTTACGTGTACTGAAATAAAGAAGATATTTTGCGGGATATTGAATGAAAAGTACAATATGGGATTGTAATGGAGGATAAAAAAATGAAAATTGCAATTGCAACGGTGCAGGTTCCTTTTATAACTGGAGGAGCAGAGATACTTACACAAATGTTGCGAGATGAATTGAAGAAAAGAGGACATGAGGCAGATATTGTTACTGTACCGTTTAAATGGTATCCTGCTAGGACTATTATGGACTGCATGATGATGGGCAGAATGTTAGATTTATCCGAGATTAATGGTGAAAAAATTGATTTGGTTATTGCAATGAAGTTCCCGGCATTTTACGTGAAGCATGAAAATAAAGTGGTATGGCTTATGCACCAGCATCGTCAGGCTTATGATTTATTTGGGACCAAATATGGGGATTTGGAGCATATGGAAGGTGGCCTGGAAGTTAGAGAGATGATTCAGGTACATGATACAAAATATTTGCAAGAAGCGAAAAGTATTTTTACAATTTCGGATAATTCGAGAGACCGTTTATTGAAATACAACTCGTTAAAAAGTGAAACTCTTTATCATCCGCCGCTTAACTATGAGAAATTGGGATTTAAAGAATTGGGTGATTTTATCTTTTACCCTAGTAGAATTGACCAAATTAAGCGACAAAGAGTGTTAGTGGAGGCTGCAAGGTATTTAAAAACCGATGCAAAAGTTGTAATTGCAGGTGGAGGAAGCAAAACAGAGATTGAGTATTTGAAATCCTTGATAAGCAAATATCGCCTGCAAAAGAGAGTGAAACTGGCCGGATTCATCTCTGAAGAAGAAAAGATTGATTATTATGCAAAATGTCTTGGAGTTTACTTCGGAGCATATGACGAGGACTACGGCTATATTACTTTGGAGGGATTTTTCTCTAAAAAGCCAGTAATTGTGCATAAAGATGCGGGAGGACCTTTAGAATTTATCCAAGATGGTGTAAATGGATATGTTCTTGATGAAAATCCACAGGCAGTGGCAGCTAAAATAGATTACTTGTATAAAAATCGAAAGGTTGCTAAACAGATGGGTGAACAAGGTTATCTGACACTGCTGGATAAGAATGTTAACTGGAATTATGTAATTGATAAGCTGCTCGGAAATTAATAAACGGTGAAGAGGAAAGATAGATGAAGAAACTGTTGTATATTAGTCCATTCTGGCCTGTGAAATCAGGAATCAGTGAATATAGTGAATCGCTGATATGGGGTCTGGAAAAATATTTTGAGATTACTATCTTAGTGAACGGATATAAATTAGAAAATAAAAAGATTACAAAGCATTTTCCAATCATTAATTATGAATCGGAAATGGTATTAGCTGGTTATGATGTACTTTTATATAACTTTGGTAATAATCCAGATGCTCATGAATTCATGTATGAACTTATGGATAAATATCCAGGCTATGTCATTATGCATGATGTAAGTCTTTTTTATTTAACAGTGGACTACTATGCGAAAAAAGGGATTCTCTACCAAAAAGTGTATGAAATGGAAGGCGCAAAAGGCATTCGATATATTAAGGATAGTTTGAAACAAAATCCAGAGCCAAATTTATTGCTGCATAAGGATTTGGCGGCGAATGTCCGCATGAATGCAGAAGTTCTAAGAAAGGCAAAAGGGGTTTTTGTGCATTCTGAATACGCAGCAGGGCAGATTGAAAATGTAATTGCGAAAGAAAAGATATGTAAAATCAATCTAGTCGAAAACAAAATTGAAACAGAATTAAAGAAGGACTTTTTAAAAAAACGTTTTGGAATTAAGAACAGCGAGAAAATTATTGGGGCGGCCGGTTTTATTGCTCCTAGTAAGCAGAATGAGATTAGTTGTCAGGCGGTGAAAGAATATAATTGCACACACAAAGAAAAGATTCATTATGTTATGATTGGCGAAGGTGATTATGTGGATTCTTATCTTGATGAGTATATACATAAGACGGGCTTCTTAGATAATGAAGATTTTTATGATGCGTTGAGTTCGTGTGATGTAATCTTAAATTTGCGTTATCCTTATAATGGAGAATCGTCCGCAACGCTAATTCAAAGCATGAGTATTGGTAAGCCGTGTATAGTTACGGATATAGGTTGGTTTAGTGAGTTGCCAAATGATAGCATAAAAAAAGTTAAAAAGGATATTAAGGCAAAGCATTTAGCTGAAATAATTGAGGGATTAGTGATGGACTCGCAGAGCATTTCGCGAAAAGGATGCGATTTTGTGAAAGAACAATGCGCAGCTGAAAATATAGCGAAAGTAGTGAAAAAATTTGTTGCAAAAGTAGAAAGGTGGTAAAATAATGCACAGTGAGTCTAAGAATAAGAGATGGATATTTTTATTAACAGGCATATGTTCTATGGTGATATTACTAATGAGGATATGGAATATTGCAGATTTGGCAGGTCCAGTTATTTTCAATGATGAGATGGGCTATTGGAGTCATGCGGCAAATATGATGGGGCTCCCGTGGAAAAATACGGAGGATTTATGGTATTCATATGGATATAGTCTTATACTAATGCCTTTCTTTTTGTTTACTCATAATATGAATATTTTGTACAGAATAGCAATTGTAATAAATGGGTTGTTCGGAGTAGGTAGTTTTCTGCTAGGTATTCAAATATTAAAAAAATTAAAGCTGGAATGTAGTGATATAGCAAAAATATTGATTTCTTTTACTGCGGCTTGTTATTCTGCATATTTATTTCAAAGCAACATAGCATGGGCTGAAAGCCTTGTTTATTTTTTATTTATTTTGTTGCTTTATGCGGTACTGTGCTTTGTAGAACATCCATCATATAAAAACAGTGTATTTGTTTCGCTTGGTGTTGTGTTCTTATATATCACACATAACAGAACAATTGCTGTGGGAATTGCTTTTTTTATGATGCTTTGTTATATGTTATGGGATAAGAAAATATGTTGGAAACAAGTGAGTCTTATCGTATCAATTATTGCAATTTCTTTTGTTTTTGATGATTTAATGAGAGCGAATGTCTCTATTTTGATGTGGGGAAGAGAGGATGCATTTGTTGGAAATGATATCAGCACTAATATAGACAATTTGTTCAATGTTTTATTTACTATGGAAGGGAGATATAAATTACTTTTATCTCTTGCAGGAAAGTTGTGGTATGTTTTTACATCTACTCTTTCGTTGGCTTTTTTTGGAGTGATATACCTTGTTAAAAAGTGGATAATTTGTTACCAAGAAAATAGAAAAGAGCTCTTTTTTTATTTCTTTCTTATCTTTTCTTTTTTAGGAGTGTTAGCAATTAGTACAATTGCAATGATACCTCTTGACGTTGCAGAGGGTGCGCGTATAGATATTGCATTTTATGGTCGCTATACAGACATGATTAGTGGAATTCTAATAATTTGTGGGTTATTAGAGATGCAAGAAATTCGTTCTTCTGAAAAAAGATATATTAAAGAAATATTATTTGGTGCAGGAAGTTATTTGTTTTGCACGATTATTTTATTTGGTTACGTAAAAGAAGTACCTAATGCGTATATTAATAAGGCTTGTGTTCCTGGATTATATTTTTTCAGTGATGTTAATTTCATAGGATGTTGTGACATCGTTTTGATAATGCTGTTAATCTTTGGGTTATACACAAATTTCTTTAAGAAAAGTAAAAAGGGATGGATTATGGGAATATTGATAGAAATAGGAATAATATCAATTTTCTTAATTGATTATTATCATGTTTATCAATCAATTAATTTTCCGAATGTATATAGTAGATTAACAGACGTATGCAATGTCATTGCAGATAATCCGGAGTATGATTTGTTTTATTCTGGAAGTAATTACTCCGAGCGACAGGTTATTCGTTCGAGGGCAACAGAAAATAATATGTACTTTGAAGAGCCATATGAAAACGCAGAAAACTTTTTTTATGTCATCAATTGGGATATAGTGAAAAATAATTTGGAGGAGTATCAAGAGTATTATTATGTAATGTCATTTGGTGCAGATGCACTTTTGATTAATGGGAAAGAAATAAATGAAGCATTAAGTCAAGCAGGTTTTAAATGTTTTTCTATTGATAAAATGCGTTCCCTTGATGAAACAGACATATTGGCAATTGAAGTTATTGATAAAGGAAAAATTCTTCAAAAAACAGAGAATTCTTTAGCGGTGATGGTAGAAATTACCGTTCCAGAAGATGTTTTGTTTATTAATGACAAACCTTATCGCTTAGCATATCATGTATATGATATAAACGGAAACATTGTACAAAAAGATGGGATAAGGACAGACTTTAATAATATAAAGAACGGTGATTTAATTGAAATGGTAATCAATACAGGGGAGTTAGAACCGTCAGGAAAGTATCTTATAGAAATTGATATTGTACAGGAAGGAGTTGCATGGATTTCGAGTAGAGGCTTAAAAACGGTATTTTTTGAAATAGTAGTTCCAGAGTAGAAGTATATAGCTTATATACGGTGGCAGAAACAGAAAGGAAAGCACAGATGAAACTTATTATCCAAATTCCCTGCTTCAACGAAGCAGAAACTTTAGAAATCGCTTTAAACGATTTACCAAAACACATTGAAGGAATTGATGAAATTGAATATTTAATTATCAACGATGGCAGTAAAGACAACACAGTAGAGGTTGCTAAAAAGTGGGGCGTGCATTACGTTGTAAACTTCAGAAGAAACAAAGGTCTTGCCAAAGGCTTCATGGCTGGACTGGATGCCTGCTTATCTGCGGGAGCTGATATTATTGTCAACACAGATGCAGACAACCAGTATTGTGGTGAAGATATCGAAAAACTGGTCAGACCAATTTTAGAAGGAAAAACCGATATTGTTATCGGTGAACGCCCAATTGATAAGACGGAGCATTTTTCACCTTTAAAAAAGAAACTGCAGCATTTTGGAAGCTGGGTGGTACGCAAAGCATCCAATTCTGATATCCCGGATGCGCCGAGCGGTTTTCGTGCTTACAGTAGAGAAGCTGCTATGCGTTTGAACGTAACAAATGAGTATACATATACTTTGGAAACAATCGTACAGGCCGGTCGTGATAAGATTGCCATGACATCGGTGCCAATTCGCACTAATGGTGAACTGCGTCCATCCAGACTGTTTAGCAGTATGTTTGGATATGTTAAGAAGTCAATGGTAACTATTGTTCGTGCCTATATGATGTACAAGCCGTTACAGTTTTTTAGCATTGTTGGTTCTGTACCATTTGTTGCTGGTTTATTGTTAGGTATCCGCTTCCTAGTTTTTATGATTATGGGAGAGTCTGATGGCCATATTCAGTCCTTAATTTTAGCCAGTGTTTTGTTAATGATGGGATTTATGACATATATTATTGGCTTGCAGGCAGATATTATTGCAAAGAACCGTAAAATTTTAGAGGATGTGCAGTATCAGGTGCGTCGCTTAAACTATGAAAAAAAAGAGACAAAAGATTTAGAAGAAAACGCTAAATAGATGAGTTGTTAAATAATAAAGGAGAACTGTTATGAAGAAAATTGCAATAGCAGGAACCGGCTATGTTGGTTTGTCAAATGCGGTTTTGCTTTCTCAACACAATGAAGTAATTGCTTTGGATGTTGTTGCTGCCAAAGTAGAAATGATAAATAATAGAAAGTCACCAATCATTGATAAGGAACTGGAAGAATATCTTGCGACAAAAGAGTTAAATTTAAAGGCAACAACCAATCCGGAAGAGGCGTATACAGAAGCGGACTTTATTATTGTTTCAACTCCGACCAACTATGACCCTCAGAAAAATTATTTTGATACGTCTTCGGTTGAAACGGTATTAAAAGATATTTGTCGAATTGCCCCGAAAGCAACAGTGATTATTAAGTCCACAGTACCAGTGGGATATACAGCTGCAATTCGTGAAAGATTCAATAATGCGAATATAATTTTTTCTCCGGAATTTTTAAGAGAAGGACGTGCTTTATATGATAATTTGTATCCTTCCAGAATTATTGTAGGTGAACGCTCAGAAAGAGCAAAGGAGTTTGCAAAATTATTGCAGGAAGGTGCAATTAAAGAAAACATTCCGGTGTTATTTACTGAATCTACGGAGGCAGAGGCAATTAAGTTATTCGCTAATACTTATTTAGCGCTTCGTGTGGCATATTTTAATGAACTGGATACCTATGCAGAGCTAAAAGGACTTGATACTCGGCAGATTATTACCGGTGTATCTTTGGATCCAAGAATCGGAGATTTCTATAACAACCCTTCCTTTGGTTATGGTGGATATTGCCTGCCTAAGGATACAAAACAGTTACTTGCAAATTATAACGATGTGCCGAATAACTTGATATCTGCGATTGTAGAAGCAAACAGAACCAGAAAGGATTTCATTGCGGACCAGATTATTGCAAAGAATCCTAAGGTGGTAGGTGTTTATCGTCTTACAATGAAGTCTAATTCTGACAATTTCCGTCAGTCGGCCATTCAAGGAGTTATGAAGCGTATCAAGGCTAAGGGAATAGAGGTTGTGGTTTACGAACCAACCTTGAAAGAGGAAGAATTTTTCCGCTCCAGAGTAATTCGTGACCTGAACGAATTTAAAGCTATCTCTGACGTGATTATTTCAAACCGCCAGTCAGAAGATTTAAGTGATGTTTCTGAAAAGGTATATTGCAGAGATATTATGGGACGGGATTAACTTGCGGATTGAGGAAAAGGCATGAAAAATTTATTAAAAAAATTTTTGAATAAAGAAACGATTTTGTACGGCATTTTTGGCATTGGAACTTCTATGTTAAATGTTGTTTTGTTTCAGTTGCTGTTAATGACGAGCATGGATTACAAAATAGCTAACTTGATTACTTTAATTGTGGTCAAAGTTGCTGCTTATATTTGTAACAAAAATTTTGTATTCCAGAGCCATTGCGATTCTTTTGCAGAACTGTTAAAAGAAATTTTCCGTTTTATTGTTGCAAGAGGAGCGACCATGATAATCGATTATGTAGGATTAATTATCATGGTTGATTTGTGTAGCTTACCGGAACTTCCTAGCAAAATATTTATTACCGTACTTGTTATTGTAATAAACTATATCGTTGGGAAAAAGCATGTGTTTAAGAAGTAAAGAGGGTAATGTTACCTATTGGTAGCGTATCTGATGATTGCCAAGGCGCAATATGAGGATAAGCAGTACGCCGGAAGCTATAACGTAGGCCCGGATGAAACGGACTGCTGGACTACCGGCAATTTGGTTACCTTATTCTGCCAGAAGTGGAATGAAGCGACTGGTGACAATGTGCGTTGGATTAACAAGTACGATGGTGGCCCTCACGAGGCAAATTTCCTCAAGTTAGACTGCTCTAAGTTAAAGAGAACCTTAGGCTGGGCTCCGCGCTGGAACGTGGAAACCACTATGGAGAAAATTGTGGAATGGACTTGCTGCTATTTGAATGGCGGTAATGTGGCTGAATGTATGGAAAAACAGATTCGGGAGTTTATTTCGGAATAGTTTATTTAGGAGTAAGCAATACTCTGATTTCCTACATTCTGTATGTGGTCAGCCTTCTCATATTTCAAAAACTAAATTGGTTTGGCAAGGTTGATTACCTGGTGGCTCAGATGATTGCATTCATTCTCAGCGTGCTTTGGTCCTTTTACTGGAACAACAAATTTGTTCTTAAACAGTGCACTTCTGGTAGTATGGGTGGACGTGTTACATCTCTCTGAGTTTGTGGCACCGATCATCAACCTTTTAATTAGTGTTCCATTAAACTTTATCATCAATAAGTTTTGGGCATTTAAATAGTGCTGTAGGAAATAAGTGCGTAATGAAATGAGCCGGTCATAGACCGGCTCGTAAGTTTCTTGTTGGCAATATTAATTATTTTGTGGAGGTAAAATCAACTCCTCATACAGAGGGCGGATATCTTCTACATTTTCCTCCAACTCATCCGCAATTTGCTCCAGGGTTTTGCCCTTTGTGATTTTGCGCTGAATTTTGTCTTTGAGTTTTTGAAGGTTTGCTTGTTGCTCCTGTTGAATACCTTGTTGAACACCACGCTGTTCGCCTTCTTCCATCAGGCGCTCACGTAAAATATCTTCATCAACTTCGGCTAAATACACATCTAACACCTCCGCTCGGTGGGCCTTTAAAAAGTCGGCAAGGATGCCTTCAGAAATGCATTCCTCTACTGCTTTGTCTACGGCCTCATTTACTGGCATGGATTTTTGGTAGCTTTGTATTTTGCTGACAAGAGTTGTGTATTCATTTAATGGCTTACAGCTTTGAAGAAGACTTTTATTATCTGCGTGCTTCAAATTGATGACGGTGGCTGTCCACTCAAATTCGCCGCTGTCATCAGGAATTTGAAATGCATCGGAAAGTCGGAGCTTTTCCAAAGCCGGACGTTTGGATATGCCGGTGTAGAACACGATATAGTTTGGTGTTGGAATTTTCACCAAGGTGCTTACGTGCGGTGTCAGACGGTTTGTCTGCATATACTTGGCATAAAGGCTACCGTAGTAAATAAATCCGCGAAGGGGCATATTTGGGTTGTGTGTGGACTGCTGTTCATACAGGTTCATCGTATCAGCAATTACAAACGAAAGATCATTTTTCATTTTGAGATAAAGGGCATCTTCAATAGTGGTGATTTCTAAATCGTCCTCGTTGGTGTAAGAAGATTTGTTCAGCGCATTATAAAGTGCCAGAGTATTTGCCTTGTTTTTCTCATCTGCAAAGATAAGACGGAACAGGCGGTCCTTATGTTCACGGTTTGTGCTTGTCACAATAGAATCCTCCTTGTGGAATCCTGTTGTGCCTGAGAAATAATCCTTCTAAACATAGTATAACTGTGTAGAAAGGGTTTTGCAAGGCAAATTTGTATTCAGGAGGGGAAACTGAAAATATAAGGTTATTTAGTTTTCAAGCATAACAGGGAATAGTTGCCGAAGCGGCAAGTGTTATGAAGTACAAAACGTTTTGTAAAATCATTATACTGCATTGTGTATAATACTGCAATATCGGAATGTTTCACAAAAAACAGGTCTGTTTTTGTACAGTTTGCTGAAAGAATAAAACAGTTTGGTTTGCATAGAATTAGTGAATCCGGTTGAGTACGCCGGAGCTTCTTGATGGCTTTACCCTGTTCTCCATTCGGGTATCATTGACTTTTTATGTGCGGGCGATACAATGTATCGTAAGAAAAATAAAAGGAGTCCGGTGTGGAAAAAGAAAAGTATACCCAATTAGGCGCTTACTATTTATTGCTGATATTCGGCTAATTTTTGATTTAGTTCATCGGTACTTTCTTGAAAGGTACAACTGCATATGCTATAATTTCCTTAATGCAATACCGTACTAAGGAGGAATTATGGAACTCATATTAGAACTTTTGTTTAATGTGTTTGACGATACAATGACCGGCACCGTGCTGGTCATTTATTTCGCATTTTTACTGCTTATATATAAATATTTAAAGAAAGAGAAGCAGTTGCATTTATATTTAAAATCGTTTCGTTGGAAGGCATGTCTGACACTGGCTGTGTTGGGCCATATGGCGTTGATTTTGCTTTGGGATGGAGAAAATGCAGAGAAGCAGAAACTTTGGGTATGGTTTCTGGCGTTTAACATCTGCTATGACATTCTGGTATACTTTTACTTGAAATATATACCTTCTGTACCGCGGCGTCGAATGGAGAGAAATATAAACAAAAGACGGCATGATTTGCTGGGACTATACAAGTATCTGGAAACCGTAGACACAAGCATGTTTTCACCAACGGACAAGCTTTATTGGAATAGACAGTATTATATGGTTCTGTATCATATGGGCAGTGTGAACAAGGCAGTGGAAATTATGCAGGAAACAGAGGAGAAAGAGAGTCCCAGGGCACGGATGTTAATGGCGTTGCGAGCTGAGAGCCGGTGCGATATAGATAAGTCGCAAAAACTGATGCTACAGGCTATGGACGCACTAAGGTCGGGAGATACAGATTTGTTAAGGGTGCAGATTTTAAATAATTGTGGAAGATGTTTCCGATTAAGTGGAAATAATGAAACCGCCATGCAGTATTATAATCAGGCAGCAGACCTTGTTGGAGAGAAGACAGCAAAAGAAGTGGTCCATATTGTGTACGCCAACCTGATTATGGAGTCCTGTATCATGGGAAAAACGCCAGAGGAACTGGATATTTTATTTGCACAGTATAAGAATTTGATAAGAGAAAATCAAATAGATGATATTATAGAATTTGAAAATGTGCGCTTATCAATAGCAAGACAGCTAGGTGCTGTGGAGCAGGCAAAAAAACTGATAGAAGAGAGTTTTGAGCGTTATTGGCCAATCATAGAACGAGAGGGAGAAAGAAGCAGGAAGTTAAACTATTTGATTTCCTCCATGCGGATAGCGCATATGGCAAAGTTGGAATTAAACCGTTATTTCGATGCGATCCGCAACAATCTTGGCAGTTTACAGAACCTGGATATGCCTCAAAGATATTATTTGACAAAGGAAATCTATCTAGCATTATTGGAACCGCCATTGCTGAATGATTTTTTTCGGTCAACCTATCGGGATGTGCTTGAATATGCAGGTGATTACATCAGAGAGGCAGCGGCAGCTGATTTAGAACAGTATCTGTCGGAATTGCCCTCGGTGGCTGTGTACGCAGTAGGTCATACACAGCAGGAACTGGTGTGGCTGATGAAACACAAATTACAACCATATAATGCCGTGGAAGCCTTTGAACGTCTAAACTCCACGGTAGAGCTTTATGAGAGTCAGAATCTGAAACTGGAGGCTTTAATTGGTGCAGGAACTTTACTGGATGAACTTCTGGCTTCACAAAACCTAAAGGAGGATTTATCGGTAAAGTACCCGGAGAGAATACAGGATACACTGACTTATATGGAAATGGCAGTCGGGAGACTTAAATATCATCCGGGCTGCTCGGAACAGTTTCTAAAAATGGCGTATGCGTATATTAGACTTCATAAATATGAGAAATGTTGTCTTTACTATCGAACTTTTGAAAAGTGCAAAATAGCGGAGCATCATTTTTCTGTATGGTTAAAAGAGAATATTGCTTTTGTAAAGCTGGTGACAAGGCTTGTGGAAATAAAAAATGAGTTAAAGAATTTGAAGAAACGAGCTGGAAGAGAGCGGTTGTCGCCAAAAGCAGTGGCATGGTTGCAACAGTATCCTAGGGTGCCAAGTGCAGAGATTGTTTATTTATTGGCCGGACTGTTGGAAATGCCACAAGCCTGTGCCAAAGTAGTTTCTTGGGCAGAGGTAAGTGAAGCAGGACTATTGGTTCCAAAGTCACACTGGTGGCTTTGCTATGGAGAACAATATCCAATCAGTGATGTTAATTCTCTGGTGGAAATTGATTTTTGTTACAATGAAGTTTCAGAGGAATCGGATGCTACGCAGATGGTTTTTTTCCCGACTTGCCATCCAATGCAGAGGCGCTCTACAGAATGGGTGCAGAAGCACGTGGTAAACCGTCCGGATTATATTTGCAGATTGGATACATTGGTGAGAGATTTAAGAGTAGCAGACAATGAGTATGCGCACTTAAAAGAAATTCTTTTATTTGTGCACCGGATGCGGTGATGTAAAAAGAAAAATAAAGTTACACAAAAAGTGAAATCTCAAATTTGAGGGCGGCACATAGTGTCGCCCTGATTTTGTCATCATAGTTAATTTGACTTCGAAGTGATCATAATTGCCAGTCGTAACAAACGCTTTTTTATGTTTATGTGTTATGTTATACGAATAAAACGAGAAAACTTTGAGTAAAATGATATAAAATATAGCAAATTCAAGTAAGTTATTGACTTTTTAGAAGCAAAGTGTTATTCTGAAATCGGAGGTGTAAGAATATGTTCACGTATATTAAATTAAAAAATTTTATGTCGTTTAAAGATGTAGAAGTTGATTTTAGAAGTGGCAGTAAAGGAGCAAAAAAATTCATCTCTATTTATGGAGAAAACGGTAGTGGTAAGTCTAATTTTGTGAATGCAATTAACCTGCTTTATAAGAGCGCGGACTCTTTCCGGACGTTAGGAGTTGACGAAAAAATCAAGGAACTTGTTTCAGGAAAAGAGTTTCCGGAAGATCTTTTGGAGTTTCTTATAAATGATGTTAACATTCTAAAGTATGTTAAAACATGTCGTATGTTAGAGTGTGAGGAAGATACCAGCGTGGAATACGGATTTCGGTATAAAGGTTATGAAGGTTATTATTCTTTTTCCTTTACGGACCGATTCGTTCATGAAAAGCTTTATTATTATACCGGTAAGCAAAGAGGTGTATTGTTTGAGGTTAATTGCGCGGAAGATGGCACAATTACGCCGGAATTCTCTGCAAAGATTTTCCAAAACAAAAAAGTTCAAGAAGAGTTACGAGACGAACTCGATAAGTATTGGGGCAAACATACTCTGTTAAGTATTTTAACCAAAGAACGCAGAGAAAAAAATGAACAGTATATTAAAACAAATTATTTAAAATATTTATTTTACATTATTGATATGTTGGAAGATACGGCGATTCATTATAACAGTACGTCTCTTATCGGATATGAAATTGATGCAAGAGAGCCAAAAAATCTGCTGCAGAATTTAAAAGAAGGTAAGATAAATCTTGCGGAAGAAGAACTGTTAAACCGTTCAGAACGCATTTTAAGAGACTTTTTCACGCAGGCATATGCTGATATTAAAGATGTGTTTTATGAAAGACGTGTAGAAGAAACAGAGATTTATTATAAGCTTTATGTTAAGAAAATGATTGGTGAAAAAGTAAGAACTGTAGATTTTGGCAGAGAATCCGGTGGCACCCAGAAAATTCTGGAAATAGTCCGTGCACTCTTGGGGGCATTCTGTGGGGTAACTGTTGTCTATGATGAAATCGACAACGGTATACATGACTTATTGTTAAAAAATATCATTATGTCTATGATGGATGACATCACCGGTCAGTTAATCATTACTACACACAATACCTTTTTGTTAGAAAGCATAGATATCAAGTCTGCTTATATTATCAACGTAGATTACCAGGGAAATAAAGAAATAAAGAGTCTGGATAAATATCCTCGCATTCAAGGAACAAACAACCCAAGACGAATGTATTTGAAGGGCTTGTTTGGTGGTGTTCCTATGACAGACACCCTGGATTACGAAGCTATTTTAAGCGAATTGGTTGACGATACGGATGTAGAAGGAGGCGAGTAATAGTGCCGACGAATACATTACGATATACCAGATGTGCTGTTATGGTGCATGGCAAGTCAGAGCTTTACCTGGCAAAGTACATTTGCAGTAATCTGCGCATTCCTTATAAGATGGTTGCAAATAACAACGGAAGAAGCAGTATCTAGATTAATGGAATTTGGAATTATTTAAAGAAAAAGCCGTTTATCAACCTAAAGGCTTTTGCCGAGGAATATTCCATTGAGTACGACAAAAAACAAAAGAAGCTGCTCAATTTTAAGTTGTTTATGATTATGGACACTGATGATTGTGATGAACGTACAAAAGAAATGTACATATCCGGAGAGCTTTTTAAAGGACACCCACTAGAAGAATACATTGTTCCAATTTACAATATAGGAACCCTCGAAAATGTACTTTACAAAGCCGGATTAACGCCACAGCGATTGTCTTCTTCCGATAAGGGAGAGTATTATAAAAAAATCTTCCCTATCAATACTCAGCCAATGAGTTATAAGACCATTGATCAGGTTAGAGCCTTTGCGCAGAGTATAAAAGGAATTAAAGAAACAAATTTACTGGAGTTTGTGGAATATTGCATTCAACAGCTGCCGGGAGAAACTCTCTGGGTGGAAAGGAGTGAGTATGATAAAAAGTAGAAAGCCAAAGAAAAAAGGCTGAAGCGCCAACTTCAGCCCCACTTTGCAATGACCCGTAAATGATCTGCAAAATACCAAAATCATTATATCATTTGCGTTTCTGCTTTACAACCCAAAACGTTTTTTCGAAAAATAAGAGTTGGTCATTATCTTTTCATAATAGATGTGTCTGTGTCAGAAATAACACAGGTGTATTAAGTGATGCCCAAAAAACAGTTTTTTTAGTAAAGGAGAATAAGCATTATGAAAAGAAAACATGTAACAGATGTATGGCTGACCGGAGAGCGGGGCCATATTGCCTATGATTTTGTGGATGTAGCAGTAAATGATGATAATTTGCTGTTCATCGATCCGTGTTTGATGGAAGCTCTGGATAACGAGTGGGGCAAGCAGGCAGTGAAAACAATGAAATCCTACTTTGACTGCCTGTATGAGGCGTATGAAACAGAGGACAAAAGAAGCAAGTACGAACTGTTTTCTCATGTGGGAGAACAAAACGGCACCAGACTGGGGTATGGTGACGGACATAACGGAAAGGGCCACACCGCAGACGGTATGTTGGATGTACTTAGACCTTTGGAAACATTGATTCATGAAATCAAAACCATTGGAGTAGTGCAGGATTTAGCGATACTGGTTCCGGGATTTGCAGAAGACGGTATGTCGGATTTGTTGACCAATGTACTGCATGACTTACTTCATGATTTTACAATGGAACAGATGAAAAAATATGGGGTAAGAAGTAATGGAATCACGTCATACCATTTCTGGAATGCTGAAGCAAAAGAATGGCAGTGGACCCAAAAGGCGGGCTATCTTGTGGATGGCCGGGAACTTTTGGTTGTACCAAAAGGGATTGTTAGAAAGAATTACTTGTTTGGAACCGGCCAGTATTTTGCCAGAGTTATTATTGAGCGTATCCGTGCTGCAGGAGGTATGATAGATAACGATGGAAAACTGATTCCTAAAAAAGATATTATCAAGTCTTACCGTCACTCCGAAGACCACTGGATGTATAACAAGGTCATTGATTACAGTAAGCAGAATGAAGATGCTCTGGAGGAATACCATGATAGAGTGGCATTCTTCTATAGAGAAAGTGGAGGAACAATGACAGATGAGGAATTGGATGCTACGTTGTATGGAGTGAAAAGGAGAAAGAGTGCGTAAAGGAATATGCCGGGAGTGACCCTGCAGCGCCATTTTCAGCAGGAAATTGTGCAAATAAAAGAAACATTTTCTCCATCCACCAATTTCCTTCGTCACCTTCTACAACGTGCTATGCCAATTTTTGGTACCTTTTCACAAACTTGTTTTGAAGGAAAAAATTTATGTTAAATCATATATCCCGATAAATAAAACGTTTGCGGGATGAAAAAAACAAATTGTCGGAGTTTTTAATAAAACTCCGGCGTTGTTTTATGTATGGAAATGTGCTATAATGTACACAAAGCATAATTCTGAACGATTTGGCAGATGCCATTCTAAAAATCTTAGTATCATTCTGAAAATTCATGCTTTTATCCCAAACGATAGAGCAGGAGTTTTCAAACCTCCTGCAAGTGTACGCAAAAAGGAGGAAAGGAATGGGAAAACCAAACGTAGTAACAAAGCAGTATATGAGGGACAATGCCCGCTTTGCGGATGCCTGCAATTTTTTTCTGTTTCATGGAAAGCAGGTGATTAAGCCGGAGGACTTGGCGGAAAAGGATGTAACGGAGCTTGCCTTGCCCAAGGGCTTACAAGGTGCGGTGGCAGTGGAAAAAGTGAGGGATGTATTAAAGGGCTGTTGTGTTAAAACAGCCGGTGGTGTCACCTATCTGATTGTGGGTATTGAAAATCAGACCGATGTCCACTATGCCATGGTGGTCCGCAACATGCTTTACGACGCACTGAATTATGCTTACCAGGTTGGAGAGTGTGCAAAAGAAAATAACCATGTACTGGAACTACGGCACATGGGACGGTGCCAGAAGTCTGCACGAAATGTTTGATGTGCAGGACAAAACAATTTTAGATTATGTGTCAGATTACAAGCTAAATCTGATTGTCCCGGAGGAAATCAAAGATTTTGATAAGTTTAAAACCGAACGTTGGTCCGTCCTTGGCAATGAAGAAGTAAATTTACTAAATATTTGTCTGAAAGCAAATTTAAAAATAACAAGCGGTTCAGGGGAAGGAGTCGGAAATAAAGTGTGTAAGGGAATTATTGAATTACAGGAAATGAGCAGAGCAGAAGGAAAAGCGGAAGGTCAGCTGCTTACCTTACTTGCCTTGGTACGGGATGGCCTGCTGTCTCGTTCTGTCGGAGCACAGAGGGCAGGCATGACGGAAAAAGCCTTTGAAGAATTATTGACGGGAAACTAAAGCGATAAATGAGGTCTTCACTGATATTTTCAATGTGTTGGTATTTGGTGACTATCCGATGACAACTATTTACGCTATGAAATATAAGAATGGAAAGTGGATGAAATGCAGCTCAGACAAATTGATATGAAGAAAACAGGGAATAAAATAAAGAAATTATGTAAAGAAAAAAAGATAACAGTAAAAAACATTCAGAAGGAACTGGGAATAGGTGCGTTTCAATCAGTTTATGATTGGTTTTCGGGAAAAACTCTTCCAAGCCTGGATAATCTGTTTTATTTAAGCATATTATTGAAGGTGCATATGGAGGATATGATAGAGGTGGTGTCTCCCCCTGTAGTTATGGATGTATGTTGGTTAGAAAAAGGCAAGGAAAATAAGTCTTATTTAACCGCATATTATATCGGACTTTCAAAATATATGAGTACTATTCAGTTATAAACTGAATGACAGCGAAGGTAAAATAATGTTACCATTTTAATAGTTCTATGAAGGGAGCTTTGAAATGGGAACATTTGCGGAATTTTGGCGGTGCGGTAATGCAACAAAAGACGAAAGAAAAATGGAGGAGTTTTCAGAAAAAGTCAAAACAGTATTTCAGTGCGGCGGCATGATGGACATAGAATCCACCAGTTTATTTGGAAAGAAAATAATTACAATACGTAAGGCTGAGATGGATTCGGATGGAATGAATTTTCATTACAATTATTTTGAGGATGATGTTTGGAAAAATGCCGGATATGATCGTAAAGATAATTACGTATGGAGTAATAAAATAGGATGGTCTCAGTTTCATGACGCAGTGGTTGCAGCTTACACTCTGGAAGAACAATATACAGAAGGAGTAGCAGCTACCATGGTAAATGGCGAATTTGTGAGCTCGTGGGAGTATGTAGGTTGGTTGAATTACTTATTTGATGAACGTAAGCATATAAAAAATTTCGACACATGGAGTTTATTTGAGGCACATTATCGTAAAATTGGGGCAGAAGATTATGATAGATATGAGGATGCATGGAGTGATTTTGGAGATAAACGATATGCATTTATAAGTAAGTGCGAAATCTATGCGGTCTTACATGGTATAAATGAAATGTTGAAAATGGTCGACCAGAGAGAAAAAGATGAACTTGAAAATCTGTCCTTTGAAGGTATGAAATTTGCAATAAATTATCTGAAAACCTATGAAAAGTCGGAAGAATGTACGGTTGAGGAACAGTGCAAAAAGATGATGAATGCCATAAAGGAGTATTATTTGTATGATAAAAAAGATGAAAATGAATATAGTAAATTAATAATCGGCTTGAGTGCATCAGATGCTCCTGCGGTAATTGTTAAAGGAGTTGCAGAAACCTTTAGTAAAGATTTTTGGGAACTGTGGGATGAAATTAAAGATGTTGTATGCAGAAAACAACAAATTTTATACGGTAATGCTGGGTATTATGTGATTCCAATTTCAACACAAGAGTTGTTCAGACAAAATTCTGATGATATGGTTTTGTACTGGGAAGACGATGGGAAAATAACGTTTTCCGATGAATTATGGAACTGGTTTTATGAGCTGAAAATAGAGTTTGATAATATGGTAGAAGAAGAGTGTATTATAAAAAATCCTTTGCGGTATATGGTAGAGCTATTGGAGGAAGCGGAAGAAAACTTTTATCGTGTGTTTGCTATTTCTAATTATTTCGAAGAATGTATGGAGAATTTAAACGATGTAAGATATCAAACACTTTGGCGTTTGTTCGATAAATTAATTCATAGTCAGGAATTAAGAGAAGCAGCGGATGTGATTTTTGTTCCGGAGGGACCGGAACATGAAAACGAAGGAGTGCATTACTGGGGAGATAAACCTAAAAGGAGGCTGATTCGTAGCTGGGATATTATGAGTCATGATAAAAAACAAAACATTGGCCGAATGACGGTACGAAGATTTTTGGCGTTAGTGGCAAATCTGCCATTACGAAAGAAAGTTTTTGGATTTTGAGTTGAATATTGTTTTTAACTCTTGACGTACGTTTTTACGTACGTTATAATATGGGTGACATAAGATATTTATGCGAAGAAGAATAGTTGGAAAATAAATAGAATTATAGGAGATTAATTTATGTCGACCATTAATATTACAAATGCAAGAAAGGATCTTTATAATCTGGTAGAGGCTGTCAATATGTTTCATGAACCAACATTAATTGTAGGGAAAAGGGCAAATGCAGTTCTGATTTCAGAGAGTGATTGGAGTGCAATTCAGGAGACTTTATTTTTAGATGCTATTCCTGGAATGACCAAATCTATTTTAGAAGGAGCAAAAGAGTCCTTAGATGATTGCATTTCAGAAGATAAGGTGAGCTGGTAATGTACAGGATTGTATTTACAAAACAAGCTTTAAAAGATCTGGAAAATTTAAAGAAAATAGGTATTTCCAATAAAGCAAAGGTGTTGGTAGATGTAGTCAGGGAAAATCCATATCAGAATCCTCCGCGGTATGAAAAATTGGTAGGAAAATTAGACGGGATATTTTCCAGAAGAATCAATATTCAACATCGGTTGGTATATCAGGTATATGAAGAAATCATGGTGGAGAACGATGTGGAGTATCAAGGAACTATAAAAATAATTCGAATGTGGACACATTATGATAACATTAAGTAACAAGCGGGAATAAAACCACCGGGCATATGCGGTTTGCATATGCCCGGTTCTTAATTAAAAACTCAATATTTCCGGTGGATTCTGTGTATCAATTTTATCAAAGCACTGTTCCCTGAAAAATCCGGAACGGGAATAGGGTTCCCCGCCTACATACAGATGAGCACAATCTCCAAGGGTTCTTAAGCGGAAATACGCATCTCCTTTTACACGTTCTTCAGTGGTCAGTACCGTAACAGAGGTTGGTGCCACAAAGGCGCCCTGCCAAAGAAGCGGTGCCGGAATTCCGAGCAGGTGGGAGAGAATGACAAACTGCACGCCCAGGTGACAGAAGAACACCAGGGTATCCGAATTGCCCTTTACCACTTTATAATAGTTGCCGCTGTGTTCATAGCCGTGCTCTGCCAAAACAGCGTCAATTCCCTGTTTTACTTCTTCAAACTTGCTTGCTACTTTGCCGGTCTGCATGACAGGAGCCTGCAGCCAGGTGTCTTTATGATAAAGCTCCGGAACATTGGTCCAGTAATTTGGCATAAAGTCCCATGGGATGCGGTTGTTTCCGGTTTCCGGGTCCTTGACGTCCACATAAAATTCTTTTAACCATTCGTGGATGGTGGCGGTGCGGCCAAGCTTATTTAAGGTCAGGGATGCGGTATCTTTGGCACGGCCCAGGGGAGAGCAGTAAAATTCCTTTACGTCCCATTTTGTGGTGCGGGCAGAGAGAAGCTCAGCCTCCCGCCAGCCTTTTTCGGTAAGGGAGTCAATACTGTAGTCCGGATCGCCGTGGCGGATAAAAATTAAATTCATGGTAGTCTCCTTTGGAAAGATGTTATTTTAAGGTTCCTGTTTGGAAAACTTTGTCCATAGTATAACCGATTTTTCCTGTTCTTGCAATGCTTGCGGTTTCGGCGTGGTTAGTGTATAATCGGATGTGATGAAAATTTGCCTTTGGGCAAAAGGAGAAACGCATGAGTAAACCAATGAACGCCTACACGGGCTTTGCAAAAGTATATGAAACCTTTATGGACAACATTCCGTATGATGACTGGACAACTTACCTGACCGGATTACTGAAAGAATACGGGGTGGCACCGGGCAGTCTTTTATGTGAGCTTGGCTGCGGTACCGGAAGCATGACCAGACGTCTTGCCGAAGCAGGCTACGATATGATTGGTATCGATTTGTCCGAAGAAATGTTAGACATTGCCAGATACGAGCATCCGGAGTGTGAACAGGACATTTTATATCTGAATCAGGACATGCGGGAGTTTGAATTATACGGCACCGTGGCAGCTGTGGTCAGTCTTTGCGATTCCATGAACTACCTGACCTCTGCGGAGGATTTGCTTCAGGTGTTTAAGTTGGTAAATAATTATCTGGACCCGGGCGGATACTTCATCTTTGACATGAAAACGGAGTATCACTATGAGGTGATGATGGGCAACCGTACCATAGTGGACAATCGGGAAGAATGCAGCCTTATCTGGGAGAACTTTTACGATAAGGAAAAGAAGCTGAATCAGTATGACATCACCATTTATGCCAAGGCAGAATTTGAAGAAGAGGACGAGGAAGATATGCCGCCGCTTTTTGAGCGCATGGAGGAATCCCATGTGCAGCGGGCTTATATGGTGGAACAAATCAAAGCGCTGTTAGAACAGGCAGGCCTGGAGTTTGTGGCAGTGTACGATTCCTGTTCCAAAGATGCGCCAAAGGCCGATTCGGACCGTGTTTATTTTGTTGCAAAAGAAACCTATCAGGAGAATAAATATTATGAGTAAAGCAAGCAAAGCGGAGCAGAAAAAGGCGCTTCGCACCAAATATCTGGAAAAGCGGAATCAGATGGAGCCGGAAAAGAGAAAAGCGGCTTCGAAAAAAATCAGGGAGTGGGTCTTTGCCAACAAACGTTTTAAGGCATCAGAAACCGTGTTTGTATATGCTTCCTACAAAAGCGAAGTAGAAACAAAGGAAATCATCCAGGGGGCGCTGCGTCAGGGCAAGCGTGTGGCAGTACCAAAGGTACATGGCAGCGAAATGTTTTTCTATACCATCAACTCCTGGGAAGAACTGTTTCCGGGCTATCAGGGTATTTTAGAGCCGCAGACTGCCGGCAGGGAACCGGTGGTTCCGGCAAAGAGTGATGTGATGCTGGTTCCGGGTGCGGTATTTGACCATAAGGGCAGCCGTATCGGTTATGGCGGCGGCTACTATGACAAGTATCTGGACAAAATCTTTAGCGCCTATGGCTATTGTCCGTATGTAATGGGTCTTGCTTTTGCATGTCAAATCAATCCGAAAAAAATTCCGGCGGAAGAATATGATAAAAAAATGGATTGCATTCTGACGGAGCGTCGGGTTATAATGCCTAAGGAAGAAAGTCAGGGCAAGCTGGGAGCAATTGCAGATGTGGTGGAATTGGGCGTTGAAATTACTATCGAACTGATTGCCGAATTGGTTGATTAAACATTGGAAACAGAGAGAAATGCCCTCTGCCCGCGTGAGGGCGGGCATTTTGCTTCGCAAAACATGGAGGACAAAAATGGAATATCAGGATTATATTGTGAGAGGAACTGCAGCAGACGGCCAGGTACGTGCCTTTGCTGCAACTACAAGAAATTTAGTGGAAGAAGCCAGAAAAATGCATAACACCAGTCCGGTGGCATCTGCAGCTCTGGGCCGTCTGCTCACAGCCGGCGCCATGATGGGCAGCATGATGAAGGGTGAAAAGGATTTAATCACACTGCAAATCCGTGGGGACGGTCCTATCGGCGGTCTGGTGGTAACCGCAGACTCCAAGGCAAGAGTAAAAGGCTATGTGCACAATCCGAATGTAATGTTACCGCCAAGTGCGGAAGGCAAGCTGGATGTAGGCGGCGCTGTCGGACATGGTATGCTGCAGGTCATCCGTGATGTTGGTTTAAAGGAGCCATATGTTGGCCAGGTAGATTTAATTTCCGGTGAAATTGCGGAGGATATTACCTGTTATTTTGCCGTATCCGAGCAGGTTCCTTCTGCGGTGGCGCTGGGCGTTCTTATGAACAAGGACAATACCGTGCGCCAGGCCGGTGGTTTTATTATCCAGCTGATGCCGTTTGCGGAGGAAGCGGTAATTTCCCGCTTAGAGCAGAAGCTGACGGAAGTAACCCACATTTCTTCCCTGCTTGACGAGGGCATGACACCGGAAGAACTGATTGAGTATGTGCTGGCAGATTTTGAACCAAAGATTTTAGAAAAGGTATCGGCGGAGTATTACTGTAACTGCTCCAAGGAACGCGTGGAAAAAGCAGTAGCCAGTGTCGGCAAAAAGGATTTACAGGAAATGATCGAAGAGGGCAAGCCGATTGAGGTAAACTGCCACTTCTGTGATAAAAAGTATGAATTCACGGTGGAAGATTTGAAAAATCTTATGAAGTATTCGAAGTAAACAAAACTGTAACATTTTTGACTGGTATATGACATAAAAGAAGAGTATGTTGGTAACGACATACTCTTTTTTAGGAGGGGATTTTATGGAGAATAAACAAAAGCAAGGCTATCTATACGCACTTATCATCGGGCTTTTAACTGTTCTTGTGTGCATGGTAATTGCAGACGGCTTTGTGGGCATCGCAGGTACCATTCATGATTATAAAGAGTTTGCCGACGGAACCCATGAATTTATGTTAAAGGTAAGTGACCCTACCGGGCGGATTATTTTCTGGGGTGGTTTGCTTGCTATCCCGATGTTGTTTTCCTTAAATACCAAAGTAAGGTATACCTGGGTGAATCTGCCGCTGTATTTCGTGGCATGGTATAGTTGCTTCCTGATATTTGGAGAAAGCGTAAAGCACAGGTA
Source organism: Lachnospiraceae bacterium (assembly GCA_017622795.1). Taxonomy (GTDB): domain Bacteria; phylum Bacillota; class Clostridia; order Lachnospirales; family Lachnospiraceae; genus SIG299. Next base: position 99,130 of record JAGAQI010000047.1, read on the forward strand.
TCTGGCACATCCGGCCCAGGGCTTTATCTCCTTTGGTAATGAATTTAATTCAATAACAACAACGCTTTTATTTTGGATAGTACAGGCACTGGTACTTTTAGCAGCTCGTTCTTTATGGCTTATCATAAAAAAATTGTCGGAAGACAAGGAGGGGAATAAATGAAGAAAACGATAACATTATTTGGCTTATTATTTGCAATGCTGGCGGTGGCCGCTTGCGGAAAAGACACTCCGGCACCGTCACCAACTCCGGCAGCAACAGCTACCGTAATTCCGGTAGAAGCTACAGAAACACCGGCACCAAAGGAGGAACTTCCGTCTCTTGCCAAAGTTGCAGTGGAAAGTGAAATTTGGGGAGCCGAAGCTACAAAAGCTCTGCTGGGTATTACAAGAGATTCTATTCTGGCATCCTGGGGTGAACCGGTCGGCTGCTTGTCCGGTATGTGGGGTGACATCTGGGATTTAGATGGCGAACGTATGATAATCCTGTATTATAATGCAGAGGGTATCGTGTCTGAAAGCAAGATAACTCCGTGGGATTCCACCGGTGAGGAAGCAACACCGACAGGGGCGGCGCAGCCAACAGATGACCCTACCCCAACACCGGTGGCAGAACCAACAGCTATACCAACGCCGATGGATGCTCCGTTTGCCATGGTTTCTCCGGTTCCGCAAAGTGAAGTGGAAAATATTTTAGGAACTATGACGATTGACACTTACCCAAGAGTGGACGGTTCCACCGCAACCCTGCCGCTTTCCGAGGCAGTATTTATGGCAGCAACCGGTGAAAGTGCCGAAGTGGCAGCAAATGCAGTTGTACATACCAAAACCACCAATTCTTACAACCGTTTATATAACGGGGAAGTAGATCTGCTTATTGTATATGAGCCGGCAGAATCCATTGTGGAGCGCATGAAGACGGAGCCGCTCTGCATCAAGCCAATCGGCTTGGATGCCCTGGTATTTTTGGCTAACACAGCAAATCCGTTAGAATCTCTTACCATGGAACAGCTGGTGGATATTTATTCCGGTAAGATTACCAACTGGACACAGGTGGGCGGACTTGACCGAGAACTGCTGGCGTTTCAGCGTCCGGTAGGCTCCGGCAGCCAGACTCTCATGCAGAAGCTGGTAATGAAGGATGTGGCCATGACAGATGGTGATAATGTGTTCCGCTACAGCACCATGTCCGATATTCTGGAAGGTATGTTGTCTTATAATAACGAGGACAATACCCTTGGTTATTCCGTATTTTATTATGCAAACAATATGTACTTTGAGAAAGATTTAAAGCTTATGGGCGTGGATGGTGTACTTCCGTCTACTCAGACCATTTATGACGGTTCCTATAAGCTGACCAATTCTTTCTATGCAGTAGTCCGTCCGGATGAACCTGCAGACTCCAATGCCCGCAAAATCTTTGACTGGCTTACCGGTGAGGCAGGTCAGCAGTTAGTGCTTGATTTGGGCTATGTTCCGGTGCAGATGCCTGCGGGAGCAGATATTTCCGATGCAAAAATAGAAAAGCAGGAAAAAGTAGAGCTTACGGCAACAGAACCGTTGGAAGAAAACCGGTACTTTATATTTATCAATCCGCAGAATATGGTTTCCGATTACTATTACGGTGATATGACCGTGTATAACCACAACTGGGAAGAGGTTGCAAATTTCTACAATGTGACCCTAAATCATGGAGTACAGGGTGTATACAGTAACCGGTATCTCCCGGTGGGACAAATCCGTCTGAGTACTGATGGTACACAAAAGGTGCTGTATGGCGTGTTTGACCTGGAACAGGGGGTATATTCCATTACCCCATCCTACGACGGAATGGAAATGGTTGATGTGGAGCGTGGCTACTATGCGGTTCCGCCAAAAAACTGGCAGGAGGATGATTACTCCTGGAGGAAGTGGAGCATTATTGACGGTACCGGTAAGGTACTGCTTTCTCCGGTAGAAATGGCTGACTGGCTGTCCATCTACAAGTTTGGCAACGGTTACATGGAAATGACCTATGATTATAACAACTGGGACAGCGGCATGACATACCGGTATTACGATCAGAATCTCAAATTGAAAAAGGTATTCTGTCAGAAGATGGATACAATGCCGGATGATGCGGACATGTTAGAAGGTGTGGATTATATTCTCATGGATGATCAGGGCTGCCTGGTGGATGCCGACGGCGAAGTAATCTTAAACTGGGCAGTCTTCTTAGACCGGTATGGAGACGGTGAACACATGGAGCTGCAAACCTCTTTCTATAACGTAACCCAGGCAGAAGAAAACAGGTGCTACGCAATAAAGTATAAAATGGGGGTATATTTGTTTGACGGTAATGGAGAGCTGTTACGTGTCATTGATACTCCGCAAATAGTATCTGCCTTTGACAGTGCAGATTTTTATGAGCGCTTCTGCTATTATCGGGATGATATTTCCGGAGAATGGTCCTATGGCGCTTATGAGGACGAAACCCTTAATATGTCAAACGGTATGACTCCGGAACAAATCGTAACAATGTGGGGCAATAACGGCCATGTAATGTACCGCACCTACAACGGCCGCCTGTTTGTGGAAGAATATACGGCAGACGGAGACCTGATTCCGTTTCAGACAGAACTTTCAGAGTCCATGAAGAGTCTGGATGTTTCTTATTCCGAGGCAGGTTATGTCATGGTAAACCAGGACTGCGGAGAAGAAATCCAAAGCCCGTATACTAACATGCCGCAGATGATTCCGGTTTATGAGAAATCCTTATATTACCGTGGAGAACTGCTCGCCACAGGAAAGGGTATGGACCTGGATTACATGTATGATTTATCCGACGGATATGCGCTCTGGATTGTTCAGACCGGTGATGTCTGGAAAGCGGAAAGCGAAAGCGTTTATGAGGATTATGAAAATGTTTATACCCTTGCCGATTATGCCATCGTAAAAGACGGTAAGGTATTGTATGAAATCGACAATGCATACCTGGTAAGCTGGTGTAACGGCACCATATTCCTGTTAAGGGGAAATTATGTGTATGCCGTAGGCACCGACGGAACGGAGTATGTACGGGCACTGCACACGTTTCTGAATAATGATTAATGAATAACGAAAAAGCCATATTTCTGCACGAACCGTCAGCGGCGAGTGTAGGGATATGGCTTTTCTTGGTTTGGTACCGGAGAGAATTTGTTTTGTTTTTTTATAAAAGATTAATACACGAAATAGGTCGAAAGTGCTATAATAGAAAAAGAGAGTCGAAAATTATCGAATAAGAAAGAAACGAAAGGAAAAAAAGGTGAAGTAATATGGCATATATAGCATTACAGGACGTGACTAAAGTATATAAAACCGGTGAGATTGAAATTCATGCAGCGGACGGAATTACCTTTGAAATGGAAAAAGGAGAGTTTGTTGTCATTGTCGGCCCTTCCGGAGCCGGTAAAACGACGGTGCTGAATATTTTAGGCGGTATGGACAGTGCAACATCAGGAACGGTTCTGGTGGACGGTGAGGATGTGGCAAAGTACAATCAAAAACGTTTAACAAAGTACCGTCGGGAAGACGTGGGTTTTGTGTTCCAATTCTATAATCTGGTGCAAAATTTAACAGCATTGGAAAACGTAGAGCTTGCCCAGCAGATTGTTAAAAATCCGAAAAACTCTGCAGAAGCATTGGAAGAAGTTGGGTTAAAGGACCGTATGAAAAACTTCCCGGCCCAGTTATCCGGGGGTGAGCATCAAAGAGTTTCCATTGCAAGAGCTCTGGCAAAAAATCCAAAGCTGCTTCTGTGTGACGAACCGACCGGTGCCCTGGATTACCAGACAGGTAAAGCAATTTTAAAATTATTACAGGATACCTGTCGCAGAACCGACACCACCGTAGTGGTTATTACACACAATAAGGCAATTGCACCGATGGCAGACCGTGTTATTGAAATTAAGAACGGTAAAGTGGGTGCTATGCGGCTGAATGAGAATCCGGTGGATGTATCTCTCATCGAATGGTAATTAGAAAGGAAAGCTATGAAACGGGCACAAAGAACAGATTTATTACGTGAAATGAAAAAGAGCTTCAACCGCTATATTTCCATCATGGCCATTATGGCACTCGGAGTAGCCTTTTATGCAGGTGTACGTTCTTCGGAGCCGGATATGCAGTTGAGTGCTAAGAAATATTTGGATGAAACCAATTATATGGATATCCGTGTCTTAGGTACTTTTGGTATGACTGATGATGATGTGACCGAAATCAGGTCTATGTACGGCGTGGAACTGGCAGAAGGCGGTTATCAGACGGAGTTATTTTTAGAAGCGGGACAAAGGGATTATCAAATGTCGGTATATTCCCTGGGAAATGAAGTTAATCAGGTATATGTGACAGAGGGCCGCGTGCCGGAAAACGAAACAGAGTGCTTTATGGACCGGGATTTTATGCAGAGCAGCGGTTATCAAATCGGCGATACCGTTACCCTACGGACAGAGGAAGATGCCGAGCTTTCGGATATTCTTGCCGTGGACACCTTCACGATTGTAGGTGCCGGTACCTTCCCAAATTATTTATCCTGGCAGCGTGGTGCGGTAAGTATCGGTACCGGTGTGGAGGATGGTTTTCTATTCCTTCCGAAGAATGCGTTTTCCATGGAGGTTTATACCGTGGTATACGCCACTTTGAAAGGAACGGAAGAATTAAATCCTTATGGGGAAGAATATGAGAATTATGTAGATGATATCGTAAACAGGATAGAAAATATTGCGGATGCCCGCTGTAAAATCCGTTACGAGGAAGTGGTAGAACCGTACTGGGAAGACATTTATGAGGCAGAGGCTGAAATCGCAGAAGGTGAACAGGAGTTGGCAGATGCCGAGCAGGAACTTGCGGATGCTGAGCAGAAAGTAGCGGACGCGGAACTTGAAATCGCCGATGCGGAAAAGGAAATTGCGGATGGCGAAAAAGAACTGGCCGACGGTGAAAAAGAACTGGCTGATGCGGAAGCAGAGCTGTTAGAGGGCGAGCAGAAATTGGCAGATGCTGAACAGGAATTAGAGGATGCCTGGGCTGAAATAGCAGATGGTGAAAATAAGCTTGACGATGCGGAAGAAGAACTTTGGGCCGGGGAAGCCGAACTGGAAGTGGCAGAATGGGAAATTGAAGACGGTGAGGCAGAACTGGCAGCGGCGGAACTGGATATTATAAACGGGGAAAAAGAGTTGGCAGAAGTTGAGGCGGAACTGCTGGCAGCAGAAGAAGAGCTGAAAGCAGCGGAGCTTGAACTTGAATTTGCCGGTAAAGAATTTCCCGGCGGCGAAGAACAGTTAGCTCTGGTAAAGGCGCAGCTTACTGAAGCAAAGAAAGAAATTGAAGCCGGATGGAAGGAAGTCGCAGACGGCAAAGAAGAACTTGCCAAGGGAAAAGCGGAATGGGAAGCCGGCAAGAAAAAACTTGCGGAAGCAAGAGTTGAATTGGAAAAAGCCCGTGCAGAACTGGAGGAAGGCCGCAAGGAATTGGAATCTGCCAGAGCGGAGCTGGAAGCAGGCCGCAGGGAATATGAAGATGGTCTGGCGGAATATGAAAAAGCCCTGCTTGAATGGGAAGAAGGCTGGATGGAATATGAAGACGGTTTGGAAGAATTAGAGCAGGCAAAGGATGAGTTAGAGGACGGACGTGCAGAATTAGAAGATGCTAAAAAAGAAGTGGCAGATGCAAAACAGGAAATTGCAGATGCAAAACTGGAAATAGAGGATGGAAAAAAGGAACTGGAGGACGGTAAGCAGGAACTGGAAGATGCCAGGGCCGAGCTTAATGACATCGAAGTTCCGGAGTGGTATGTATTAGACCGCGGAACAGTCCAGCAGCTGGTAGAATACGGCTCTAATACAGAGCGTATCGGAAATCTGGGGGATGTGTTCCCGGCGGTATTCTACCTGGTAGCGGCGCTGGTAAGCTTAACTACCATGACACGTATGATTGAAGAAGAGCGTACCCAGATTGGTACTATGAAAGCATTAGGCTACAATAAAGGTGCCATTGTCTCCAAGTACTTATGGTATTCTTTATCTGCGACTTTGCTTGGCGGTGTATTAGGAGTTGTAGTGGGAAGCTATTTATTCCCTTGGGTAATCATCAAAGCATACAGTATTTTATATTCTAATATACCGTTTATTCTAACACCAATCCAATGGGGACTGGCCGGAGCCTCAGTGCTGATTGCAGTAATTTGTACGGTTGTGGCAACAATGTCCTCCTGCTATAAGGAGATGATTGCTGCACCTGCAATTTTAATGCGCCCGGTGGCTCCGCCAGTGGGAAGAAGGGTATTTTTGGAATACATTAAACCACTTTGGAATGCTCTCAGCTTTTCCTGGAAAGCAACCTGCCGGAATTTGTTCCGATACAAAAAGAGATTCTTTATGACGATTTTCGGTATCGGCGGCTGCATGGCGTTGCTTTTGGTAGGCTTCGGACTCCGGGATTCCATTATGGAAATTGTAAATAAGCAGTATAAAGAAATTTGGACCTACGATGCATATCTGTCCATTAGCGATGAGAATATTTCTTTGGAAGAGAAAGAACATGGCGCGGCTGTGGAAGAACAACTGTTGATACAAACCAAAAACATGGACGTAGAATCTGCAGAAGCTCAGGTGTCTGCAACATTGTTTGTACCAAAGGAGCTAAAGGGACTGAATCATTTTGTTCAACTTCGGGACAGAAATACAAAGGAAGAATATACGCTGACCGAAAAGAATGTTATTATTACGGAGAAGCTGGCAAAACTGTTGGAAGTTTCTGTCGGCGATACCATAGATCTTTATTATGACGATATTACCAAATATTCTGTGGAAGTTACAGAGATTGCAGAAAACTATATGCTCCACTATGTCTATATGAGTGCGGAACTTTATGAAGACCTGTTTGGAGAAGTGCCGGAATATAATCAGTTATATTTAAGGACAAAGCAAATGTCAGAAGAGGACAAAGAATCTTTTTCCGGCGAAATGCTTTCGGATGATAAGGTAGATTCTGTAACCTATGTGGAAGAATTGCAGGAATCTGTGTCGGTTATGATGAAGTCTTTGGAATTGGTAGTTGTAGTTCTTATTATAGCGGCCGGCATGCTTGCCTTTATTGTTCTTTATAATCTGAATAATATCAACATTATTGAACGCCGCAGAGAACTTGCTACGTTAAAGGTACTGGGTTTCTATGATGTGGAAGTAGCCAATTACGTGTATCGTGAAAACGTACTGCTGACCATAATCGGAATTTTTGCGGGAGCGGTAATGGGCTTTTTCCTGCACCGGTTTGTTATTTTGACGGTGGAAGTGGATATGATGATGTTCGGACGGGAAATTGAAGGTCCAAGCTACCTGTTCAGTGTATTGCTGACCTGCACATTTGCTGTGCTGATAAATTTTGGTATGTTTTATAAATTGAGAAAAATTGACATGGTAGAATCATTAAAAAGTGCAGAATAATCTTGTTTTTCGACAAAAAGAAGAGTATACTGAACGTATCAATGTATTTGAAGGAGAGTATTTAGATTATGGCTACCAAAAAAGCAAAAGACAGTAAGGAGAAGGCTCCTGAAAAGAAAAATGCTTGGCTTGGATATTCCGAAAAAGTAAAGAAGGACGTATTCAAGTTAAACGAAGGATATAAAAAGTTCATTTCTGAATGCAAAACAGAAAGAGAATGTGTAATCGAAACTGTCCGCATGGCAGAGGCACAGGGCTATGTGGACTTAAATCAGGTCATTGCCGAAAACAAGACATTAAAGGCCGGTGATAAGGTTTACTTCAACAACATGGGTAAGGCCTTGGCATTGTTCCTGATTGGTTCCGAACCTTTAGAAAAGGGTATGAAGATTCTGGGTGCCCATGTGGATTCCCCAAGAATCGACTTAAAGCAGGTTCCGCTGTACGAAGATACCGATATGGCTTTACTTGACACCCATTATTACGGTGGAATTAAAAAGTACCAGTGGGTAACTCTGCCTTTGGCACTGCATGGTGTTGTGGTTAAAAAAGATGGTACTGTAGTTGATGTATGTATCGGTGAAAAGGCAGATGATCCGGTAGTCGGTATTACCGACCTGTTAATTCACTTATCTGCAAAGCAGATGGGCAAAAAGGCTTCTGAAGTAATCGAGGGTGAAGATTTAAATATCCTTATCGGCAGTATGCCGCTGGATGGGGAAGAAAAGGATGCAGTGAAGGCAAATATCCTTAAGATGTTAAAGGATACTTACGACATCGAAGCAGATGATTTCCTTTCCGCAGAAATCGAAGCAGTTCCTGCCGGAGCAGCAAGAGACTTCGGTCTTGACAGAAGCATGGTTATGGGCTATGGTCACGACGACAGAGTATGTGCATATACTTCCGCAGTGGCATTATTTGAGTTAAAGAAAACAGACCGTACCGCAGTTTGCCTGCTGGTGGATAAAGAAGAAATCGGCAGTGTAGGTGCTACCGGTATGCAGTCTGTATTCTTTGAGAATGCAGTGGCTGAGGTTATGGACCGCATGGGCGACTATTCCGAATTAAAGGTAAGACGTGCCCTTGCAAATTCCCATATGCTTTCTTCCGATGTTAGTGCAGCATTCGATCCAAACTATCCGGGTGTGAATGAAAGAAAGAATACGGCTTACTTTGGTAAAGGTCTTGTATTCAACAAGTACACCGGCAGCCGCGGTAAGTCAGGCTCCAATGATGCTAATCCGGAATACATTGCAAAGCTTCGTGCGGCACTGGAGGCACACAAGGTTCCTTTCCAGACAGCAGAGCTTGGCCGTGTCGATGAAGGTGGCGGCGGTACTATCGCTTACATTATGGCAAAATATAATATGCAGGTTATCGACAGCGGTGTGCCTGTATTAAATATGCATGCTCCTTGGGAAATTGTCAGCAAGTCTGATGTTTACGAAGCAAAACAGGGTTATGTGGCATTCTTAAAGGAATTATAAGAAAAACAGATAGGGCAACTGTAAGTTTTGTATAATTGCAAAGTTACAGCTTGCCCTTGTACTGCTTAGAGGAGAAAAAAGCGGTACATAAGAGAATGGGGGAAATCGTATGGAGAAAGTTGCAAAGTTTGAAAAAGTAAGTAAAGAGCAGTTTGTGGCGGACTGGCTGGATACGTTTGGAGGAAGCGAGGCAGAGGCGGAACAGGTTTATGAAGCAATTAAGCTTCCAAAACGTGCCACCAAGGGCTCTGCCGGGTATGATTTTTACAGCCCGTTAGAGTTTACATTACAGCCGGGGGAAACCATTAAAATTCCGACGGGAATCCGGGCATTCATGAGAGAGGACTACGTGCTGATGGTGTTTCCGCGCAGCGGACTTGGCTTTAAGTTCCGCCTGCAGCTAAATAACACCGTAGGCATAATTGACAGTGACTATTATTATTCCGATAACGAAGGACATATTTTTATAAAATTAACCAACGATTCCAATGAAGGAAAAGAACTTACACTTCTGATGGGACAGGGATTTGCCCAGGGAATTTTCCTACAGTTTGGAATTACAGAAGATGATGCTGTGACGGAACTGCGCAACGGCGGTCAGGGAAGTACAACGAAATAAAGGGGGATAAAAAAATGAAAGTGAGAAAGCAACTCAGAAAAAGAAAAGTAAGATTTTTAAGTATCCGGCAAAAATTTATGATAGTTGCCGCAATTTGCATTATGCTGGTTTCTTTTAGCATTGGTTTTATCGCGTATTCTACCATGCAGGAAAAAATGATTGTGATGACAGCAGATAATGCACAGGCACTGGCAAGTCTTGTAACGAATCAGATTGACAGAAATATTCTGAAAAGCCTTACCCCGGGATCGGAAGATTCCATCCAGTACAGCAGAATACGTCAGACATTGTCCAATGCTATCGAAGTAAGTACTGCAAAATATATTTATACCATATATACAGACGGTGCAACGGTTTATTATGGTGTTGATGGTGACCCATCAGAAGATCATTGTTTGATTGGTGAAGTATTTCCGATAGAATATGAAGAATTAACCACTGTATTTGAACAGGGGAAAGGCTTTGCTGTTCCGGAACTGGATACTACAGATGGGGAATGTCTGGTTACGGCTTATGCTCCGATGATAGATTTAAAGGGAAATGTAGTTGCAGCAGTTGGTGTAGAGTGTGATGCAACAGAATTTCGTAATGAGCTTCAGAATATGCAGTTGCTGATTATAATGATTGTACTGATAGGATGTGTAATTTCTATTCTGTTATTATATTTTGCAACCGGACGTGTGGTAAAGAGCATCAAGCAGGTTAATGATAAGCTGGACGAGCTTATTAACAGTGACGGTGATTTAACACAGACATTAACGGTGCGTACCGGTGATGAAATGGAAGTTATGGGTGGCTTAATTAACGGTTTGCTGGCATATATCCGCGAAATTATGTTAAATGTATCCGATAACTCTGCGGTACTTACCGATGCTTCCGTAACCATGCTTCATGGTATGGTAGATGCAAAAGAAGGCATTGTGGATGTGTCCGCAACTATGGAAGAAATGAATGCGGCAATCGAAGAAACTTCCGCGTCCGTTGACCATGTAACCGAATCTGTAGGTGTAATGAACACAGCTATTCAGGATATGGCATCCAATGCAAAATGGGGTGCTGACTATACAACAAAAATTAATGTAAAAGCACAGGAAATTAAGACAGATGCATCAAATGAGCAGATGAGTGCAAAGACAAAATCTAAGGAAATGGCGGACCGTGCGGAAGAAGCAATGGAACGCTCCATGGCGGCAGCAGAAATTGAAGTGCTTACCGGCAATATTTTGGAAATTGCAGAAGAAACCAATCTCCTTGCGTTAAACGCAAGCATCGAAGCAGCACGTGCCGGTGAAGCAGGACGCGGCTTTGCGGTAGTTGCGGGAGAAATCGGTAAGCTTGCCCAGAACTCTGCAAATGCGGCTGCAAAGATCCAGGAAGTCAGCAAAACGGTTATGGAAGCAGTGGATGCATTGGCTGCTGAAACCGGAAATATGGTAGAATTTATTGAAACAGTGGCCATGGGTGGTTATGACAAGTTAATGGACACCTGTGAAACCTACAGTCAGGACGCATACAATCTGCAGAAAACCATGGTTCATTTTGAAGAGCAGTCCATGGAACTTCAGAAGACAATCTCCGAAGTGGATGACGCTATCAAGGCAGTGGATTTTGCAATGGAAGAAAACGCGAAGGGAGTTTCCGGCGTTACAGAAACCGTATCCGGTTTAACTCAGAATATGATGACTCTGGAAGAGCAGGCAAACAAGAACCAGAAGGTATCCGAAGAGCTGGATAATGAGGTTCATAAGTTTAAATTACAGTAAAATACAGCGTTGTACTAAATAAAGCAAAAGCCATGACCTGAGTGCATGGCTTTTGTTAAGCTTGGTTGTAAATACTTAAAGGTAACAAGCAGAAAAAGGGAGGAAAAATTGGAGAATGAAATCAAGAACAGAGCAGGCTGTCGCTCTATTTATGGAGGGATTCAACTGTAGCCAGTCGGTGTTTGCCGCTTATGCGGATTTATTTGGTATGGACAGGGAAACTGCACTTCGTGTGTCCGCTTCCTTTGGCGGCGGAATCGGCAGGATGAGAGAGGTTTGCGGTGCAGCCAACGGCATGTTTCTGGTGGCGGGAATGCTGACCGGATCTATAGAGGGAAAAGACCAGACCGCAAAGAAAAATAATTATGAAGTGGTGCAGCGTCTGGCAGCAGAATTTAAGAAGGAAAACGGAGGTTCCTATATTTGCCGCGAATTACTTGGGCTGAATAAAGACGGAAGTAAAGTTGCTTTAGGCGACACGACTCCGGAAGCAAGAACGGAAGAGTATTATAAAAAACGCCCCTGCTTAAAAACAATTCAGGGGGCAGCTGCTATTGTAGAGAGAATGTTACTGGAAGGCTTAGTAGAAACGGACGAAGATGGGAAGGAATTCCTGCGGAAGGATGTGGATTATACCGCATATATTTTGGAAAGAACAAAACCGCTTGAATCAGCAGGACAGGAGAAATAACTATGTCGAAAATGAAGTTCTATTTTGCACCAATGGAAGGAGTAACGGGGTACACCTTACGGAATGTGCATCATACTTGTTATCCGGGAGTCGATGCTTACTTTACACCGTTTATTGCACCGAATCAGCATCACGCAGTGAATCCAAAAGAACATCGGGATGTGGTACAAACCAATAATGAGGGTGTTCCGATTGTTCCGCAAGTGTTGACTAATAAACCGGAGTTGTTCTTATGGTCGGCGAGAGAATTAAAGGAAACGTATGGATACAATGAAGTGAATTTGAATCTGGGCTGTCCATCCAAAACGGTAGTATCCAAGCATAAGGGCTCCGGATTTTTAGAAGATACGGAAAAATTGAACCGTTTTTTTGCAGAGGTGTTTTCTGAAGTAGAAGCTGCTTCTTCACAAAGCGCCCCGGGGACACCGGAAAACCGGTATCCGAGAATTTCCGTAAAAACAAGACTGGGGTTAGATTCTGTGGATGAATTTGCAAACATTCTACAGGTGTATAATCAATATCCTCTTTCTGAACTAATCATACATGCCAGAGTACAAAAAGAATTTTATAAAGGAGAACCGCATCTGGATGCGTTTGGCGATGCAATGAAGGAAGCGAAGCATTCTCTTTGCTATAATGGTGATATTTGGACACTGGAGGATTATATCAGGGTGCGCGGGCTATTCCCTGAGGTAAGGAAATTTATGATTGGGCGTCCGCTCATGGCAAATCCGGAACTGGTGCAGGAACTTCAGGCATATGAAGCAAGTGCGGCTGCCGGCAAGGAATGGAAGGATTACGAAAATTCCATGGAGCAGTTGAAGGTCTTTCATGACAGGCTGTTACAGGGCTATCTTGTGCAGATGAACGGTGACGGAAATAATGTGCTGTTTAAGATGAAGGAATTGTGGGGATTTATGAGCCGGCAGTTTCCTGGAGAAGAACGGCTGATAAAAAAGATGGTAAAGTCCAAAAACATGGAAGAATATGAAAAATATTCCGAGAAATTGTTTGACAATTTCGGGAGGGGATAAAAAGTGAGTTTATGTTGGAGTCCGGTCTTTTTAAGACCGGACTCTTTTTAAATCTTATGGCTTTGCTTTTTCCTATCCTAACATCACATCCAACAGCATCATTACGGCAAAGCCCAACACAATGCCGGTGGTTGCCAGATACGGCTGAGCTTCTTTATTCCGCTGGCATTCCGGAATCAGTTCATGTACCGCAACTAAAATCATGGCACCGGCAGCGAAGGCAAGAGCATAGGGAAGAATCGGTTCCACGTAAACTACCAGCAGGGCACCAAGTACACCGGAAATCGGTTCTACCATACCGGAAGATTGGCCAAGGAAAAAGCTTTTCTTTCTAGAATATCCTTCCCGTCGAAGAGGCAGGGAAACGGCGGCACCCTCCGGAAAGTTCTGCAGACCGATACCAATGGCAACGGAAACAGCACCAAGCAACGCTTCAGTGGAATAACCTTCTCCGGTCAAGGCACCAAAGGCAACGCCGACAGCAAGACCTTCCGGAATATTGTGGAGGGTAATGGAAAGTACCAGCATAATGATGCGGTTTAATTTTTCGTTTTGTTTTCCGACGGTATTATTTGCCCGGGTTGTTGCCCTGGTTACTATCTTATCCGATGCCCACATAAAGCCGGCACCCAATAGGAAACCGGTGGTAGCAACAAGGTAGGCAGGAAGGCCATCCATAGCCTCTGCCCGTTCGATGGCTGGCTGCAACAGTGACCAAAAGCTGGCAGCAATCATGACGCCGGAGGCAAAACCCAGTGTCAGGTTAAGCAGCTTGAGATTGGGTGATTTAAAAAAGACAACGGTTGCGGCACCCATGGCGGTGACAAACCAGGTGCCTAAGGTGGCAAGCAGTGCCAGTAAGACATAATTATCCATATACGAATTTCTCCGTTTATATTTTTCTTCTGATGACAGTATATGGATGGGAAAAGTCCTAGGTGCAATAAAAAATAATTTAAAGTGAAACATCTCACTAGTTGACAAATATACTTTTTAGGTGCTATACTAATCTACAGTTTCATAACCAAACGCGTAGAAGAGAAGAGTACGCTGTGAACCGTTTCAGAGAGGAATGCATTTGCTGGGAGCATTCTAACACGAAGCAGCCGAAGACCACCTCCGAGTGGGCGTGAATTAAGCGCTCCGGTGATTCCGTTACCATCATAATGAAGCCGGAAGGAGGATTCCTTTAACTAGGGTGGAACCGCGGGTAAAATGTATTGTACGCTCGTCCCTTTTAGTACCAACAGGTATTAGAAGTGACGGGTTTTTTTGTTGTAAAAAGAAAGGAGAGTATCACTATGAAAATCACATTAAAAGACGGCTCTTTTAAAGAGTATGCAAGTGCAATGTCCATTATTGACATCGCAAAGGACATCAGCGAAGGTCTTGCCAGAATGGCATGTGCCGCTGAACTTAACGGTCAGGTAGTAGACTTAAGAACCGTAGTTGACGCAGACGCAGAATTAAACATTTTAACATTCAACGACGAAGCAGGTAAGGCTGCGTACCGTCATACCGCTTCCCACGTTCTGGCAGAAGCAGTAAAGAGATTATATCCGGAAGCAAAGTTAGCCATCGGTCCATCCATCGATACCGGTTTCTACTATGACTTTGACCTTCCATCCTTAGACCGTGCGGCATTGGATGCTATCGAAGCAGAAATGAAGAAGATTATCAAGGAAGGTGCAGAAATTACACGTTTCGAACTTCCACGTTCCGAAGCTATCAAGTACATGGAAGGCAAGGGCGAACCATACAAGGTAGAGTTAATCAACGACCTTCCGGAAGATGCGGTAATTTCTTTCTACAGCCAGGGCGAGTTTACGGACCTTTGCGCAGGTCCTCACCTGATGAGTACAAAGCCTTTAAAGGCAATCAAGCTCATTTCCTCCTCCGGCGCTTACTGGAGAGGCAGCGAAAAGAACAAGATGTTAACCAGAGTTTACGGTACTGCATTTACAAAGAGTGCAGACTTGGATGCATATCTGAAGCACTTAGAAGATATCAAGCTTCGTGACCACAACAAGCTTGGCCGTGAAATGGAACTCTTCACCACCGTTGATGTTATCGGTCAGGGGCTTCCTCTCTTAATGCCAAAGGGCGCTAAGATGATTCAGACCATGCAGCGCTGGATTGAAGATTTAGAAGATAATGAGTGGGGCTACGTTCGTACCAAGACTCCTTTAATGGCAAAGAGCGACCTGTACAAGATTTCCGGTCACTGGGATCATTATAAGGACGGCATGTTCGTAATGGGTGAAGAAGAAAAGGACAAGGAAGTATTTGCGCTTCGTCCGATGACCTGCCCATTCCAGTACTATGTATATAAGGCAAGCCAGAAGTCCTATAAGGACCTGCCAATCCGCTACGGTGAAACATCCACACTGTTCCGTAACGAGGATTCCGGTGAAATGCACGGTTTAACACGTGTACGTCAGTTCACTATCTCCGAGGGTCACTTAATTGTACGTCCTGACCAGATGGTAGAAGAATTTAAGAACTGTCTTGCTCTTGCAAAGCACTGCTTACAGACTCTTGGCGTAGAAGAAGATGTAACCTACCGTCTCTCCAAGTGGGACCCGGACAATTCCGAAAAGTATATCGGTTCCGCAGAAGTTTGGGAAGAAACACAGCAGCACATCCGTGACGTATTAACCGAGTTAGACATTAAGTTCGTAGAAGGTGTTGGTGAAGCCGCATTCTACGGACCAAAGGTAGATATCCAGGCAAAGAACGTTTACGGTAAGGAAGATACCATGATTACCATCCAGTGGGATGCTTTACTTGCGGAGCAGTTTGATATGTACTATATCGACCAGAACGGTGATAAGGTTCGTCCATACATCATCCACAGAACCTCTATGGGTTGCTATGAAAGAACTTTGGCATGGTTAACCGAAAAGTATGCAGGATTATTCCCAACCTGGCTGTGTCCAGAGCAGGTTCGTGTGCTTCCAATTTCTGAAAAGTACAACGATTATGCTGAAAAGGTACAGAAGGAATTAAAGAAGAACGGCGTGCTTGCAACGGTAGATAACCGTTCCGAAAAGATTGGTTACAGAATCCGTGCTTCCAGATTAGACCGTGTACCTTACATGCTGGTAGTTGGTCAGAAGGAAGAAGAGGAAGGCGTTGTTTCCGTAAGAAGCCGCTTCCTCGGTGACGAAGGACAGAAGCCTCTGCAGACATTCATTGATGACATCTGCAAGGAAATCCGCACCAGAGAAATCCGCAAGATTGAAGTAACAGAAGAAAGCAATAATAAGTAATAAATCAGGCCGGCAGGAGGAATACTACTTCTGCCGGTTTTAATATATTTAAGAAGAAAAGAAGTGACGAGATGAAAACAATAAATATGACCGAAGGAAATCCGTTTAAAATTATTTTTTTCTTTGCAGTACCAATGATTATCTCTAATCTGTTCCAGCAATTGTATAATGTAATTGACACCTTAATTGTGGGAAACCGTCTGGGGCAGGATGCGCTGGCAGCAGTGGGCAGCGCCGGGAGTATTACAGCAGTGTTTGTACAGCTGGCAACCGGGCTTGCTTTGGGTGGCAGTATTGTTATTTCTCAATATTTCGGTGCAGGAAAGACTGATAAAATAAGGCTGTGTGCTACAACCTCTGCCTGTTTTTCTACGGTGATAGGCCTGGTGAGCACTGTTTTGATGTGGATTTATGCCGAACCACTCTTAATTTATGTCAAAACCCCGATAGAAATTGTTCCCCTTGGGGTGGATTACTTACGTTTTTATTTTTTAGGCAGTGTTCCGATTTTTCTGTATAATGCATTAAGTAGTGTATATACAGCGCTTGGAAATTCAAAGGCACCATTAAAATTTTTAATTATTTCTTCGGCGGCTAATGTGCTCTTGGATTTCGTGTTTATTATAAACCTGCATTGGGGTGTGGCCGGAGCAGCAGCAGCCACTGCCATTTCCCAACTGCTTGCTGTGGGGCTTGCTCTGGCAGATATGCCGAGACTTTTGAAAGAATTCCCGGTGCAAAAAGCAGAAAGCGGAAAAACGGTATTCTTTGATGGTAAACTGCTGCTGATTATGTTACGGTTTGCCTTGCCGTCTGCCATTCAGCAATCCATTGTATCGGTGGGCTCAGTGGTAGTGCAGGCAACGATTAATAGTTTCGGCGCAGCGGTTATGGCAGGAACTGCGGCAGCCTCCAAGGTAATCAATCTTGCCATTGCCATTCCGATTAACTATGCTAACGCATATTCCGGTTATGTAGGCCAGAATATGGGGGCAGGAAAATTAGAGCGTATCCGGCCGGGACTTCGGTCTTCTTTGCTTTGCTGCGGAATGCTTTCTCTTGGCATGACTGTGCTGCTGGAATTTTTTGCAGAACCGATTATCCGAATGTTTTTATCTGAGGCGGATGCAGACATCGTCAGGGCACTTTCGGTTGGCTCGGAATACATCCGGGTAGTAGGAGCCTGTCTGATTGTATTTACCGCTTATATGCTGATTAAGGCTACATTTAAAGGAAGCGGCGATATGAGCTGGTTTATTTTGACTACATTGCTCAGTTTTGCCATTCGTCTGGTGGTGACGGTTGGTTTTGCAGGCCGCTTTGGTGTGGACGTTATCTGGTGGGGATTTAATCTCGGATGGATAATCTCGTTGTTGGTAGCAGTGGGACGTTATGCACAGGGAGGCTGGAAAAAGAAAGCCCTGGTCCGGCAGAAAGTATAGACAAGTGGTTTTGATTTTGATAAACTTATACTGATATGCAGAAGATTATTTCTGCAAAAGAAAGGAAGAAGGTTATGTACGACAAATGGTCATTGGAGGTTTTATACTCAGGATTTGAAGATGAAAAATTTTTAGCAGACTTTGCTGCAGTAGACGGAAAAATAGCAGCATATCAGAAGTTTGCGGATAGTCTTGGCAGTGAAGGCGAAAGAGAAACCGTAAAAAAAGCACTGCTTATGGATGAGGAATTTGAAGAACTGGTAGGCAATTTGTTCAGCTTCTGTTCCCTGCGTCAGTCGGTAGATACTTCCGACACGGAAAGTGTTTCTTATATGGGCCGCCTGATGCAGAAAATGGGTGATGTAACAAAGGCATCTACATTAATTGAAAAGTATATTGAGAAAATAGCCGATATTGACGCAGTTATCGGTGATGATGAGCTGTTACTTGCTTACAGTGACCGCCTCCACAGAATTCAGGAAAGTGCAAAATATACACTCTCCGAGGATGTGGAAGAAGCACTGGCAAGAATGGATGTTTCCGGCGGTTCCGCCTGGAGCGACTTGCAGAGCTTTTTGACTTCCTCCGTGGAAGTGGAGTACAACGGAGAAAAGACTACGTTGTCTGCCATCCGTAACAAAGCCTATGACGCCGATGCAACCGTACGTAAGGAGGCATATGAGGCAGAGCTTAAGGCGTATGATAAGATTAAGGATGCCATCGCTTATTCCTTAAACAGCATTAAACTGCAGGACATTACCGAATCTAAAATGAGGGGCTATGCATCTCCTTTGGATAAGGTATTATACCGTTCCAGAATGGAGAGGGCAACGTTGGATGCTCTTTTAGAGGCAATGAAGGAATATATGCCGAACTTCCATGGATATCTTAGGGCAAAGGCAGAGGCTCTCGGTCACAAAAATGGTCTTCCTTGGTATGATCTGTTTGCGCCAATGGGCAGCAACACCAAGAAGTTTACGGTAGAGGAATCCAAGGAATATTTAATGAATGTATTCCAATCCTTCAATCCGCGTATGGCGGAGATTATTGACCGTGCTTATGAAGAAAACTGGATCGATTTCTTCCCGAGAAACGGCAAGGTGGGTGGTGCGTTCTGCGCTTCCCTGGATGCGAAGAAGCAGTTCCGTGTACTGACTAACTTTGATGGTTCCTTTAGTGATGTATCTACCTTGGCCCATGAGCTTGGCCATGGTTATCATGACTTTATGATTTTTGACAATCGTCCGTTAAATACGGGATATTCCATGCCGGTGGCTGAAACCGCATCTACCTTTAACGAAAATGTGGTAATGAGTCATGCCATTGACCATGCTTCTTCTGACGATGAGAAGCTTTCCCTGTTGGAAGGTCAGCTTAGTGATGTAACCCAGATTATCTGCGATATTTACTCCAGATTTTTATTTGAATCCCGTGTGGTGGAAAACAGAAGTGAGAACTTTATGTTTGCGGACGAGCTTTGCAAGATTATGTTAGAAGCCCAGAAGGAAGCTTACGGCGATGGTTTGGACCATGATGTTCTGCACCCGTACATGTGGGCATGTAAGGGTCACTATTACAGTGCAGGCCTTGGATTCTACAATTTTCCATATGCGTTCGGCGGTTTGTTTGCAAGAGGCTTATATGAAAAATATAAGCAGGAGGGCCCGGCATTCCTTGAAAAGTACAATTATATGTTAAAGGAAACTCCGGTCAGAAGCGTAGAGGAAGTAGCGAAGATTTGTGATATTGATTTGACAAAGAAGGAATTCTGGCTGATGAGCCTGCATTCTTATGATGAAGCTATTGCGGAGTATAAGAGACTGGCGAAGAAATAGGTTGTGAAACGTCCCGCCGGGGAGTGCTTTTGCAGTTTTTCTTCTGACTCAGCCACTTTCCACGGGGACTTGCTGCAGGCGGCGGACTTTTCCGTAATTAATGGTTGCCCTGCACGAAGTGCTAAAACTCGGTGGTGGTGTATTTGTAGTGTGAATTAGTGATTTGGCAGGGGCAAAGCATCCTGCGGATGTAAAAAAGCGGCATATAGGTATTCTTAGACAAGCGAGCTTGCCACGAATACTTATATGCCGCTTTTAATTGCGCTTACGCGCTTCTTTGCCCTCTGCCAAATGCCGGGTTAGAAGAACACCCACCACCTCAAACAGTTAGTCACTTCGTTCCGGAGCAACCATCGATAAAAGTCCGCCTGCCCGCAGAGTCGCCGGGAAAGTGCTGAATGTGCAGAAGAAAAATCTGCAAAAGCAGAAGGAATCCGGCGGGACGTTGCGGAGGTTCAATTATATCATCATTTGCATCAATTATATCATTTTTGGAAAAATGATATAATTAAAATTGATTTAATGGTTCTTTATCTTACTTCCCAATAAACTTCTTAATTGCTTCAAAGCTTTCCTGGCTGATAACATGTTCCATTTTACATGCATCTTCCAGTGCGGTTTCTTCGCTGACGCCGATGGTAATTAACCAGTTGGAGATGAGCTCATGGCGTTCAAAAATCATTTCTGCGATTTGCTTACCGGATTCGGTTAAGGTAATAAAGCCGGCATTGGAAACCGCGATATGATTGTTTTCACGTAAGTTTTTCATGGCAATGCTGACACTGGATTTTTTAAAGCCCAGCTCGTTGGCGATGTCAACGGAGCGCACTACCGGTAGCTTTTTGCTGAGCATCAATATGGTTTCCAAATAGTTTTCTGCAGATTCGTTAATTGCCATTTTGCTTCTCCTGATTATTATATATACCTGACAAAGGATGTCAGATGATAGTTATTTTTGTAATAGTAACAGTATACCATGGTTTTTCGAAAATATCAAACCCTTATAGCAAAGTTTTTCCTGCGTTTTCATGTTATTGAGAAAAATTGCACAAAAGGTTCCGGAATATTTTTAGAAAAATTTACATAAAAATAGGTTGACAAAAGAAGAATTTTATATTAAACTCTAGACGAAAGTTAGAAAAGCCTAACTTCAGTAAGGGAGATGATACCATGACTTTAGTTGAAGCAAATATTGGTGAAGAATATATCATTAAAAACATTGCTACCGACGATGAAGAGTTAAATTCCTTTTTATTCTCTCTGGGCTGCTATAGCGGTGAACCAATTACCGTAGTGTCCAGAAAGAAAAGAAATTGTACGGTTTCCATTAAGGATGGCCGCTACAACATTGATAATGAATTAGCTGCGGCTATTTTGGTATAGCATAAGCGGAAAATGGTGATGGTAATCACTATTTTTTATAAGTATCGGTTAGTCTTGACTAACAAATGCCGCAGTCAGCAAGAGGAATAGAGTTAAAACAAGAAAATAACAGGAGGATTTATGAGAATAGCATTAACAGGTAATCCAAACAGCGGTAAAACCACTATGTACAACGCACTGACCGGACGGAATGAGCATGTAGGCAACTGGGCAGGTGTTACCGTAGAAAGAAAAGAAAGCCCGATTAAAAAGAGTTTCTATGAGGGAAATGAAGAACTGGTTGCGGTAGATTTACCGGGAGCATATTCCATGTCACCTTTTACCTCGGAAGAAAGTATTACAAGGGACTATGTAAAGAATGAAACGCCGGATGTTCTTATCAATATCGTAGATGCTACCAATTTGAGCAGAAGTTTATTCTTTACCACCCAGCTTATGGAACTTGGAATTCCGATGGTGGTTGCGCTTAACAAGAGTGATATTAATGAAAAGAAAGACACACAGATCGATGAGGCAAAGCTTTCCCAAAAGCTTGGCTGCCCGGTTATTGAAACCGTATCCATCTCCGGTGGAGATAACGGCTTAAAGGCAGTAGTGCAGGCTGCGGTGGCGCAAGCAGGAAAAACTCAGAAGGCGCCATACATACAGGCAGACATTGACCTGACGGACAAGGCAGCAGTAGAAGCAGAAGACAGAAAGCGTTTTGCCTTTGTAAATAAAATTGTGGATGAGGTAGAGAAACGAAAGGTTCTGACCAAGGACACCAACATCGGAGATAAAATCGATGCGGTAATTACCCATCCTGTGCTTGGTATCGGTATATTTGCCGTAGTAATGTGGGCAGTGTTTTATATCTCCCAGACTACGGTAGGTACCTGGATTGCTGACTGGTTAACCGGAATTTTAGAAGGTTTCCAGGGGTATGTGGCAGGTCTGGTAGAGAATGCGAATCCGTTCCTGCAGTCCCTGCTGGTAGACGGTGTTATCGGCGGTTTAATTGCTGTAGTCGGTTTCCTTCCGCTGGTAATGGTTATGTATTTCCTCATTGCTTTATTGGAAGACTGTGGTTATATGGCCCGTGCTACAGTAGTGTTGGACCCAATCTTTAAAAAAGTTGGTCTCTCCGGTAAGTCCGTAATTCCTATGGTAGTTGGTATCGGCTGTGCTATTCCGGGGGTTATGGCATCCCGTACCATCCGTAATGAAAGAGAACGCCGTGCAACGGCAATGCTGGCTCCGTTTATGCCGTGCGGTGCAAAGATTCCGGTAATTACTCTCTTTGCAGCTTCTTTTTTCGGAAATTCGGTGTGGGTAGCTCCGGTGATGTACTTTACGGGTATTGTTGTAATCCTGCTTGGTGCGTTGCTGGTGAAAGCAGTTACCGGCTATAAATACAAAAAATCCTATTTTATTATTGAGCTTCCGGAATACAAGCTTCCAAGCCTGAAAAGAGCTTGTGTTTCTATGTTAGACAGAGGTAAGGCTTACATTATTAAGGCAGGTACCATTATTTTGGTATGTAATACGGTAGTTCAGATTATGCAGAGCTTTAACTGGAAGCTTCAGGTAGTGGAAGAGGGTATGGCACATACCTCGATTCTTGCCTCTATTGCTTCTCCGATCGCGGTGCTTTTAGTACCGGTGGTAGGTGTAGCTGCTTGGCAGCTGGCAGCGGCAGCAGTAACCGGTTTTATTGCAAAGGAAAACGTAGTAGGTACTTTGGCAGTTTGTTATGGACTGTCCGCAATTATTGATATGGATGAATTGGCATTGGTAGGTGACGGTAATGTAGTGGCAACTACCATTGGCTTAACAAAGGTAGCTGCACTGGCATATCTGATGTTTAATTTATTTACGCCGCCATGCTTTGCTGCAATCGGTGCTATGAATGCGGAAATGCAAAGCAAAAAATGGCTGTTTGGCGGTATCTGCCTGCAGCTGTTTACCGGCTTTACCCTGGCGTTTTTGGTATATCAGATTGGTACTTTGATTACAACAGGAGCTTTGGGAGCAGGTTTTCTTCCGGGATTGATTGCGGTGCTTGTGATGGTGCTTATTATCGTGCTGGTAAGCAATGCAAACAATAAGGATGCCAAACCGGAGTATAAGCTGAGCGAATAAGAATCAGAAAGCAGGTATAGTATGACATTGGCAGATAGTATTATTATTGTGTTAGTGCTGGTTCTTGTAGGTGTTGCGGCTGTTTATATCCGCAAAGAAAAGAAACAGGGAAAATGTGTGGGCTGCCCTTATGCCAGAGAATGTGCGGCAAAGAAAAAGGGCGGTTGCGGCAGATAATCGTGTGCTTCTTGAAAAAAGACCGTGTTGTGCGGTCTTTTTTCTTTATAAAAAATTTCTAGATTAATTTAGAAATTTCATGTACAATAAAAGAAAGGTAACAAAGGATAGTTGGAGGAATTTAAATGGCTTCTGAAAAGAAAACAATTTTAATCGTAGATGATGACGAAGTGATTTTGACTATTGCAGAGCTTGGACTTAAGCGGGCCGATTTCAATGTAGTAAAATGTTCCTCAGGAATGGCCTGCCTGGAAAGCTTAATGTATTACACTCCCGACATGATATTGTTGGATGTGGAAATGCCGATTATGTCCGGAATCCAGACATTGGATGTCATCAGAAGTAATGACGAGTTTAAGAATATTCCGGTTATGTTTTTAACCGGTACCACAGATTCCGAAACGGTAGTGGCAGCAAAAAGCCTCGGAGCGGTAGGATATGTGGTAAAACCATTTGTTCCGTTGGAATTGGTGGATAAGGTAAAGAAAATTCTCGGGTTATAATTTTTTTTGGTGCGGAATAAAAAATAGTATCAAAAGGGAAGCTGTTTTTTATGGCACAGGTGGAATTGATTTTACTGACGGACGAACAATTTGTAAAAACAACAGAGGTTCCGGAAATAGAAATAACCCGGTTGCTGGGAGGATATGTAATTGCGGTTCTCCCGGAGGAACAGGTGAAAGATTTTCTTAAGACTCCGGGAATTTTATATGCGGAGCTTCCTACAAGAGTATATACTACGGTAGAATTTGGCAGGGCTTCCTCCTGCATAAGTAACCGCCCGTCGGCAGGACGGGCACCGGGAAGTTTAAATGGTACAGGGGTGCTGGTAGGCATTATCGATTCAGGTATTGACTACAGGCACCCCGATTTTTGTAATGAGGACGGAACTACGCGTATTGCGGCATTATGGGATCAGGACTTAACCGATGGCAATCCACCGGAAGGGTATTCGATAGGTACGTTATTTACAAAAGAACAAATCAATGGGATTTTGGGAGAAAACACATCGGGCAGTAACCGGCAGGTAGTGCCGGGCACGGACTTATCCGGACATGGTACCCATGTAGCGGGAATTGCGGCAGGAAACGGAAGAGCCTCCGGAGGAAAGTATCGGGGGGTGGCCTTTGAAAGTGAACTGCTAGTCGTAAAGCTGGCGGAAATCCGGAGCGGGCGGGCAGCGGTATCCGGCACGGCAAGACTGATGGAAGCAGTGGACTTTTGCGTGCGGTTTGCCATAGAACGAAATCAGCCGTTAGCATTGAACATCAGCTACGGAACAAGAGAAGGAGCTCATAACGGCAGGAGTTTGTTGGAAACCTATCTGGATAGGGTTACGTCCATGGCAAAGTGTGTGATTTGTGTCGGTACCGGAAATGACGGTATCGGACGTACCCATGCCGGAGGGAAACTGGAGGAACGGAAACCGGAAGAATTAGAACTGGCGGTAGAAGGACAGGAAAAAACGTTGGAATTGGAACTCTGGAGTAACTATGCTGACCGCTTTTCGGTGGAACTGGTGGCTCCGGGAGGAGAATCCGTAACCTTCCGGTTTGGAGAGGGGGAACCGGTAACGGCGTTTGGGTCTGCTTTTTTATATTCTGCCACAGGAACGACAGCCCGGCTTGGAGATGCAGAGGCGGAAGGGTTTTGGAGCGCTCCCACTATTTTTCAGAATTTGTCGGAATTGCGGATTTCCATTACAGCAACCGGAGACCGGCTTGGGGCAGGTGTGTGGAAGCTTCGGCTGATTCCGGAACGTATTGTGGAAGGAACATATGATGTATGGTTGTTGCAGGACATGGAAAGTAGTAATACCGGTTTTACGGAACCGGATTCTTACCGGACCCTGACGATTCCGTCCACGGCAGAAGGAGTGGTTTCTGTGGGAGCATATGATTTTGGAACTCTGCAGGTGGCATCCTTTTCGGGACGGGGAACGGCCAGAGATACCGGTCGTATGAAGCCGGACTTGGTGGCACCGGGGGTAGATGTGATATCCTGTGCCCCGGGAGGGGGATACACCGCCCGCTCCGGTACTTCCATGGCAACCCCTTTTGCTACGGGAGGTGCAGCACTGTTGCTTCAATGGGGAATTGTCGAAGGCAATGACCCGTTTCTGCATGGGGAGAAATTGCGGGAATATTTGATTGCAGGAGCTCAAAGACTGCCGGGAGAGGAATATCCAAACCCTATATCCGGGTGGGGACGATTATGTGTGAACGGAAGCTTTCCGGACTAAAGGAGAAAGAATATAGCTCTTTTGAAGAAAAGGATGGCAGGGAATGACTTGTTTTTCCGGATGATTTTGTTATACTGTTTACTAAGAGGGCAGTGAATATACTGCCATAGGGAAAAAAGAATAAAATACTTAGGAGGATAAAATTATGCCAAACCCATATTTGCCGTTTTGGGAGTATATTCCGGACGGAGAACCAAGAGTATTCGGAGACCGTGTGTATGTATACGGTTCCCATGACCTGGCCGGTTCCGACCATTTTTGTGACTATGTATTAAAATGCTGGAGTGCACCGGTAAACAACTTAAATGACTGGACCTGCCATGGCGATATTTTCCATACCAGAGCAGACCGTGACCATGCATCCGATACAGATTGGACCGATGAACGCTGTCATTTATATGCGCCGGATGTGGTGGAAAAGGACGGTAAGTATTATCTGTTTGCGTATATTGTGAATGCGAAAGGTTGTGTGGCAGTCAGTGACCGCCCGGAAGGTCCGTTTAAGTTAATTGCCCCATATAAGTATACGATTTCTGATGAAATCTGCTGTAACGGCTGGTTTATCGATCCGGGTGTACTGGTGGACGATGACGGCAGAGTCTATATTTACTGCGGATTTGAGCGTTCCTTCCTTGCTGAAATCAACGGCGACAATATGTACGAAGTACTGGACGGCACCTGTATCGAGCATTTTATTCCGATTGAAAAGAGAGAAGAAGACGGTTTTGTGGAAGAAAACAGCTTTTTCTTTGAGGCGGCATCTCCGCGTAAGGTGGGAGATACCTACTATATGATTTATTCTCCGAAGCGAGGAAGCAGACTGGCGTATGCTACTTCTAAGTCTCCGACAGGCCCGTTCAAGTACCGTGGTTATATTATTGATAACGGTGTGGATTATCCGGGCGGAAACGACCATGGCTCCATTTGTTGCATTAACGGTCAATGGTATATTTTCTATCACCGTATGACCAATAACAGCATTATGTCCAGACGCGGATGTGTGGAAAAAATCGAAATTTTACCGGATGGCACCATTCCTACGGTGGAAATGACTTCCCTGGGCTTTGAAGATTCTTTGCTTCCGTACCGCATTACTCCGGCAGAAATTGCCTGTGTGTTAAAGAACGGTCCGTATGTTACCGAAAAGAATGTATTTGAACGTGTGTTAACCAACATCAAGGATGGCAGTATTATGGGCTATAAGTACTTTGATTTCGGTGATGATGATTCCAGCAAGACCATGGAATTTGCCGCAGAAATCAATGGTATGGGTTGCGACGCTACCCTGCACATTTTAATTGACGGGGAAGACGGAGAAGAAATCGGAACCTGCGCCATCGGACGTGATAATGGTGTGGTAAAGGCTGTGGTGAAGAATGTAACAAGCCGTCATTCCGTGTTCTTTAAGGTGACTACCGGTTATAAGAAACTTGGCTGGATGTCCGGTTACTTTGAAGGAAGAACCTTGTTTGAACTGAAAAATTTTGTGTTTATGAAGTAGACGGGACAGCATTGGGAGAACTGATATGATATTTACTATGATTGCAATTGTTGTTCTGATTGTGTTCTTTGTAAGCGTATATGTAATTTACCGTATTTGCTTTGGGGAATACCGGGAAACTTATCCGGAGGATGATGTGCAGCGGCATATGCCAAAGGGCCCGGCATATGAAGCGTTTTCTGAAGTAATTGAACGGGGCATCCGCAATGTAATAGAAGCAATAGAGTATGAAACCGTGGAAATCACTTCGATAGACGGATTAAAGCTTCGCGGACGGTATTATCACCGGCAGGATGGTGCTCCGTTGGTTATTTTCTTTCATGGCTACCATGGGAATTTTTACCGGGACGGCAACGGCATTTATTCCTATTCCCAAAAGAATGGTATCAATTTGTTGTTGGCCAGCCAGCGTTCCCAGGGGCTTAGTGAGGGTAAGGCTATCACCTTCGGCATTATGGAACGCCATGATTGCAAATCCTGGGTGGAATATGCAATAAACCGGTTCGGAGCGGATGTGAAAATTGACCTGTTCGGGATTTCCATGGGAGCTGCCACGGTTATGATGGCGGCGGATGTTGGACTGCCGGATAATGTAAAAGGTATTTTAACCGACTGCGGTTTTTCTTCTCCAAAAGAAATTCTGTGTGCGGTAATGGACAGTATGAAGCTTCCGTCAAAGGTTATGTATCCTTTCGCAAAGCTTGGAGCAAAATGGTTTGGACATTTTGATTTGGAAGAAGCTTCTGCTTATGAGAGCATGAAAAATTGTAAGCTTCCTATTCTGTTTGTCCATAACGATGGTGACGATTTCGTTCCGTTTTGGATGAGTGAAAAATGTTATGAAGCATGTGCTTCCGAGGATAAAAAGTTTGTTAGGGTAAAAGGTGTCGGACATGGATTGAGCTGGTGTCTGGAACCGGAGAAGTACCAAAGTGCAATGGTAGAATTTTTCGAGAAGACGTTTGGCGAAAAGCCGGTGGCATAAGGAATCAGGTACAAAATTATGAAGCTTTATGCAGAGAATCCTTGAGCAAGCAGTAACCTTGGCTCAAAAGAAAAGGAATTTCAAAAATATAATATATAGCAAAAAAAGAGAACTGCCCCATGTTCCGGCGCATCGGCTCTCCCGATAATGGGCGATGCAAGGAATATGGGGCAGTTCTCTTTTTGATTTTAAATTTTAAAAATGAAATTCCTTTTCTTTTGCAAAGTTTAGTTCTTGACGAACTTTCTCTGGATAAACTTCACAATTTCCACGATTGGAATTACCAGTACGCCAAGGCCGATGGCAACCAGGTATTCTTCCAGGCTTACGCTGGTAAACTGGAATGCGTTTGCAAGTAGCTCAACTTCGCAAACCAAAGTGGTAGCGATTAAGGTACCAACTGCGGCAATTAACAGAATCATGTTTTGACCTTTTAATTTAAAGATGCTGCCTCTCTGGGAGCGCATGTTGAAGCTGTGGAAGATTTCTGCCATGGACATGGTAAGGAATGCCATGGTGGTTCCATGGGCACTGTCGGTGATTTCAAAGTTTCCTGTTTCCATGAAATGACCAAGGAAGAAGGAAGTAAGTACCAGAACAGCTACCATAAGACCCTGATAACCTACATCAAAGCCCATGCCGCCGGCAAATACGCCTGCTTTAGCGTCACGAGGTTTACGCTGCATGATGTCCGGCTCTGCCTTTTCCATACCAAGAGCTAACGCCGGGAAACAGTCGGTAACTAGGTTAATCCATAACAGATGAACCGGCTTTAAGATCGTGAAGCCCATTAAGGTTGCTACGAAGATACTGATAACTTCACTCATATTGGAACCAAGCAGAAACTGGATTGCTTTACGGATGTTGTCGTAAATTCGACGGCCTTCTTCTACCGCACCAACGATGGTAGCGAAGTTGTCATCAGTAAGAACCATATCTGCAACGTTCTTGGTTACGTCGGTACCGGTGATACCCATACCAACACCGATATCGGCGGATTTAATGGATGGTGCATCGTTAACACCGTCGCCGGTCATGGCGGTTACATAACCTGCTGCGCGCCATGCATTTACGATACGTGTCTTGTGTTCCGGCTGAACTCTTGCGTATACGGAGATGTTTTCTAATTCCCTGGCAAACTCATCATCACTCATGTCGTTTAACATGGAGCCTGTAATTGCCTTTTTGTCCTCGGTTAAGATACCGAGCTCTCTTGCGATTGCCATCGCAGTATCGATGTGGTCACCGGTAATCATGATGGCGCGGATGCCGGCGCTCTTACATTCGGTAATCGCAGCCTGAACCTCCGGACGAACCGGGTCAATCATGCCGGAAAGACCGGTAAAGCAAAGGTCTTTTTCCAGGTCGTCTGCTTCGTAGGAAGCAGGTTCTGTCGTGTATTTACGCTCTGCGCAGGCAAGAACACGAAGGGCTCTGTCTGCCATTGCCTTATTTGCTTTAAGGATTTCTTCGCGATATTCCTTAGTCATAGGAACCGGCTTGCTATCCTTGAGATAATGGGAACAACGGTCTAAAACAACGTCCGGAGCACCCTTGGTATACTGGATATAGTCATTTCCGACACGGTGAACGGTGGACATCATCTTTCTGCCGGAATCAAACGGTGCTTCGCCGCTTCTTGGGAAATCATCTTTTAAATCGTATTTTGGAAGCTCTAATTTGTGAGCCCAAACAACCAGGGCAGCCTCGGTAGGTTCACCGGTAACAGTACCGTCTTTGTCAAGCTCTGCGTCACAGCAAAGGGCCATAGCAGTTGCCAGATGCTTTTCATCTTCACAGAAGCAGTCCACTACGGTCATTTTGTTCTGGGTAAGGGTACCGGTCTTATCGGAGCAGATAATCTGGGCACAGCCGAGAGTTTCTACTGCAGTGAGGCGGCGGATGATGGCATTACGCTTGGACATGTTGGTAACACCGATGGAAAGAACTACGGTAACTACCGCAGCCAGACCCTCCGGAATCGCAGCAACCGCTAAGGAAACTGCAACCATGAAAGAGTTAATGATGGTTTCAAATCCGAATCCGCCTGCACGGATAATCTGTACGGCGAAAATGATAACGCAGATACCAAGTACCAGCCAGGTGAGGATTTTGGACAACTGGGAAAGCTTTAACTGAAGAGGTGTCTGTCCTTCTTCTGCATTTGCTAACGCGTCGGCAATTTTACCCATTTC
Organism: Lachnospiraceae bacterium; assembly: GCA_017622795.1. Taxonomy (GTDB): domain Bacteria; phylum Bacillota; class Clostridia; order Lachnospirales; family Lachnospiraceae; genus SIG299. Next base: position 129,343 of record JAGAQI010000047.1, read on the forward strand.
GGTATCCATACCGGTGGCGGTAATAACTGCGGTGCCACGGCCGTAAACAACGGTGGAACCCATGTAAACCATATTCTTGCGGTCACCGAGAGGGATGTCTTTTGCAGAATCGGTAAGGTTAATTAAGTCAATAAATTTGGTAACAGGAACGGATTCTCCGGTAAGGGCCGCTTCTTCAATTTTTAAGCTGGCGTTTTCGATGAGACGTCCGTCGGCAGGAACTGCATCGCCGGCTTCCAATAAAACAACATCACCAACTACTAAATCTTCACTTCTTACGGAAGTGATTTTGCCGTCGCGCAATACCTTAGAGGTAGCAGCAGACATTTCCTGCAGGGCCTCAATGGCCTTTTCTGCTTTGCTTTCCTGATAAACACCAAGAACGGCATTGATGATGACAACGGCAAGAATGATGATTACGTCGGCAAAGCTTTCGCCTTCAGCTACGGCAAGCACACCACTGATGGCAGCGGCAACCAGAAGGATGATAATCATCGGGTCGGTCATCTGGTTAAAGAAGCGCTTAAGTAAGGAATCTTTTTTTGCTTCGGCAAGTTTGTTTTTGCCGTTTTCCTCCAGGCGTTTTACTGCCTCAGAGGAGGTGAGACCATCTTTGGAGCTTTTGGTCTCACTAAGTACCTTTTCAATTTCTTCACAATAGAATTTCAAGGTTATTGTCTCCTTTCCATAGATTATATTAATTTTTGCACCCTTCCATTATATCATGCAGCAGTGTCGGATTCGGTAAAGTCTTGGTAAAGAATGATTAAGTTTTGATAATAATTATTAACCATAATATGGAAAATATACTCGTAAATCAGGATATTTCATGATATAATGAATGTATCTAAAAAAAGAGAGGTATTTGTACCATGAGAGAAGTAGTCAGCTTAAACAGTAAGTGGGTGTTTTCAAAAAAGGCAACAGAAGTCCCAAAGAGAATGCCGTTGTTTTGGGAAAAAGTGAATCTGCCGCATTGTTGGAATGCAAAGGACGGACAGGATGGCGGCAATGATTATCACCGCGGAACCTGTTACTATGTGAAAGATATTGCAAAGAAGGACCTGCCGGCTGCGGCCCAGTATTATCTGGAAATTAACGGTGCCAATTCCTCTGCGGATGTCTATGTTAACGGAGAAAAATTAGCACACCACGATGGTGGTTATTCTACCTGGCGTGTGAACATTACCAAGGCTTTAAAAGAAAAGAATATCCTTGCCATTGCGGTGGACAACAGTGAAAACGACACCGTATATCCCCAGATGGCAGACTTTACCTTCTATGGAGGTTTATATCGTAACGTAAATTTAATTGCTGTGGCAAATTCCCACTTTGAGCTGGAAAATTACGGTGGTCCGGGAATTAAGGTGACTCCGGTGGTGGAAGGCACAACTGCTAAAGTAACAATTGAGGCGCCGGTGGTAAATCCGGGCTATGATATGGAACTGGAATATAGTATTACCGATGCCGAAGGCAAGGAAGTAGCAAAATCTTCCGGCGTTCCGGGAATTTTTAAAGAAGAGCTTACCATTGAAAACGTACATTTATGGCATGGCCGGAAAAATCCGTACCTTTATACCGCAACAGTGAAGCTTTTGGACGGGGACTTGGTGATGGATCAGGTCAGCACACGCTTTGGTTGCCGTACCTTTAAAATCGATCCGGAAGAAGGCTTTCTTTTAAACGGTGAGTCTTATCCGCTGCGTGGTGTATCCCGCCATCAGGACAGATGGGGCTTTGGTAATGCACTGCTTCCTGAACATCACAGGGAAGATATGGATTATATCTGCGAGATGGGTGCAACCACCATTCGTCTGGCACATTACCAGCATGACCAGTACTTTTACGATTTATGTGATGAGCGCGGTCTGGTAATCTGGGCAGAAATTCCATACATCTCCAAGCATATGCCAACCGGTCGTGAAAATACCATCTCCCAGATAAAAGAGCTGATTACCCAGAACTACAACCATCCGAGTATTGTGGTATGGGGCCTTTCCAATGAAATTACCATCAGCGGAATCACAGTGAATTTATTAGAGAATCACCACATTTTAAATGATCTTGCCCACGAGATGGACCCAACCCGTCTGACTACCATGGCAGTGGTTTCTATGTGCGATATGAACGAGGCGTATGTACAGATTCCGGATACGGTTTCCTACAATCATTACTTCGGCTGGTACGGCGGCGACACAACCATGAACGGTCCTTGGTTTGATGAATTCCACAAGACCCATCCGGATAAGCCGATCGGTTGCTCTGAGTATGGTTGCGAGGCGCTCAATTGGCACACCTCTGATCCGAAACAGGGTGATTATACCGAAGAGTACCAGGCATATTATCACGAAGAACTGATTAAACAGTTATTCACCAGAAAATATATGTGGGCAACCCATGTTTGGAATATGTTTGACTTTGGTGCTGACGGACGTAATGAAGGTGGCGAAAACGGTCAGAACCATAAGGGTCTTATGACTTTCGACAGAAAGTATAAAAAGGATGCTTTCTATGCATATAAGGCTTGGCTGGTAGACCCGGCGGATGACCCGTTTGTACACATCTGCGGTAAGCGTTATGTGGACCGTGTAGAAGATGTGACAAAGGTAACCGTATACTCCAACCTTCCTTCCGTGGAATTATTTGCGAATGGCGAAAGCCTGGGCGTGAAGGAAAGCGCAGAGCATTTCTTCTATTTTGAGGTGCCGAATAAGGGAACAACCACCCTTACGGCCAAGGCGGGCAATTGCACTGACGAAAGCACCATTAACAAGGTGGACAAGTTTAACGAAAAGTACCGATTAAAGATAGAAGGAGCCGTATTGAATTGGTTTGATATTACCGCACCGGAAGGATATTTCTCTTTAAATGACAAGATTGGCGATATTATTGCCAATCCGGAAGGTGAAAAATTATTCGGAGAAATCATGAAGCAGTTCATGGGCGGCAACGGAGAAAAGAAAAAGGTGATGGGCTTTGAACTGACTCCTGCCATGATGAAGATGATGGGTGGCTTTACGGTACTTCGTGCCATGAATATGGCAGGCAGTGCCAATATCAACGTAACGAAAGAACAGTTGTTAGCGTTAAATGAACAATTGAATAAAATCAAGAAATAACGGTTTATTACGATAAAGCGGTAAAAGAAAAGAGGACTTGTATACAAGTCCTCTTTTCTTTTACCGCTTTATCGTAATAAACCGTTATTTCTTGATTTTATTCAATTGTTCATTTAACGCTAACAACTGTTCTTTCGTTACGTTGATATTGGCACTGCCTGCCATATTCATGGCACGAAGTACCGTAAAGCCACCCATCATCTTCATCATGGCAGGAGTCAGTTCAAAGCCCATCACCTTTTTCTTTTCTCCGTTGCCGCCCATGAACTGCTTCATGATTTCTCCGAATAATTTTTCACCTTCCGGATTGGCAATAATATCGCCAATCTTGTCATTTAAAGAGAAATATCCTTCCGGTGCGGTAATATCAAACCAATTCAATACGGCTCCTTCTATCTTTAATCGGTACTTTTCGTTAAACTTGTCCACCTTGTTAATGGTGCTTTCGTCAGTGCAATTGCCCGCCTTGGCCGTAAGGGTGGTTGTTCCCTTATTCGGCACCTCAAAATAGAAGAAATGCTCTGCGCTTTCCTTCACGCCCAGGCTTTCGCCATTCGCAAATAATTCCACGGAAGGAAGGTTGGAGTATACGGTTACCTTTGTCACATCTTCTACACGGTCCACATAACGCTTACCGCAGATGTGTACAAACGGGTCATCCGCCGGGTCTACCAGCCAAGCCTTATATGCATAGAAAGCATCCTTTTTATACTTTCTGTCGAAAGTCATAAGACCCTTATGGTTCTGACCGTTTTCGCCACCTTCATTACGTCCGTCAGCACCAAAGTCAAACATATTCCAAACATGGGTTGCCCACATATATTTTCTGGTGAATAACTGTTTAATCAGTTCTTCGTGATAATATGCCTGGTACTCTTCGGTATAATCACCCTGTTTCGGATCAGAGGTGTGCCAATTGAGCGCCTCGCAACCATACTCAGAGCAACCGATCGGCTTATCCGGATGGGTCTTGTGGAATTCATCAAACCAAGGACCGTTCATGGTTGTGTCGCCGCCGTACCAGCCGAAGTAATGATTGTAGGAAACCGTATCCGGAATCTGTACATACGCCTCGTTCATATCGCACATAGAAACCACTGCCATGGTAGTCAGACGGGTTGGGTCCATCTCGTGGGCAAGATCATTTAAAATGTGGTGATTCTCTAATAAATTCACTGTGATTCCGCTGATGGTAATTTCATTGGAAAGGCCCCATACCACAATACTCGGATGGTTGTAGTTCTGGGTAATCAGCTCTTTTATCTGGGAGATGGTATTTTCACGACCGGTTGGCATATGCTTGGAGATGTATGGAATTTCTGCCCAGATTACCAGACCGCGCTCATCACATAAATCGTAAAAGTACTGGTCATGCTGGTAATGTGCCAGACGAATGGTGGTTGCACCCATCTCGCAGATATAATCCATATCTTCCCTGTGATGTTCAGGAAGCAGTGCATTACCAAAGCCCCATCTGTCCTGATGGCGGGATACACCACGCAGCGGATAAGACTCACCGTTTAAAAGAAAGCCTTCTTCCGGATCGATTTTAAAGGTACGGCAACCAAAGCGTGTGCTGACCTGATCCATCACCAAGTCCCCGTCCAAAAGCTTCACTGTTGCGGTATAAAGGTACGGATTTTTCCGGCCATGCCATAAATGTACGTTTTCAATGGTAAGCTCTTCTTTAAAAATTCCCGGAACGCCGGAAGATTTTGCTACTTCCTTGCCTTCGGCATCGGTAATACTATATTCCAGTTCCATATCATAGCCCGGATTTACCACCGGCGCCTCAATTGTTACTTTAGCAGTTGTGCCTTCCACCACCGGAGTCACCTTAATTCCCGGACCACCGTAATTTTCCAGCTCAAAGTGGGAATTTGCCACAGCAATTAAATTTACGTTACGATATAAACCTCCATAGAAGGTAAAGTCTGCCATCTGGGGATATACGGTGTCGTTTTCACTGTTGTCCACCGCAATGGCAAGGATATTCTTTTCTTTTAAAGCCTTGGTAATGTTCACACGCCAGGTAGAATAACCACCATCGTGGTGTGCTAATTTTTCTCCGTTAACATAGACATCCGCAGAGGAATTGGCACCGTTAATTTCCAGATAATACTGGGCCGCAGCCGGCAGGTCCTTCTTTGCAATATCTTTCACATAGTAACAGGTTCCGCGGTGATAATCATTGCCGCCATCCTGTCCGTCCTTTGCATTCCAACAATGCGGCAGATTCACTTTTTCCCAAAACAACGGCATTCTCTTTGGGACTTCTGTTGCCTTTTTTGAAAACACCCACTTACTGTTTAAGCTGACTACTTCTCTCATGGTACAAATACCTCTCTTTTTTTAGATACATTCATTATATCATGAAATATCCTGATTTACGAGTATATTTTCCATATTATGGTTAATAATTATTATCAAAACTTAATCATTCTTTACCAAGACTTTACCGAATCCGACACTGCTGCATGATATAATGGAAGGGTGCAAAAATTAATATAATCTATGGAAAGGAGACAATAACCTTGAAATTCTATTGTGAAGAAATTGAAAAGGTACTTAGTGAGACCAAAAGCTCCAAAGATGGTCTCACCTCCTCTGAGGCAGTAAAACGCCTGGAGGAAAACGGCAAAAACAAACTTGCCGAAGCAAAAAAAGATTCCTTACTTAAGCGCTTCTTTAACCAGATGACCGACCCGATGATTATCATCCTTCTGGTTGCCGCTGCCATCAGTGGTGTGCTTGCCGTAGCTGAAGGCGAAAGCTTTGCCGACGTAATCATCATTCTTGCCGTTGTCATCATCAATGCCGTTCTTGGTGTTTATCAGGAAAGCAAAGCAGAAAAGGCCATTGAGGCCCTGCAGGAAATGTCTGCTGCTACCTCTAAGGTATTGCGCGACGGCAAAATCACTTCCGTAAGAAGTGAAGATTTAGTAGTTGGTGATGTTGTTTTATTGGAAGCCGGCGATGCAGTTCCTGCCGACGGACGTCTCATCGAAAACGCCAGCTTAAAAATTGAAGAAGCGGCCCTTACCGGAGAATCCGTTCCTGTTACCAAATTTATTGACTTAATTAACCTTACCGATTCTGCAAAAGACATCCCTCTCGGTGACCGCAAGAATATGGTTTACATGGGTTCCACCGTTGTTTACGGCCGTGGCACCGCAGTTATTACCGCCACCGGTATGGATACCGAAATGGGTAAAATTGCCGACGCGTTAGCAAATGCAGAAGAAGGACAGACACCTCTTCAGTTAAAGCTTTCCCAGTTGTCCAAAATCCTCACCTGGCTGGTACTTGGTATCTGCGTTATCATTTTCGCCGTACAGATTATCCGTGCAGGCGGATTCGGATTTGAAACCATCATTAACTCTTTCATGGTTGCAGTTTCCTTAGCGGTTGCTGCGATTCCGGAGGGTCTGGCTGCGGTAGTTACCGTAGTTCTTTCCATCGGTGTTACCAACATGTCCAAGCGTAATGCCATCATCCGCCGCCTCACTGCAGTAGAAACTCTCGGCTGTGCCCAGATTATCTGCTCCGATAAGACCGGTACCCTTACCCAGAACAAAATGACCGTAGTGGACTGCTTCTGTGAAGATGAAAAGCATCTGGCAACTGCTATGGCCCTTTGCTGTGACGCAGAGCTTGACAAAGACGGTACTGTTACCGGTGAACCTACCGAGGCTGCCCTGGTTGTTTGGGCTCACAAATTAGAGCTTCCAAAATACGATTTAAAAGATGATTTCCCAAGAAGCGGCGAAGCACCGTTTGATTCCGGCAGAAAGATGATGTCCACCGTTCACCGTGTCGGAAATGACTATATCCAGTATACCAAGGGTGCTCCGGACGTTGTTTTAGACCGTTGTTCCCATTATCTCAAGGATAGCAAGCCGGTTCCTATGACTAAGGAATATCGCGAAGAAATCCTTAAAGCAAATAAGGCAATGGCAGACAGAGCCCTTCGTGTTCTTGCCTGCGCAGAGCGTAAATACACGACAGAACCTGCTTCCTACGAAGCAGACGACCTGGAAAAAGACCTTTGCTTTACCGGTCTTTCCGGCATGATTGACCCGGTTCGTCCGGAGGTTCAGGCTGCGATTACCGAATGTAAGAGCGCCGGCATCCGCGCCATCATGATTACCGGTGACCACATCGATACTGCGATGGCAATCGCAAGAGAGCTCGGTATCTTAACCGAGGACAAAAAGGCAATTACAGGCTCCATGTTAAACGACATGAGTGATGATGAGTTTGCCAGGGAATTAGAAAACATCTCCGTATACGCAAGAGTTCAGCCGGAACACAAGACACGTATCGTAAATGCATGGCGCGCAGCAGGTTATGTAACCGCCATGACCGGCGACGGTGTTAACGATGCACCATCCATTAAATCCGCCGATATCGGTGTTGGTATGGGTATCACCGGTACCGACGTAACCAAGAACGTTGCAGATATGGTTCTTACTGATGACAACTTCGCTACCATCGTTGGTGCGGTAGAAGAAGGCCGTCGAATTTACGACAACATCCGTAAAGCAATCCAGTTTCTGCTTGGTTCCAATATGAGTGAAGTTATCAGTATCTTCGTAGCAACCTTAATGGGCTTCACGATCTTAAAGCCGGTTCATCTGTTATGGATTAACCTAGTTACCGACTGTTTCCCGGCGTTAGCTCTTGGTATGGAAAAGGCAGAGCCGGACATCATGCAGCGTAAACCTCGTGACGCTAAAGCAGGCGTATTTGCCGGCGGCATGGGCTTTGATGTAGGTTATCAGGGTCTTATGGTAGCTGTTCTGGTACTTACTTCCTTCTTCCTTGGTCATTTCATGGAAACAGGAAACTTTGAAATCACCGACAGTGCCCATGGAACCACCATGGCATTCCTTACCATGTCCATGGCAGAAATCTTCCACAGCTTCAACATGCGCTCCCAGAGAGGCAGCATCTTTAAATTAAAAGGTCAAAACATGATTCTGTTAATTGCCGCAGTTGGTACCTTAATCGCTACCACTTTGGTTTGCGAAGTTGAGCTACTTGCAAACGCATTCCAGTTTACCAGCGTAAGCCTGGAAGAATACCTGGTTGCCATCGGCCTTGGCGTACTGGTAATTCCAATCGTGGAAATTGTGAAGTTTATCCAGAGAAAGTTCGTCAAGAACTAAACTTTGCAAAAGAAAAGGAATTTCATTTTTAAAATTTAAAATCAAAAAGAGAACTGCCCCATATTCCTTGCATCGCCCATTATCGGGAGAGCCGATGCGCCGGAACATGGGGCAGTTCTCTTTTTTTGCTATATATTATATTTTTGAAATTCCTTTTCTTTTGAGCCAAGGTTACTGCTTGCTCAAGGATTCTCTGCATAAAGCTTCATAATTTTGTACCTGATTCCTTATGCCACCGGCTTTTCGCCAAACGTCTTCTCGAAAAATTCTACCATTGCACTTTGGTACTTCTCCGGTTCCAGACACCAGCTCAATCCATGTCCGACACCTTTTACCCTAACAAACTTTTTATCCTCGGAAGCACATGCTTCATAACATTTTTCACTCATCCAAAACGGAACGAAATCGTCACCATCGTTATGGACAAACAGAATAGGAAGCTTACAATTTTTCATGCTCTCATAAGCAGAAGCTTCTTCCAAATCAAAATGTCCAAACCATTTTGCTCCAAGCTTTGCGAAAGGATACATAACCTTTGACGGAAGCTTCATACTGTCCATTACCGCACACAGAATTTCTTTTGGAGAAGAAAAACCGCAGTCGGTTAAAATACCTTTTACATTATCCGGCAGTCCAACATCCGCCGCCATCATAACCGTGGCAGCTCCCATGGAAATCCCGAACAGGTCAATTTTCACATCCGCTCCGAACCGGTTTATTGCATATTCCACCCAGGATTTGCAATCATGGCGTTCCATAATGCCGAAGGTGATAGCCTTACCCTCACTAAGCCCCTGGGAACGCTGGCTGGCCAACAACAAATTGATACCATTCTTTTGGGAATAGGAATAAATGCCGTTGCCGTCCCGGTAAAAATTCCCATGGTAGCCATGAAAGAAAATAACCAACGGAGCACCATCCTGCCGGTGATAATACCGTCCGCGAAGCTTTAATCCGTCTATCGAAGTGATTTCCACGGTTTCATACTCTATTGCTTCTATTACATTGCGGATGCCCCGTTCAATTACTTCAGAAAACGCTTCATATGCCGGGCCCTTTGGCATATGCCGCTGCACATCATCCTCCGGATAAGTTTCCCGGTATTCCCCAAAGCAAATACGGTAAATTACATATACGCTTACAAAGAACACAATCAGAACAACAATTGCAATCATAGTAAATATCATATCAGTTCTCCCAATGCTGTCCCGTCTACTTCATAAACACAAAATTTTTCAGTTCAAACAAGGTTCTTCCTTCAAAGTAACCGGACATCCAGCCAAGTTTCTTATAACCGGTAGTCACCTTAAAGAACACGGAATGACGGCTTGTTACATTCTTCACCACAGCCTTTACCACACCATTATCACGTCCGATGGCGCAGGTTCCGATTTCTTCTCCGTCTTCCCCGTCAATTAAAATGTGCAGGGTAGCGTCGCAACCCATACCATTGATTTCTGCGGCAAATTCCATGGTCTTGCTGGAATCATCATCACCGAAATCAAAGTACTTATAGCCCATAATACTGCCATCCTTGATGTTGGTTAACACACGTTCAAATACATTCTTTTCGGTAACATACGGACCGTTCTTTAACACACAGGCAATTTCTGCCGGAGTAATGCGGTACGGAAGCAAAGAATCTTCAAAGCCCAGGGAAGTCATTTCCACCGTAGGAATGGTGCCATCCGGTAAAATTTCGATTTTTTCCACACATCCGCGTCTGGACATAATGCTGTTATTGGTCATACGGTGATAGAAAATATACCATTGACCGTTAATGCAACAAATGGAGCCATGGTCGTTTCCGCCCGGATAATCCACACCGTTATCAATAATATAACCACGGTACTTGAACGGGCCTGTCGGAGACTTAGAAGTAGCATACGCCAGTCTGCTTCCTCGCTTCGGAGAATAAATCATATAGTAGGTATCTCCCACCTTACGCGGAGATGCCGCCTCAAAGAAAAAGCTGTTTTCTTCCACAAAACCGTCTTCTTCTCTCTTTTCAATCGGAATAAAATGCTCGATACAGGTGCCGTCCAGTACTTCGTACATATTGTCGCCGTTGATTTCAGCAAGGAAGGAACGCTCAAATCCGCAGTAAATATAGACTCTGCCGTCATCGTCCACCAGTACACCCGGATCGATAAACCAGCCGTTACAGCAGATTTCATCAGAAATCGTATACTTATATGGGGCAATTAACTTAAACGGACCTTCCGGGCGGTCACTGACTGCCACACAACCTTTCGCATTCACAATATACGCAAACAGATAATACTTACCGTCCTTTTCCACCACATCCGGCGCATATAAATGACAGCGTTCATCGGTCCAATCTGTATCGGATGCATGGTCACGGTCTGCTCTGGTATGGAAAATATCGCCATGGCAGGTCCAGTCATTTAAGTTGTTTACCGGTGCACTCCAGCATTTTAATACATAGTCACAAAAATGGTCGGAACCGGCCAGGTCATGGGAACCGTATACATACACACGGTCTCCGAATACTCTTGGTTCTCCGTCCGGAATATACTCCCAAAACGGCAAATATGGGTTTGGCATAATTTTATCCTCCTAAGTATTTTATTCTTTTTTCCCTATGGCAGTATATTCACTGCCCTCTTAGTAAACAGTATAACAAAATCATCCGGAAAAACAAGTCATTCCCTGCCATCCTTTTCTTCAAAAGAGCTATATTCTTTCTCCTTTAGTCCGGAAAGCTTCCGTTCACACATAATCGTCCCCACCCGGATATAGGGTTTGGATATTCCTCTCCCGGCAGTCTTTGAGCTCCTGCAATCAAATATTCCCGCAATTTCTCCCCATGCAGAAACGGGTCATTGCCTTCGACAATTCCCCATTGAAGCAACAGTGCTGCACCTCCCGTAGCAAAAGGGGTTGCCATGGAAGTACCGGAGCGGGCGGTGTATCCCCCTCCCGGGGCACAGGATATCACATCTACCCCCGGTGCCACCAAGTCCGGCTTCATACGACCGGTATCTCTGGCCGTTCCCCGTCCCGAAAAGGATGCCACCTGCAGAGTTCCAAAATCATATGCTCCCACAGAAACCACTCCTTCTGCCGTGGACGGAATCGTCAGGGTCCGGTAAGAATCCGGTTCCGTAAAACCGGTATTACTACTTTCCATGTCCTGCAACAACCATACATCATATGTTCCTTCCACAATACGTTCCGGAATCAGCCGAAGCTTCCACACACCTGCCCCAAGCCGGTCTCCGGTTGCTGTAATGGAAATCCGCAATTCCGACAAATTCTGAAAAATAGTGGGAGCGCTCCAAAACCCTTCCGCCTCTGCATCTCCAAGCCGGGCTGTCGTTCCTGTGGCAGAATATAAAAAAGCAGACCCAAACGCCGTTACCGGTTCCCCCTCTCCAAACCGGAAGGTTACGGATTCTCCTCCCGGAGCCACCAGTTCCACCGAAAAGCGGTCAGCATAGTTACTCCAGAGTTCCAATTCCAACGTTTTTTCCTGTCCTTCTACCGCCAGTTCTAATTCTTCCGGTTTCCGTTCCTCCAGTTTCCCTCCGGCATGGGTACGTCCGATACCGTCATTTCCGGTACCGACACAAATCACACACTTTGCCATGGACGTAACCCTATCCAGATAGGTTTCCAACAAACTCCTGCCGTTATGAGCTCCTTCTCTTGTTCCGTAGCTGATGTTCAATGCTAACGGCTGATTTCGTTCTATGGCAAACCGCACGCAAAAGTCCACTGCTTCCATCAGTCTTGCCGTGCCGGATACCGCTGCCCGCCCGCTCCGGATTTCCGCCAGCTTTACGACTAGCAGTTCACTTTCAAAGGCCACCCCCCGATACTTTCCTCCGGAGGCTCTTCCGTTTCCTGCCGCAATTCCCGCTACATGGGTACCATGTCCGGATAAGTCCGTGCCCGGCACTACCTGCCGGTTACTGCCCGATGTGTTTTCTCCCAAAATCCCATTGATTTGTTCTTTTGTAAATAACGTACCTATCGAATACCCTTCCGGTGGATTGCCATCGGTTAAGTCCTGATCCCATAATGCCGCAATACGCGTAGTTCCGTCCTCATTACAAAAATCGGGGTGCCTGTAGTCAATACCTGAATCGATAATGCCTACCAGCACCCCTGTACCATTTAAACTTCCCGGTGCCCGTCCTGCCGACGGGCGGTTACTTATGCAGGAGGAAGCCCTGCCAAATTCTACCGTAGTATATACTCTTGTAGGAAGCTCCGCATATAAAATTCCCGGAGTCTTAAGAAAATCTTTCACCTGTTCCTCCGGGAGAACCGCAATTACATATCCTCCCAGCAACCGGGTTATTTCTATTTCCGGAACCTCTGTTGTTTTTACAAATTGTTCGTCCGTCAGTAAAATCAATTCCACCTGTGCCATAAAAAACAGCTTCCCTTTTGATACTATTTTTTATTCCGCACCAAAAAAAATTATAACCCGAGAATTTTCTTTACCTTATCCACCAATTCCAACGGAACAAATGGTTTTACCACATATCCTACCGCTCCGAGGCTTTTTGCTGCCACTACCGTTTCGGAATCTGTGGTACCGGTTAAAAACATAACCGGAATATTCTTAAACTCGTCATTACTTCTGATGACATCCAATGTCTGGATTCCGGACATAATCGGCATTTCCACATCCAACAATATCATGTCGGGAGTGTAATACATTAAGCTTTCCAGGCAGGCCATTCCTGAGGAACATTTTACTACATTGAAATCGGCCCGCTTAAGTCCAAGCTCTGCAATAGTCAAAATCACTTCGTCATCATCTACGATTAAAATTGTTTTCTTTTCAGAAGCCATTTAAATTCCTCCAACTATCCTTTGTTACCTTTCTTTTATTGTACATGAAATTTCTAAATTAATCTAGAAATTTTTTATAAAGAAAAAAGACCGCACAACACGGTCTTTTTTCAAGAAGCACACGATTATCTGCCGCAACCGCCCTTTTTCTTTGCCGCACATTCTCTGGCATAAGGGCAGCCCACACATTTTCCCTGTTTCTTTTCTTTGCGGATATAAACAGCCGCAACACCTACAAGAACCAGCACTAACACAATAATAATACTATCTGCCAATGTCATACTATACCTGCTTTCTGATTCTTATTCGCTCAGCTTATACTCCGGTTTGGCATCCTTATTGTTTGCATTGCTTACCAGCACGATAATAAGCACCATCACAAGCACCGCAATCAATCCCGGAAGAAAACCTGCTCCCAAAGCTCCTGTTGTAATCAAAGTACCAATCTGATATACCAAAAACGCCAGGGTAAAGCCGGTAAACAGCTGCAGGCAGATACCGCCAAACAGCCATTTTTTGCTTTGCATTTCCGCATTCATAGCACCGATTGCAGCAAAGCATGGCGGCGTAAATAAATTAAACATCAGATATGCCAGTGCAGCTACCTTTGTTAAGCCAATGGTAGTTGCCACTACATTACCGTCACCTACCAATGCCAATTCATCCATATCAATAATTGCGGACAGTCCATAACAAACTGCCAAAGTACCTACTACGTTTTCCTTTGCAATAAAACCGGTTACTGCTGCCGCTGCCAGCTGCCAAGCAGCTACACCTACCACCGGTACTAAAAGCACCGCGATCGGAGAAGCAATAGAGGCAAGAATCGAGGTATGTGCCATACCCTCTTCCACTACCTGAAGCTTCCAGTTAAAGCTCTGCATAATCTGAACTACCGTATTACATACCAAAATAATGGTACCTGCCTTAATAATGTAAGCCTTACCTCTGTCTAACATAGAAACACAAGCTCTTTTCAGGCTTGGAAGCTTGTATTCCGGAAGCTCAATAATAAAATAGGATTTTTTGTATTTATAGCCGGTAACTGCTTTCACCAGCAACGCACCAAGCAGGATTACAACAATACCCGTAAAGTACATCACCGGAGCTACCCACACCGAATTTCCGAAAAAAGAAGCTGCAAAGAGAGTAATTACCGGAATCTTTGCACCGCACGGCATAAACGGAGCCAGCATTGCCGTTGCACGGCGTTCTCTTTCATTACGGATGGTACGGGATGCCATAACCCCCGGAATAGCACAGCCGATACCAACTACCATAGGAATTACGGACTTACCGGAGAGACCAACTTTTTTAAAGATTGGGTCCAACACTACTGTAGCACGGGCCATATAACCACAGTCTTCCAATAAAGCAATGAGGAAATACATAACCATTACCAGCGGAAGGAAACCGACTACAGCAATTAAACCGCCGATAACACCGTCTACCAGCAGGGACTGCAGGAACGGATTCGCATTCTCTACCAGACCTGCCACATACCCCTGGAAACCTTCTAAAATTCCGGTTAACCAGTCAGCAATCCAGGTACCTACCGTAGTCTGGGAGATATAAAACACTGCCCACATTACTACGGCAAATATACCGATACCAAGCACAGGATGGGTAATTACCGCATCGATTTTATCTCCGATGTTGGTGTCCTTGGTCAGAACCTTTCGTTTCTCTACCTCATCCACAATTTTATTTACAAAGGCAAAACGCTTTCTGTCTTCTGCTTCTACTGCTGCCTTGTCCGTCAGGTCAATGTCTGCCTGTATGTATGGCGCCTTCTGAGTTTTTCCTGCTTGCGCCACCGCAGCCTGCACTACTGCCTTTAAGCCGTTATCTCCACCGGAGATGGATACGGTTTCAATAACCGGGCAGCCAAGCTTTTGGGAAAGCTTTGCCTCATCGATCTGTGTGTCTTTCTTTTCATTAATATCACTCTTGTTAAGCGCAACCACCATCGGAATTCCAAGTTCCATAAGCTGGGTGGTAAAGAATAAACTTCTGCTCAAATTGGTAGCATCTACGATATTGATAAGAACATCCGGCGTTTCATTCTTTACATAGTCCCTTGTAATACTTTCTTCCGAGGTAAAAGGTGACATGGAATATGCTCCCGGTAAATCTACCGCAACCAGTTCTTCATTTCCCTCATAGAAACTCTTTTTAATCGGGCTTTCTTTTCTTTCTACGGTAACACCTGCCCAGTTGCCTACATGCTCATTCCGTCCGGTCAGTGCGTTGTACATAGTGGTTTTACCGCTGTTTGGATTACCTGTTAATGCTATTCTCATAAATCCTCCTGTTATTTTCTTGTTTTAACTCTATTCCTCTTGCTGACTGCGGCATTTGTTAGTCAAGACTAACCGATACTTATAAAAAATAGTGATTACCATCACCATTTTCCGCTTATGCTATACCAAAATAGCCGCAGCTAATTCATTATCAATGTTGTAGCGGCCATCCTTAATGGAAACCGTACAATTTCTTTTCTTTCTGGACACTACGGTAATTGGTTCACCGCTATAGCAGCCCAGAGAGAATAAAAAGGAATTTAACTCTTCATCGTCGGTAGCAATGTTTTTAATGATATATTCTTCACCAATATTTGCTTCAACTAAAGTCATGGTATCATCTCCCTTACTGAAGTTAGGCTTTTCTAACTTTCGTCTAGAGTTTAATATAAAATTCTTCTTTTGTCAACCTATTTTTATGTAAATTTTTCTAAAAATATTCCGGAACCTTTTGTGCAATTTTTCTCAATAACATGAAAACGCAGGAAAAACTTTGCTATAAGGGTTTGATATTTTCGAAAAACCATGGTATACTGTTACTATTACAAAAATAACTATCATCTGACATCCTTTGTCAGGTATATATAATAATCAGGAGAAGCAAAATGGCAATTAACGAATCTGCAGAAAACTATTTGGAAACCATATTGATGCTCAGCAAAAAGCTACCGGTAGTGCGCTCCGTTGACATCGCCAACGAGCTGGGCTTTAAAAAATCCAGTGTCAGCATTGCCATGAAAAACTTACGTGAAAACAATCATATCGCGGTTTCCAATGCCGGCTTTATTACCTTAACCGAATCCGGTAAGCAAATCGCAGAAATGATTTTTGAACGCCATGAGCTCATCTCCAACTGGTTAATTACCATCGGCGTCAGCGAAGAAACCGCACTGGAAGATGCATGTAAAATGGAACATGTTATCAGCCAGGAAAGCTTTGAAGCAATTAAGAAGTTTATTGGGAAGTAAGATAAAGAACCATTAAATCAATTTTAATTATATCATTTTTCCAAAAATGATATAATTGATGCAAATGATGATATAATTGAACCTCCGCAACGTCCCGCCGGATTCCTTCTGCTTTTGCAGATTTTTCTTCTGCACATTCAGCACTTTCCCGGCGACTCTGCGGGCAGGCGGACTTTTATCGATGGTTGCTCCGGAACGAAGTGACTAACTGTTTGAGGTGGTGGGTGTTCTTCTAACCCGGCATTTGGCAGAGGGCAAAGAAGCGCGTAAGCGCAATTAAAAGCGGCATATAAGTATTCGTGGCAAGCTCGCTTGTCTAAGAATACCTATATGCCGCTTTTTTACATCCGCAGGATGCTTTGCCCCTGCCAAATCACTAATTCACACTACAAATACACCACCACCGAGTTTTAGCACTTCGTGCAGGGCAACCATTAATTACGGAAAAGTCCGCCGCCTGCAGCAAGTCCCCGTGGAAAGTGGCTGAGTCAGAAGAAAAACTGCAAAAGCACTCCCCGGCGGGACGTTTCACAACCTATTTCTTCGCCAGTCTCTTATACTCCGCAATAGCTTCATCATAAGAATGCAGGCTCATCAGCCAGAATTCCTTCTTTGTCAAATCAATATCAC
This sequence comes from Lachnospiraceae bacterium, assembly GCA_017622795.1. Taxonomy (GTDB): domain Bacteria; phylum Bacillota; class Clostridia; order Lachnospirales; family Lachnospiraceae; genus SIG299. Next base: position 146,364 of record JAGAQI010000047.1, read on the forward strand.
AAATCTTCGCTACTTCCTCTACGCTTCTGACCGGAGTTTCCTTTAACATATAATTGTACTTTTCAAGGAATGCCGGGCCCTCCTGCTTATATTTTTCATATAAGCCTCTTGCAAACAAACCGCCGAACGCATATGGAAAATTGTAGAATCCAAGGCCTGCACTGTAATAGTGACCCTTACATGCCCACATGTACGGGTGCAGAACATCATGGTCCAAACCATCGCCGTAAGCTTCCTTCTGGGCTTCTAACATAATCTTGCAAAGCTCGTCCGCAAACATAAAGTTCTCACTTCTGTTTTCCACCACACGGGATTCAAATAAAAATCTGGAGTAAATATCGCAGATAATCTGGGTTACATCACTAAGCTGACCTTCCAACAGGGAAAGCTTCTCATCGTCAGAAGAAGCATGGTCAATGGCATGACTCATTACCACATTTTCGTTAAAGGTAGATGCGGTTTCAGCCACCGGCATGGAATATCCCGTATTTAACGGACGATTGTCAAAAATCATAAAGTCATGATAACCATGGCCAAGCTCATGGGCCAAGGTAGATACATCACTAAAGGAACCATCAAAGTTAGTCAGTACACGGAACTGCTTCTTCGCATCCAGGGAAGCGCAGAACGCACCACCCACCTTGCCGTTTCTCGGGAAGAAATCGATCCAGTTTTCTTCATAAGCACGGTCAATAATCTCCGCCATACGCGGATTGAAGGATTGGAATACATTCATTAAATATTCCTTGGATTCCTCTACCGTAAACTTCTTGGTGTTGCTGCCCATTGGCGCAAACAGATCATACCAAGGAAGACCATTTTTGTGACCGAGAGCCTCTGCCTTTGCCCTAAGATATCCATGGAAGTTCGGCATATATTCCTTCATTGCCTCTAAAAGAGCATCCAACGTTGCCCTCTCCATTCTGGAACGGTATAATACCTTATCCAAAGGAGATGCATAGCCCCTCATTTTAGATTCGGTAATGTCCTGCAGTTTAATGCTGTTTAAGGAATAAGCGATGGCATCCTTAATCTTATCATACGCCTTAAGCTCTGCCTCATATGCCTCCTTACGTACGGTTGCATCGGCGTCATAGGCTTTGTTACGGATGGCAGACAACGTAGTCTTTTCTCCGTTGTACTCCACTTCCACGGAGGAAGTCAAAAAGCTCTGCAAGTCGCTCCAGGCGGAACCGCCGGAAACATCCATTCTTGCCAGTGCTTCTTCCACATCCTCGGAGAGTGTATATTTTGCACTTTCCTGAATTCTGTGGAGGCGGTCACTGTAAGCAAGTAACAGCTCATCATCACCGATAACTGCGTCAATATCGGCTATTTTCTCAATATACTTTTCAATTAATGTAGATGCCTTTGTTACATCACCCATTTTCTGCATCAGGCGGCCCATATAAGAAACACTTTCCGTGTCGGAAGTATCTACCGACTGACGCAGGGAACAGAAGCTGAACAAATTGCCTACCAGTTCTTCAAATTCCTCATCCATAAGCAGTGCTTTTTTTACGGTTTCTCTTTCGCCTTCACTGCCAAGACTATCCGCAAACTTCTGATATGCTGCTATTTTTCCGTCTACTGCAGCAAAGTCTGCTAAAAATTTTTCATCTTCAAATCCTGAGTATAAAACCTCCAATGACCATTTGTCGTACATAACCTTCTTCCTTTCTTTTGCAGAAATAATCTTCTGCATATCAGTATAAGTTTATCAAAATCAAAACCACTTGTCTATACTTTCTGCCGGACCAGGGCTTTCTTTTTCCAGCCTCCCTGTGCATAACGTCCCACTGCTACCAACAACGAGATTATCCATCCGAGATTAAATCCCCACCAGATAACGTCCACACCAAAGCGGCCTGCAAAACCAACCGTCACCACCAGACGAATGGCAAAACTGAGCAATGTAGTCAAAATAAACCAGCTCATATCGCCGCTTCCTTTAAATGTAGCCTTAATCAGCATATAAGCGGTAAATACAATCAGACAGGCTCCTACTACCCGGATGTATTCCGAGCCAACCGAAAGTGCCCTGACGATGTCTGCATCCGCCTCAGATAAAAACATTCGGATAATCGGTTCTGCAAAAAATTCCAGCAGCACAGTCATGCCAAGAGAAAGCATTCCGCAGCAAAGCAAAGAAGACCGAAGTCCCGGCCGGATACGCTCTAATTTTCCTGCCCCCATATTCTGGCCTACATAACCGGAATATGCGTTAGCATAGTTAATCGGAATGGCAATGGCAAGATTGATTACCTTGGAGGCTGCCGCAGTTCCTGCCATAACCGCTGCGCCGAAACTATTAATCGTTGCCTGCACTACCACTGAGCCCACCGATACAATGGATTGCTGAATGGCAGACGGCAAGGCAAACCGTAACATAATCAGCAGCAGTTTACCATCAAAGAATACCGTTTTTCCGCTTTCTGCTTTTTGCACCGGGAATTCTTTCAAAAGTCTCGGCATATCTGCCAGAGCAAGCCCCACAGCAAGCAGTTGGGAAATGGCAGTGGCTGCTGCTGCTCCGGCCACACCCCAATGCAGGTTTATAATAAACACGAAATCCAAGAGCACATTAGCCGCCGAAGAAATAATTAAAAATTTTAATGGTGCCTTTGAATTTCCAAGCGCTGTATATACACTACTTAATGCATTATACAGAAAAATCGGAACACTGCCTAAAAAATAAAAACGTAAGTAATCCACCCCAAGGGGAACAATTTCTATCGGGGTTTTGACATAAATTAAGAGTGGTTCGGCATAAATCCACATCAAAACAGTGCTCACCAGGCCTATCACCGTAGAAAAACAGGCAGAGGTTGTAGCACACAGCCTTATTTTATCAGTCTTTCCTGCACCGAAATATTGAGAAATAACAATACTGCCACCCAAAGCAAGCCCGGTTGCCAGCTGTACAAACACTGCTGTAATACTCCCGGCGCTGCCCACTGCTGCCAGCGCATCCTGCCCCAGACGGTTTCCCACAATTAAGGTGTCAATTACATTATACAATTGCTGGAACAGATTAGAGATAATCATTGGTACTGCAAAGAAAAAAATAATTTTAAACGGATTTCCTTCGGTCATATTTATTGTTTTCATCTCGTCACTTCTTTTCTTCTTAAATATATTAAAACCGGCAGAAGTAGTATTCCTCCTGCCGGCCTGATTTATTACTTATTATTGCTTTCTTCTGTTACTTCAATCTTGCGGATTTCTCTGGTGCGGATTTCCTTGCAGATGTCATCAATGAATGTCTGCAGAGGCTTCTGTCCTTCGTCACCGAGGAAGCGGCTTCTTACGGAAACAACGCCTTCCTCTTCTTCCTTCTGACCAACTACCAGCATGTAAGGTACACGGTCTAATCTGGAAGCACGGATTCTGTAACCAATCTTTTCGGAACGGTTATCTACCGTTGCAAGCACGCCGTTCTTCTTTAATTCCTTCTGTACCTTTTCAGCATAATCGTTGTACTTTTCAGAAATTGGAAGCACACGAACCTGCTCTGGACACAGCCAGGTTGGGAATAATCCTGCATACTTTTCGGTTAACCATGCCAAAGTTCTTTCATAGCAACCCATAGAGGTTCTGTGGATGATGTATGGACGAACCTTATCACCGTTCTGGTCGATATAGTACATATCAAACTGCTCCGCAAGTAAAGCATCCCACTGGATGGTAATCATGGTATCTTCCTTACCGTAAACGTTCTTTGCCTGGATATCTACCTTTGGTCCGTAGAATGCGGCTTCACCAACACCTTCTACGAACTTAATGTCTAACTCGGTTAATACGTCACGGATGTGCTGCTGTGTTTCTTCCCAAACTTCTGCGGAACCGATATACTTTTCGGAATTGTCCGGGTCCCACTTGGAGAGACGGTAGGTTACATCTTCTTCTACGCCAAGAGTCTGTAAGCAGTGCTTTGCAAGAGCAAGACAGTTCTTAAATTCTTCTACCATCTGGTCAGGACGTACAATTAAGTGACCCTCGGAGATAGTGAACTGACGTACACGTGTTAAACCGTGCATTTCACCGGAATCCTCGTTACGGAACAGTGTGGATGTTTCACCGTAGCGGATTGGCAGGTCCTTATAGGACTTCTGGCTTGCCTTATATACATAGTACTGGAATGGGCAGGTCATCGGACGAAGCGCAAATACTTCCTTGTCCTTTTCTTCTTCACCCATTACGAACATGCCGTCCTTATAATGATCCCAGTGACCGGAAATCTTGTACAGGTCGCTCTTTGCCATTAAAGGAGTCTTGGTACGAACGTAGCCCCACTCATTATCTTCTAAATCTTCAATCCAGCGCTGCATGGTCTGAATCATCTTAGCGCCCTTTGGCATTAAGAGAGGAAGCCCCTGACCGATAACATCAACGGTGGTGAAGAGTTCCATTTCACGGCCAAGCTTGTTGTGGTCACGAAGCTTGATATCTTCTAAGTGCTTCAGATATGCATCCAAGTCTGCACTCTTTGTAAATGCAGTACCGTAAACTCTGGTTAACATCTTGTTCTTTTCGCTGCCTCTCCAGTAAGCGCCGGAGGAGGAAATGAGCTTGATTGCCTTTAAAGGCTTTGTACTCATCAGGTGAGGACCTGCGCAAAGGTCCGTAAACTCGCCCTGGCTGTAGAAAGAAATTACCGCATCTTCCGGAAGGTCGTTGATTAACTCTACCTTGTATGGTTCGCCCTTGCCTTCCATGTACTTGATAGCTTCGGAACGTGGAAGTTCGAAACGTGTAATTTCTGCACCTTCCTTGATAATCTTCTTCATTTCTGCTTCGATAGCATCCAATGCCGCACGGTCTAAGGATGGAAGGTCAAAGTCATAGTAGAAACCGGTATCGATGGATGGACCGATGGCTAACTTTGCTTCCGGATATAATCTCTTTACTGCTTCTGCCAGAACGTGGGAAGCGGTATGACGGTACGCAGCCTTACCTGCTTCGTCGTTGAATGTTAAAATGTTTAATTCTGCGTCTGCGTCAACTACGGTTCTTAAGTCTACTACCTGACCGTTAAGTTCAGCGGCACATGCCATTCTGGCAAGACCTTCGCTGATGTCCTTTGCGATGTCAATAATGGACATTGCACTTGCATACTCTTTAAAAGAGCCGTCTTTTAATGTGATTTTCATAGTGATACTCTCCTTTCTTTTTACAACAAAAAAACCCGTCACTTCTAATACCTGTTGGTACTAAAAGGGACGAGCGTACAATACATTTTACCCGCGGTTCCACCCTAGTTAAAGGAATCCTCCTTCCGGCTTCATTATGATGGTAACGGAATCACCGGAGCGCTTAATTCACGCCCACTCGGAGGTGGTCTTCGGCTGCTTCGTGTTAGAATGCTCCCAGCAAATGCATTCCTCTCTGAAACGGTTCACAGCGTACTCTTCTCTTCTACGCGTTTGGTTATGAAACTGTAGATTAGTATAGCACCTAAAAAGTATATTTGTCAACTAGTGAGATGTTTCACTTTAAATTATTTTTTATTGCACCTAGGACTTTTCCCATCCATATACTGTCATCAGAAGAAAAATATAAACGGAGAAATTCGTATATGGATAATTATGTCTTACTGGCACTGCTTGCCACCTTAGGCACCTGGTTTGTCACCGCCATGGGTGCCGCAACCGTTGTCTTTTTTAAATCACCCAATCTCAAGCTGCTTAACCTGACACTGGGTTTTGCCTCCGGCGTCATGATTGCTGCCAGCTTTTGGTCACTGTTGCAGCCAGCCATCGAACGGGCAGAGGCTATGGATGGCCTTCCTGCCTACCTTGTTGCTACCACCGGTTTCCTATTGGGTGCCGGCTTTATGTGGGCATCGGATAAGATAGTAACCAGGGCAACAACCCGGGCAAATAATACCGTCGGAAAACAAAACGAAAAATTAAACCGCATCATTATGCTGGTACTTTCCATTACCCTCCACAATATTCCGGAAGGTCTTGCTGTCGGCGTTGCCTTTGGTGCCTTGACCGGAGAAGGTTATTCCACTGAAGCGTTGCTTGGTGCTGTTTCCGTTGCCATTGGTATCGGTCTGCAGAACTTTCCGGAGGGTGCCGCCGTTTCCCTGCCTCTTCGACGGGAAGGATATTCTAGAAAGAAAAGCTTTTTCCTTGGCCAATCTTCCGGTATGGTAGAACCGATTTCCGGTGTACTTGGTGCCCTGCTGGTAGTTTACGTGGAACCGATTCTTCCCTATGCTCTTGCCTTCGCTGCCGGTGCCATGATTTTAGTTGCGGTACATGAACTGATTCCGGAATGCCAGCGGAATAAAGAAGCTCAGCCGTATCTGGCAACCACCGGCATTGTGTTGGGCTTTGCCGTAATGATGCTGTTGGATGTGATGTTAGGATAGGAAAAAGCAAAGCCATAAGATTTAAAAAGAGTCCGGTCTTAAAAAGACCGGACTCCAACATAAACTCACTTTTTATCCCCTCCCGAAATTGTCAAACAATTTCTCGGAATATTTTTCATATTCTTCCATGTTTTTGGACTTTACCATCTTTTTTATCAGCCGTTCTTCTCCAGGAAACTGCCGGCTCATAAATCCCCACAATTCCTTCATCTTAAACAGCACATTATTTCCGTCACCGTTCATCTGCACAAGATAGCCCTGTAACAGCCTGTCATGAAAGACCTTCAACTGCTCCATGGAATTTTCGTAATCCTTCCATTCCTTGCCGGCAGCCGCACTTGCTTCATATGCCTGAAGTTCCTGCACCAGTTCCGGATTTGCCATGAGCGGACGCCCAATCATAAATTTCCTTACCTCAGGGAATAGCCCGCGCACCCTGATATAATCCTCCAGTGTCCAAATATCACCATTATAGCAAAGAGAATGCTTCGCTTCCTTCATTGCATCGCCAAACGCATCCAGATGCGGTTCTCCTTTATAAAATTCTTTTTGTACTCTGGCATGTATGATTAGTTCAGAAAGAGGATATTGATTATACACCTGTAGAATGTTTGCAAATTCATCCACAGAATCTAACCCCAGTCTTGTTTTTACGGAAATTCTCGGATACCGGTTTTCCGGTGTCCCCGGGGCGCTTTGTGAAGAAGCAGCTTCTACTTCAGAAAACACCTCTGCAAAAAAACGGTTCAATTTTTCCGTATCTTCTAAAAATCCGGAGCCCTTATGCTTGGATACTACCGTTTTGGATGGACAGCCCAGATTCAAATTCACTTCATTGTATCCATACGTTTCCTTTAATTCTCTCGCCGACCATAAGAACAACTCCGGTTTATTAGTCAACACTTGCGGAACAATCGGAACACCCTCATTATTGGTTTGTACCACATCCCGATGTTCTTTTGGATTCACTGCGTGATGCTGATTCGGTGCAATAAACGGTGTAAAGTAAGCATCGACTCCCGGATAACAAGTATGATGCACATTCCGTAAGGTGTACCCCGTTACTCCTTCCATTGGTGCAAAATAGAACTTCATTTTCGACATAGTTATTTCTCCTGTCCTGCTGATTCAAGCGGTTTTGTTCTTTCCAAAATATATGCGGTATAATCCACATCCTTCCGCAGGAATTCCTTCCCATCTTCGTCCGTTTCTACTAAGCCTTCCAGTAACATTCTCTCTACAATAGCAGCTGCCCCCTGAATTGTTTTTAAGCAGGGGCGTTTTTTATAATACTCTTCCGTTCTTGCTTCCGGAGTCGTGTCGCCTAAAGCAACTTTACTTCCGTCTTTATTCAGCCCAAGTAATTCGCGGCAAATATAGGAACCTCCGTTTTCCTTCTTAAATTCTGCTGCCAGACGCTGCACCACTTCATAATTATTTTTCTTTGCGGTCTGGTCTTTTCCCTCTATAGATCCGGTCAGCATTCCCGCCACCAGAAACATGCCGTTGGCTGCACCGCAAACCTCTCTCATCCTGCCGATTCCGCCGCCAAAGGAAGCGGACACACGAAGTGCAGTTTCCCTGTCCATACCAAATAAATCCGCATAAGCGGCAAACACCGACTGGCTACAGTTGAATCCCTCCATAAATAGAGCGACAGCCTGCTCTGTTCTTGATTTCATTCTCCAATTTTTCCTCCCTTTTTCTGCTTGTTACCTTTAAGTATTTACAACCAAGCTTAACAAAAGCCATGCACTCAGGTCATGGCTTTTGCTTTATTTAGTACAACGCTGTATTTTACTGTAATTTAAACTTATGAACCTCATTATCCAGCTCTTCGGATACCTTCTGGTTCTTGTTTGCCTGCTCTTCCAGAGTCATCATATTCTGAGTTAAACCGGATACGGTTTCTGTAACGCCGGAAACTCCCTTCGCGTTTTCTTCCATTGCAAAATCCACTGCCTTGATAGCGTCATCCACTTCGGAGATTGTCTTCTGAAGTTCCATGGACTGCTCTTCAAAATGAACCATGGTTTTCTGCAGATTGTATGCGTCCTGACTGTAGGTTTCACAGGTGTCCATTAACTTGTCATAACCACCCATGGCCACTGTTTCAATAAATTCTACCATATTTCCGGTTTCAGCAGCCAATGCATCCACTGCTTCCATAACCGTTTTGCTGACTTCCTGGATCTTTGCAGCCGCATTTGCAGAGTTCTGGGCAAGCTTACCGATTTCTCCCGCAACTACCGCAAAGCCGCGTCCTGCTTCACCGGCACGTGCTGCTTCGATGCTTGCGTTTAACGCAAGGAGATTGGTTTCTTCTGCAATTTCCAAAATATTGCCGGTAAGCACTTCAATTTCTGCTGCCGCCATGGAGCGTTCCATTGCTTCTTCCGCACGGTCCGCCATTTCCTTAGATTTTGTCTTTGCACTCATCTGCTCATTTGATGCATCTGTCTTAATTTCCTGTGCTTTTACATTAATTTTTGTTGTATAGTCAGCACCCCATTTTGCATTGGATGCCATATCCTGAATAGCTGTGTTCATTACACCTACAGATTCGGTTACATGGTCAACGGACGCGGAAGTTTCTTCGATTGCCGCATTCATTTCTTCCATAGTTGCGGACACATCCACAATGCCTTCTTTTGCATCTACCATACCATGAAGCATGGTTACGGAAGCATCGGTAAGTACCGCAGAGTTATCGGATACATTTAACATAATTTCGCGGATATATGCCAGCAAACCGTTAATTAAGCCACCCATAACTTCCATTTCATCACCGGTACGCACCGTTAATGTCTGTGTTAAATCACCGTCACTGTTAATAAGCTCGTCCAGCTTATCATTAACCTGCTTGATGCTCTTTACCACACGTCCGGTTGCAAAATATAATAACAGAATAGAAATTACACATCCTATCAGTACAATCATTATAATCAGCAACTGCATATTCTGAAGCTCATTACGAAATTCTGTTGCATCACACTCTACACCAACTGCTGCAACTACATTTCCCTTTAAATCTATCATCGGAGCATAAGCCGTAACCAGACATTCCCCATCTGTAGTATCCAGTTCCGGAACAGCAAAGCCTTTCCCCTGTTCAAATACAGTGGTTAATTCTTCATATTCTATCGGAAATACTTCACCAATCAAACAATGATCTTCTGATGGGTCACCATCAACACCATAATAAACCGTTGCACCGTCTGTATATATGGTATAAATATATTTTGCAGTACTTACTTCGATAGCATTGGACAATGTCTGACGTATTCTGCTGTACTGGATGGAATCTTCCGATCCCGGGGTAAGGCTTTTCAGAATATTTCTGTCAATCTGATTCGTTACAAGACTTGCCAGTGCCTGTGCATTATCTGCTGTCATCACAATCATTTTTTCCTGCATGGTAGAATACGCGATAAAACCAATGCTAAAAGAAACCAGCATAATGCAAATTGCGGCAACTATCATAAATTTTTGCCGGATACTTAAAAATCTTACTTTTCTTTTTCTGAGTTGCTTTCTCACTTTCATTTTTTTATCCCCCTTTATTTCGTTGTACTTCCCTGACCGCCGTTGCGCAGTTCCGTCACAGCATCATCTTCTGTAATTCCAAACTGTAGGAAAATTCCCTGGGCAAATCCCTGTCCCATCAGAAGTGTAAGTTCTTTTCCTTCATTGGAATCGTTGGTTAATTTTATAAAAATATGTCCTTCGTTATCGGAATAATAATAGTCACTGTCAATTATGCCTACGGTGTTATTTAGCTGCAGGCGGAACTTAAAGCCAAGTCCGCTGCGCGGAAACACCATCAGCACGTAGTCCTCTCTCATGAATGCCCGGATTCCCGTCGGAATTTTAATGGTTTCCCCCGGCTGTAATGTAAACTCTAACGGGCTGTAAAAATCATACCCGGCAGAGCCCTTGGTGGCACGTTTTGGAAGCTTAATTGCTTCATAAACCTGTTCCGCCTCTGCCTCGCTTCCTCCAAACGTATCCAGCCAGTCCGCCACAAACTGCTCTTTACTTACTTTTTCAAACTTTGCAACTTTCTCCATACGATTTCCCCCATTCTCTTATGTACCGCTTTTTTCTCCTCTAAGCAGTACAAGGGCAAGCTGTAACTTTGCAATTATACAAAACTTACAGTTGCCCTATCTGTTTTTCTTATAATTCCTTTAAGAATGCCACATAACCCTGTTTTGCTTCGTAAACATCAGACTTGCTGACAATTTCCCAAGGAGCATGCATATTTAATACAGGCACACCGCTGTCGATAACCTGCATATTATATTTTGCCATAATGTAAGCGATAGTACCGCCGCCACCTTCATCGACACGGCCAAGCTCTGCTGTCTGGAAAGGAACCTTGTGTGCCTCCAGTGCCGCACGAAGCTTTGCAATGTATTCCGGATTAGCATCATTGGAGCCTGACTTACCGCGGCTGCCGGTGTACTTGTTGAATACAAGACCTTTACCAAAGTAAGCCGTATTCTTTCTTTCATTCACACCCGGATAGTTTGGATCGAATGCTGCACTAACATCGGAAGAAAGCATATGGGAATTTGCAAGGGCACGTCTTACCTTTAATTCGGAATAGTCGCCCATGCGGTCCATAACCTCAGCCACTGCATTCTCAAAGAATACAGACTGCATACCGGTAGCACCTACACTGCCGATTTCTTCTTTATCCACCAGCAGGCAAACTGCGGTACGGTCTGTTTTCTTTAACTCAAATAATGCCACTGCGGAAGTATATGCACATACTCTGTCGTCGTGACCATAGCCCATAACCATGCTTCTGTCAAGACCGAAGTCTCTTGCTGCTCCGGCAGGAACTGCTTCGATTTCTGCGGAAAGGAAATCATCTGCTTCGATGTCGTAAGTATCCTTTAACATCTTAAGGATATTTGCCTTCACTGCATCCTTTTCTTCCCCATCCAGCGGCATACTGCCGATAAGGATATTTAAATCTTCACCCTCGATTACTTCAGAAGCCTTTTTGCCCATCTGCTTTGCAGATAAGTGAATTAACAGGTCGGTAATACCGACTACCGGATCATCTGCCTTTTCACCGATACATACATCAACTACAGTACCATCTTTTTTAACCACAACACCATGCAGTGCCAAAGGCAGAGTTACCCACTGGTACTTTTTAATTCCACCGTAATAATGGGTGTCAAGTAAAGCCATATCGGTATCTTCGTACAGCGGAACCTGCTTTAAGTCGATTCTTGGGGAATCCACATGGGCACCCAGAATCTTCATACCCTTTTCTAAAGGTTCGGAACCAATCAGGAACAATGCCAAGGCCTTACCCATGTTGTTGAAGTAAACCTTATCACCGGCCTTTAATGTCTTGTTTTCGGCAATGACCTGATTTAAGTCCACATAGCCCTGTGCCTCTGCCATGCGGACAGTTTCGATTACACATTCTCTTTCTGTTTTGCATTCAGAAATGAACTTTTTATATCCTTCGTTTAACTTGAATACGTCCTTCTTTACTTTTTCGGAATATCCAAGCCAAGCATTTTTCTTTTCAGGAGCCTTCTCCTTACTGTCTTTTGCTTTTTTGGTAGCCATAATCTAAATACTCTCCTTCAAATACATTGATACGTTCAGTATACTCTTCTTTTTGTCGAAAAACAAGATTATTCTGCACTTTTTAATGATTCTACCATGTCAATTTTTCTCAATTTATAAAACATACCAAAATTTATCAGCACAGCAAATGTGCAGGTCAGCAATACACTGAACAGGTAGCTTGGACCTTCAATTTCCCGTCCGAACATCATCATATCCACTTCCACCGTCAAAATAACAAACCGGTGCAGGAAAAAGCCCATTACCGCTCCCGCAAAAATTCCGATTATGGTCAGCAGTACGTTTTCACGATACACGTAATTGGCTACTTCCACATCATAGAAACCCAGTACCTTTAACGTAGCAAGTTCTCTGCGGCGTTCAATAATGTTGATATTATTCAGATTATAAAGAACAATAAAGGCAAGCATGCCGGCCGCTATAATAAGAACTACAACTACCAATTCCAAAGACTTCATCATAACCGACACAGATTCCTGCAATTCTTCCACATAGGTTACAGAATCTACCTTATCATCCGAAAGCATTTCGCCGGAAAAAGATTCTTTGTCCTCTTCTGACATTTGCTTTGTCCTTAAATATAACTGATTATATTCCGGCACTTCTCCAAACAGGTCTTCATAAAGTTCCGCACTCATATAGACATAGTGGAGCATATAGTTTTCTGCAATCTCTGTAACTTCCACAGAATATTTGGTAATATCGTCATAATAAAGATCTATGGTATCGCCGACAGAAACTTCCAACAGTTTTGCCAGCTTCTCCGTAATAATAACATTCTTTTCGGTCAGCGTATATTCTTCCTTTGTATTTCTGTCCCGAAGTTGAACAAAATGATTCAGTCCCTTTAGCTCCTTTGGTACAAACAATGTTGCAGACACCTGAGCTTCTGCAGATTCTACGTCCATGTTTTTGGTTTGTATCAACAGTTGTTCTTCCACAGCCGCGCCATGTTCTTTCTCTTCCAAAGAAATATTCTCATCGCTAATGGACAGATATGCATCGTAGGTCCAAATTTCTTTATACTGCTTATTTACAATTTCCATAATGGAATCCCGGAGTCCGAAGCCTACCAAAAGCAACGCCATGCAGCCGCCGATACCGAAAATCGTCATAAAGAATCTCTTTTTGTATCGGAACAAATTCCGGCAGGTTGCTTTCCAGGAAAAGCTGAGAGCATTCCAAAGTGGTTTAATGTATTCCAAAAATACCCTTCTTCCCACTGGCGGAGCCACCGGGCGCATTAAAATTGCAGGTGCAGCAATCATCTCCTTATAGCAGGAGGACATTGTTGCCACAACCGTACAAATTACTGCAATCAGCACTGAGGCTCCGGCCAGTCCCCATTGGATTGGTGTTAGAATAAACGGTATATTAGAATATAAAATACTGTATGCTTTGATGATTACCCAAGGGAATAAATAGCTTCCCACTACAACTCCTAATACACCGCCAAGCAAAGTCGCAGATAAAGAATACCATAAGTACTTGGAGACAATGGCACCTTTATTGTAGCCTAATGCTTTCATAGTACCAATCTGGGTACGCTCTTCTTCAATCATACGTGTCATGGTAGTTAAGCTTACCAGCGCCGCTACCAGGTAGAATACCGCCGGGAACACATCCCCCAGATTTCCGATACGCTCTGTATTAGAGCCGTATTCTACCAGCTGCTGGACTGTTCCGCGGTCTAATACATACCACTCCGGAACTTCGATGTCATTAAGCTCGGCCCTGGCATCTTCCAGTTCCTGCTTACCGTCCTCCAGTTCCTTTTTTCCATCCTCTATTTCCAGTTTTGCATCTGCAATTTCCTGTTTTGCATCTGCCACTTCTTTTTTAGCATCTTCTAATTCTGCACGTCCGTCCTCTAACTCATCCTTTGCCTGCTCTAATTCTTCCAAACCGTCTTCATATTCCATCCAGCCTTCTTCCCATTCAAGCAGGGCTTTTTCATATTCCGCCAGACCATCTTCATATTCCCTGCGGCCTGCTTCCAGCTCCGCTCTGGCAGATTCCAATTCCTTGCGGCCTTCCTCCAGTTCTGCACGGGCTTTTTCCAATTCAACTCTTGCTTCCGCAAGTTTTTTCTTGCCGGCTTCCCATTCCGCTTTTCCCTTGGCAAGTTCTTCTTTGCCGTCTGCGACTTCCTTCCATCCGGCTTCAATTTCTTTCTTTGCTTCAGTAAGCTGCGCCTTTACCAGAGCTAACTGTTCTTCGCCGCCGGGAAATTCTTTACCGGCAAATTCAAGTTCAAGCTCCGCTGCTTTCAGCTCTTCTTCTGCTGCCAGCAGTTCCGCCTCAACTTCTGCCAACTCTTTTTCCCCGTTTATAATATCCAGTTCCGCCGCTGCCAGTTCTGCCTCACCGTCTTCAATTTCCCATTCTGCCACTTCCAGTTCGGCTTCCCCGGCCCAAAGTTCTTCTTCCGCATCGTCAAGCTTATTTTCACCATCTGCTATTTCAGCCCAGGCATCCTCTAATTCCTGTTCAGCATCTGCCAATTTCTGCTCGCCCTCTAACAGCTCTGCTTCCGCATCAGCCAGTTCTTTTTCACCGTCGGCCAGTTCTTTTTCGCCATCCGCAATTTCCTTTTCCGCATCGGCGATTTCAAGTTCCGCGTCCGCTACTTTCTGCTCAGCATCCGCAAGTTCCTGCTCGGCATCTGCCAACTCCTGTTCACCTTCTGCGATTTCAGCCTCTGCCTCATAAATGTCTTCCCAGTACGGTTCTACCACTTCCTCGTAACGGATTTTACAGCGGGCATCCGCAATATTTTCTATCCTGTTTACGATATCATCTACATAATTCTCATATTCTTCCCCATAAGGATTTAATTCTTCCGTTCCTTTCAAAGTGGCGTATACCACGGTATAAACCTCCATGGAAAACGCATTCTTCGGAAGGAATAGAAAACCATCCTCCACACCGGTACCGATACTTACCGCACCACGCTGCCAGGATAAATAATTTGGGAAGGTACCGGCACCTACAATCGTGAAGGTGTCCACGGCAAGAATATCCGAAAGCTCGGCATCTTCCTCTGTCCGTAGGGTAACGGTATCGCCGATTTGATAACCGCTGCTCTGCATAAAATCCCGGTCCATAAAGCACTCTGTTTCGTTTTCCGGCACGCGGCCCTCTGTCACATATACCTGATTAACTTCATTTCCCAGGGAATATACCGACATTTGATAATCCCTTTGTCCCGCTTCTAAAAATAACTCCGTCTGATAACCGCCTTCTGCCAGTTCCACGCCGTACATAGACCTGATTTCGGTCACATCATCATCAGTCATACCAAAAGTACCTAAGACACGGATATCCATATAATTGGTTTCATCCAAATATTTCTTAGCACTCAACTGCATATCCGGCTCCGAAGAACGTACACCTGCATAAAAGGCTACTCCGAGTGCCATAATGGCCATGATGGAAATATAGCGGTTGAAGCTCTTTTTCATTTCACGTAATAAATCTGTTCTTTGTGCCCGTTTCATAGCTTTCCTTTCTAATTACCATTCGATGAGAGATACATCCACCGGATTCTCATTCAGCCGCATAGCACCCACTTTACCGTTCTTAATTTCAATAACACGGTCTGCCATCGGTGCAATTGCCTTATTGTGTGTAATAACCACTACGGTGGTGTCGGTTCTGCGACAGGTATCCTGTAATAATTTTAAAATTGCTTTACCTGTCTGGTAATCCAGGGCACCGGTCGGTTCGTCACACAGAAGCAGCTTTGGATTTTTTGCCAGAGCTCTTGCAATGGAAACTCTTTGATGCTCACCCCCGGATAACTGGGCCGGGAAGTTTTTCATACGGTCCTTTAACCCAACTTCTTCCAATGCTTCTGCAGAGTTTTTCGGATTTTTAACAATCTGCTGGGCAAGCTCTACGTTTTCCAATGCTGTTAAATTTTGCACCAGATTATAGAATTGGAACACAAAACCCACGTCTTCCCGACGGTACTTTGTTAAACGTTTTTGATTGTACTTTGCCACATCCTCACCGTCCACCAGAACCGTTCCTGATGTTGCACTGTCCATACCGCCTAAAATATTCAGCACCGTCGTTTTACCGGCTCCGGAAGGGCCGACAATGACAACAAACTCTCCTTTTTCCATTTCAAAGGTAATTCCGTCCGCTGCATGAATTTCAATCTCACCGGTTTTATATACTTTAGTCACGTCCTGTAATGCTATATATGCCATATTACTTCACCTTTTTTTCCTTTCGTTTCTTTCTTATTCGATAATTTTCGACTCTCTTTTTCTATTATAGCACTTTCGACCTATTTCGTGTATTAATCTTTTATAAAAAAACAAAACAAATTCTCTCCGGTACCAAACCAAGAAAAGCCATATCCCTACACTCGCCGCTGACGGTTCGTGCAGAAATATGGCTTTTTCGTTATTCATTAATCATTATTCAGAAACGTGTGCAGTGCCCGTACATACTCCGTTCCGTCGGTGCCTACGGCATACACATAATTTCCCCTTAACAGGAATATGGTGCCGTTACACCAGCTTACCAGGTATGCATTGTCGATTTCATACAATACCTTACCGTCTTTTACGATGGCATAATCGGCAAGGGTATAAACATTTTCATAATCCTCATAAACGCTTTCGCTTTCCGCTTTCCAGACATCACCGGTCTGAACAATCCAGAGCGCATATCCGTCGGATAAATCATACATGTAATCCAGGTCCATACCCTTTCCTGTGGCGAGCAGTTCTCCACGGTAATATAAGGATTTCTCATAAACCGGAATCATCTGCGGCATGTTAGTATACGGGCTTTGGATTTCTTCTCCGCAGTCCTGGTTTACCATGACATAACCTGCCTCGGAATAAGAAACATCCAGACTCTTCATGGACTCTGAAAGTTCTGTCTGAAACGGAATCAGGTCTCCGTCTGCCGTATATTCTTCCACAAACAGGCGGCCGTTGTAGGTGCGGTACATTACATGGCCGTTATTGCCCCACATTGTTACGATTTGTTCCGGAGTCATACCGTTTGACATATTAAGGGTTTCGTCCTCATAAGCGCCATAGGACCATTCTCCGGAAATATCATCCCGATAATAGCAGAAGCGCTCATAAAAATCTGCACTGTCAAAGGCAGATACTATTTGCGGAGTATCAATGACACGTAACAGCTCTCCATTACCGTCAAACAAATATACCCCCATTTTATACTTTATTGCGTAGCACCTGTTTTCTTCTGCCTGGGTTACGTTATAGAAAGAGGTTTGCAGCTCCATGTGTTCACCGTCTCCATACCGGTCTAAGAAGACTGCCCAGTTTAAGATTACTTCGCCGTCGGCATCCACCAGGCAGCCCTGATCATCCATGAGAATATAATCCACACCTTCTAACATGTCCGCATCATCCGGCATTGTATCCATCTTCTGACAGAATACCTTTTTCAATTTGAGATTCTGATCGTAATACCGGTATGTCATGCCGCTGTCCCAGTTGTTATAATCATAGGTCATTTCCATGTAACCGTTGCCAAACTTGTAGATGGACAGCCAGTCAGCCATTTCTACCGGAGAAAGCAGTACCTTACCGGTACCGTCAATAATGCTCCACTTCCTCCAGGAGTAATCATCCTCCTGCCAGTTTTTTGGCGGAACCGCATAGTAGCCACGCTCCACATCAACCATTTCCATTCCGTCGTAGGATGGGGTAATGGAATATACCCCCTGTTCCAGGTCAAACACGCCATACAGCACCTTTTGTGTACCATCAGTACTCAGACGGATTTGTCCCACCGGGAGATACCGGTTACTGTATACACCCTGTACTCCATGATTTAGGGTCACATTGTAGAAATTTGCAACCTCTTCCCAGTTGTGGTTATACACGGTCATATCACCGTAATAGTAATCGGAAACCATATTCTGCGGATTGATAAATATAAAGTACCGGTTTTCTTCCAACGGTTCTGTTGCCGTAAGCTCTACTTTTTCCTGCTTTTCTATTTTTGCATCGGAAATATCTGCTCCCGCAGGCATCTGCACCGGAACATAGCCCAAATCAAGCACTAACTGCTGACCTGCCTCACCGGTAAGCCAGTCAAAGATTTTGCGGGCATTGGAGTCTGCAGGTTCATCCGGACGGACTACTGCATAGAAAGAATTGGTCAGCTTATAGGAACCGTCATAAATGGTCTGAGTAGACGGAAGTACACCATCCACGCCCATAAGCTTTAAATCTTTCTCAAAGTACATATTGTTTGCATAATAAAATACGGAATAACCAAGGGTATTGTCCTCGTTATTATAAGACAACATACCTTCCAGAATATCGGACATGGTGCTGTAGCGGAACACATTATCACCATCTGTCATGGCCACATCCTTCATTACCAGCTTCTGCATGAGAGTCTGGCTGCCGGAGCCTACCGGACGCTGAAACGCCAGCAGTTCTCGGTCAAGTCCGCCCACCTGTGTCCAGTTGGTAATCTTACCGGAATAAATATCCACCAGCTGTTCCATGGTAAGAGATTCTAACGGATTTGCTGTGTTAGCCAAAAATACCAGGGCATCCAAGCCGATTGGCTTGATGCAGAGCGGCTCCGTCTTCATGCGCTCCACAATGGATTCTGCCGGCTCATATACAATAAGCAGATCTACTTCCCCGTTATATAAACGGTTGTAAGAATTGGTGGTTTTGGTATGTACAACTGCATTTGCTGCCACTTCGGCACTTTCACCGGTTGCTGCCATAAATACTGCCTCGGAAAGCGGCAGGGTTGCGGTGGAACCGTCCACTCTTGGGTAAGTGTCAATCGTCATAGTTCCTAAAATATTTTCCACTTCACTTTGCGGAACCGGAGAAACCATGGCAAACGGAGCATCCATCGGCGTTGGTATAGCTGTTGGTTCTGCCACCGGTGTTGGGGTAGGGTCATCTGTTGGCTGCGCCGCCCCTGTCGGTGTTGCTTCCTCACCGGTGGAATCCCACGGAGTTATCTTGCTTTCAGACACGATACCCTCTGCATTATAATACAGGATTATCATACGTTCGCCATCTAAATCCCAGATGTCACCCCACATACCGGACAAGCAGCCGACCGGTTCACCCCAGGATGCCAGAATAGAATCTCTTGTAATACCCAGCAGAGCTTTTGTAGCTTCGGCTCCCCAAATTTCACTTTCCACTGCAACTTTGGCAAGAGACGGAAGTTCCTCCTTTGGTGCCGGTGTTTCTGTAGCTTCTACCGGAATTACGGTAGCTGTTGCTGCCGGAGTTGGTGACGGTGCCGGAGTGTCTTTTCCGCAAGCGGCCACCGCCAGCATTGCAAATAATAAGCCAAATAATGTTATCGTTTTCTTCATTTATTCCCCTCCTTGTCTTCCGACAATTTTTTTATGATAAGCCATAAAGAACGAGCTGCTAAAAGTACCAGTGCCTGTACTATCCAAAATAAAAGCGTTGTTGTTATTGAATTAAATTCATTACCAAAGGAGATAAAGCCCTGGGCCGGATGTGCCAGATACCTGTGCTTTACGCTTTCTCCAAATATCAGGAAGCAACTATACCATGCCACGAAATACAGCGGCAGATTCACCCAGGTATACCTTACTTTGGTATTTAAGGAAAACAACATCGGGATAGCAAGCAAACCACCCCAGAAAATAATCCGCCCGGTAGGGTCACTTACCTTTAACATAAATTCATGGGTTCCGTCGGCAAACTCTTTATAATCATGAATGGTACCTGCGATGCCCACAAAGCCGTCTGCAATTACCATGCACACAAGAACAGTTAAAAGCCCGATGATAAGTGCGTATAGATAGCCTTGCTTTTGTTTATTCTCCATAAAATCCCCTCCTAAAAAAGAGTATGTCGTTACCAACATACTCTTCTTTTATGTCATATACCAGTCAAAAATGTTACAGTTTTGTTTACTTCGAATACTTCATAAGATTTTTCAAATCTTCCACCGTGAATTCATACTTTTTATCACAGAAGTGGCAGTTTACCTCAATCGGCTTGCCCTCTTCGATCATTTCCTGTAAATCCTTTTTGCCGACACTGGCTACTGCTTTTTCCACGCGTTCCTTGGAGCAGTTACAGTAATACTCCGCCGATACCTTTTCTAAAATCTTTGGTTCAAAATCTGCCAGCACATACTCAATCAGTTCTTCCGGTGTCATGCCCTCGTCAAGCAGGGAAGAAATGTGGGTTACTTCCGTCAGCTTCTGCTCTAAGCGGGAAATTACCGCTTCCTCCGCAAACGGCATCAGCTGGATAATAAAACCACCGGCCTGGCGCACGGTATTGTCCTTGTTCATAAGAACGCCCAGCGCCACCGCAGAAGGAACCTGCTCGGATACGGCAAAATAACAGGTAATATCCTCCGCAATTTCACCGGAAATTAAATCTACCTGGCCAACATATGGCTCCTTTAAACCAACATCACGGATGACCTGCAGCATACCATGTCCGACAGCGCCGCCTACATCCAGCTTGCCTTCCGCACTTGGCGGTAACATTACATTCGGATTGTGCACATAGCCTTTTACTCTTGCCTTGGAGTCTGCGGTTACCACCAGACCGCCGATAGGACCGTCCCCACGGATTTGCAGTGTGATTAAATCCTTTTCACCCTTCATCATGCTGCCCATCATGGCGCCGGCTGTGAGCAGACGGCCCAGAGCTGCAGATGCCACCGGACTGGTGTTATGCATTTTTCTGGCTTCTTCCACTAAATTTCTTGTAGTTGCAGCAAAGGCACGTACCTGGCCGTCTGCTGCAGTTCCTCTCACAATATAATCCTGATATTCCATTTTTGTCCTCCATGTTTTGCGAAGCAAAATGCCCGCCCTCACGCGGGCAGAGGGCATTTCTCTCTGTTTCCAATGTTTAATCAACCAATTCGGCAATCAGTTCGATAGTAATTTCAACGCCCAATTCCACCACATCTGCAATTGCTCCCAGCTTGCCCTGACTTTCTTCCTTAGGCATTATAACCCGACGCTCCGTCAGAATGCAATCCATTTTTTTATCATATTCTTCCGCCGGAATTTTTTTCGGATTGATTTGACATGCAAAAGCAAGACCCATTACATACGGACAATAGCCATAGGCGCTAAAGATTTTGTCCAGATACTTGTCATAGTAGCCGCCGCCATAACCGATACGGCTGCCCTTATGGTCAAATACCGCACCCGGAACCAGCATCACATCACTCTTTGCCGGAACCACCGGTTCCCTGCCGGCAGTCTGCGGCTCTAAAATACCCTGATAGCCCGGAAACAGTTCTTCCCAGGAGTTGATGGTATAGAAAAACATTTCGCTGCCATGTACCTTTGGTACTGCCACACGCTTGCCCTGACGCAGCGCCCCCTGGATGATTTCCTTTGTTTCTACTTCGCTTTTGTAGGAAGCATATACAAACACGGTTTCTGATGCCTTAAAACGTTTGTTGGCAAAGACCCACTCCCTGATTTTTTTCGAAGCCGCTTTTCTCTTTTCCGGCTCCATCTGATTCCGCTTTTCCAGATATTTGGTGCGAAGCGCCTTTTTCTGCTCCGCTTTGCTTGCTTTACTCATAATATTTATTCTCCTGATAGGTTTCTTTTGCAACAAAATAAACACGGTCCGAATCGGCCTTTGGCGCATCTTTGGAACAGGAATCGTACACTGCCACAAACTCCAGGCCTGCCTGTTCTAACAGCGCTTTGATTTGTTCCACCATATAAGCCCGCTGCACATGGGATTCCTCCATGCGCTCAAAAAGCGGCGGCATATCTTCCTCGTCCTCTTCTTCAAATTCTGCCTTGGCATAAATGGTGATGTCATACTGATTCAGCTTCTTTTCCTTATCGTAAAAGTTCTCCCAGATAAGGCTGCATTCTTCCCGATTGTCCACTATGGTACGGTTGCCCATCATCACCTCATAGTGATACTCCGTTTTCATGTCAAAGATGAAGTATCCGCCCGGGTCCAGATAATTATTTACCAACTTAAACACCTGAAGCAAATCCTCCGCAGAGGTCAGGTAGTTCATGGAATCGCAAAGACTGACCACAGCTGCCACGGTGCCGTATAATTCAAACTCCCGCATGTCCTGATTCAGATATAAAATGTCCTGTTCACACTCCGGATGCTCGTATCTGGCAATGTCTAACATTTCTTCGGACAAATCGATACCAATCATATCGTAGCCTGCTTCGGCAAGACGTCTGGTCATGCTTCCGGTACCGCAGCCAAGCTCACATAAAAGACTGCCCGGTGCCACCCCGTATTCTTTCAGTAATCCGGTCAGGTAAGTTGTCCAGTCATCATACGGAATGTTGTCCATAAAGGTTTCATATACTTTTGCAAAGCCCGTGTAGGCGTTCATTGGTTTACTCATGCGTTTCTCCTTTTGCCCAAAGGCAAATTTTCATCACATCCGATTATACACTAACCACGCCGAAACCGCAAGCATTGCAAGAACAGGAAAAATCGGTTATACTATGGACAAAGTTTTCCAAACAGGAACCTTAAAATAACATCTTTCCAAAGGAGACTACCATGAATTTAATTTTTATCCGCCACGGCGATCCGGACTACAGTATTGACTCCCTTACCGAAAAAGGCTGGCGGGAGGCTGAGCTTCTCTCTGCCCGCACCACAAAATGGGACGTAAAGGAATTTTACTGCTCTCCCCTGGGCCGTGCCAAAGATACCGCATCCCTGACCTTAAATAAGCTTGGCCGCACCGCCACCATCCACGAATGGTTAAAAGAATTTTATGTGGACGTCAAGGACCCGGAAACCGGAAACAACCGCATCCCATGGGACTTTATGCCAAATTACTGGACCAATGTTCCGGAGCTTTATCATAAAGACACCTGGCTGCAGGCTCCTGTCATGCAGACCGGCAAAGTAGCAAGCAAGTTTGAAGAAGTAAAACAGGGAATTGACGCTGTTTTGGCAGAGCACGGCTATGAACACAGCGGCAACTATTATAAAGTGGTAAAGGGCAATTCGGATACCCTGGTGTTCTTCTGTCACCTGGGCGTGCAGTTTGTCATTCTCTCCCACCTGCTCGGAATTCCGGCACCGCTTCTTTGGCAGGGCGCCTTTGTGGCACCAACCTCTGTTACGGTACTGACCACTGAAGAACGTGTAAAAGGAGATGCGTATTTCCGCTTAAGAACCCTTGGAGATTGTGCTCATCTGTATGTAGGCGGGGAACCCTATTCCCGTTCCGGATTTTTCAGGGAACAGTGCTTTGATAAAATTGATACACAGAATCCACCGGAAATATTGAGTTTTTAATTAAGAACCGGGCATATGCAAACCGCATATGCCCGGTGGTTTTATTCCCGCTTGTTACTTAATGTTATCATAATGTGTCCACATTCGAATTATTTTTATAGTTCCTTGATACTCCACATCGTTCTCCACCATGATTTCTTCATATACCTGATATACCAACCGATGTTGAATATTGATTCTTCTGGAAAATATCCCGTCTAATTTTCCTACCAATTTTTCATACCGCGGAGGATTCTGATATGGATTTTCCCTGACTACATCTACCAACACCTTTGCTTTATTGGAAATACCTATTTTCTTTAAATTTTCCAGATCTTTTAAAGCTTGTTTTGTAAATACAATCCTGTACATTACCAGCTCACCTTATCTTCTGAAATGCAATCATCTAAGGACTCTTTTGCTCCTTCTAAAATAGATTTGGTCATTCCAGGAATAGCATCTAAAAATAAAGTCTCCTGAATTGCACTCCAATCACTCTCTGAAATCAGAACTGCATTTGCCCTTTTCCCTACAATTAATGTTGGTTCATGAAACATATTGACAGCCTCTACCAGATTATAAAGATCCTTTCTTGCATTTGTAATATTAATGGTCGACATAAATTAATCTCCTATAATTCTATTTATTTTCCAACTATTCTTCTTCGCATAAATATCTTATGTCACCCATATTATAACGTACGTAAAAACGTACGTCAAGAGTTAAAAACAATATTCAACTCAAAATCCAAAAACTTTCTTTCGTAATGGCAGATTTGCCACTAACGCCAAAAATCTTCGTACCGTCATTCGGCCAATGTTTTGTTTTTTATCATGACTCATAATATCCCAGCTACGAATCAGCCTCCTTTTAGGTTTATCTCCCCAGTAATGCACTCCTTCGTTTTCATGTTCCGGTCCCTCCGGAACAAAAATCACATCCGCTGCTTCTCTTAATTCCTGACTATGAATTAATTTATCGAACAAACGCCAAAGTGTTTGATATCTTACATCGTTTAAATTCTCCATACATTCTTCGAAATAATTAGAAATAGCAAACACACGATAAAAGTTTTCTTCCGCTTCCTCCAATAGCTCTACCATATACCGCAAAGGATTTTTTATAATACACTCTTCTTCTACCATATTATCAAACTCTATTTTCAGCTCATAAAACCAGTTCCATAATTCATCGGAAAACGTTATTTTCCCATCGTCTTCCCAGTACAAAACCATATCATCAGAATTTTGTCTGAACAACTCTTGTGTTGAAATTGGAATCACATAATACCCAGCATTACCGTATAAAATTTGTTGTTTTCTGCATACAACATCTTTAATTTCATCCCACAGTTCCCAAAAATCTTTACTAAAGGTTTCTGCAACTCCTTTAACAATTACCGCAGGAGCATCTGAT
Source organism: Lachnospiraceae bacterium (assembly GCA_017622795.1). GTDB lineage: Bacteria > Bacillota > Clostridia > Lachnospirales > Lachnospiraceae > SIG299. Next base: position 171,051 of record JAGAQI010000047.1, read on the forward strand.
GCACTCAAGCCGATTATTAATTTACTATATTCATTTTCATCTTTTTTATCATACAAATAATACTCCTTTATGGCATTCATCATCTTTTTGCACTGTTCCTCAACCGTACATTCTTCCGACTTTTCATAGGTTTTCAGATAATTTATTGCAAATTTCATACCTTCAAAGGACAGATTTTCAAGTTCATCTTTTTCTCTCTGGTCGACCATTTTCAACATTTCATTTATACCATGTAAGACCGCATAGATTTCGCACTTACTTATAAATGCATATCGTTTATCTCCAAAATCACTCCATGCATCCTCATATCTATCATAATCTTCTGCCCCAATTTTACGATAATGTGCCTCAAATAAACTCCATGTGTCGAAATTTTTTATATGCTTACGTTCATCAAATAAGTAATTCAACCAACCTACATACTCCCACGAGCTCACAAATTCGCCATTTACCATGGTAGCTGCTACTCCTTCTGTATATTGTTCTTCCAGAGTGTAAGCTGCAACCACTGCGTCATGAAACTGAGACCATCCTATTTTATTACTCCATACGTAATTATCTTTACGATCATATCCGGCATTTTTCCAAACATCATCCTCAAAATAATTGTAATGAAAATTCATTCCATCCGAATCCATCTCAGCCTTACGTATTGTAATTATTTTCTTTCCAAATAAACTGGTGGATTCTATGTCCATCATGCCGCCGCACTGAAATACTGTTTTGACTTTTTCTGAAAACTCCTCCATTTTTCTTTCGTCTTTTGTTGCATTACCGCACCGCCAAAATTCCGCAAATGTTCCCATTTCAAAGCTCCCTTCATAGAACTATTAAAATGGTAACATTATTTTACCTTCGCTGTCATTCAGTTTATAACTGAATAGTACTCATATATTTTGAAAGTCCGATATAATATGCGGTTAAATAAGACTTATTTTCCTTGCCTTTTTCTAACCAACATACATCCATAACTACAGGGGGAGACACCACCTCTATCATATCCTCCATATGCACCTTCAATAATATGCTTAAATAAAACAGATTATCCAGGCTTGGAAGAGTTTTTCCCGAAAACCAATCATAAACTGATTGAAACGCACCTATTCCCAGTTCCTTCTGAATGTTTTTTACTGTTATCTTTTTTTCTTTACATAATTTCTTTATTTTATTCCCTGTTTTCTTCATATCAATTTGTCTGAGCTGCATTTCATCCACTTTCCATTCTTATATTTCATAGCGTAAATAGTTGTCATCGGATAGTCACCAAATACCAACACATTGAAAATATCAGTGAAGACCTCATTTATCGCTTTAGTTTCCCGTCAATAATTCTTCAAAGGCTTTTTCCGTCATGCCTGCCCTCTGTGCTCCGACAGAACGAGACAGCAGGCCATCCCGTACCAAGGCAAGTAAGGTAAGCAGCTGACCTTCCGCTTTTCCTTCTGCTCTGCTCATTTCCTGTAATTCAATAATTCCCTTACACACTTTATTTCCGACTCCTTCCCCTGAACCGCTTGTTATTTTTAAATTTGCTTTCAGACAAATATTTAGTAAATTTACTTCTTCATTGCCAAGGACGGACCAACGTTCGGTTTTAAACTTATCAAAATCTTTGATTTCCTCCGGGACAATCAGATTTAGCTTGTAATCTGACACATAATCTAAAATTGTTTTGTCCTGCACATCAAACATTTCGTGCAGACTTCTGGCACCGTCCCATGTGCCGTAGTTCCAGTACATGGTTATTTTCTTTTGCACACTCTCCAACCTGGTAAGCATAATTCAGTGCGTCGTAAAGCATGTTGCGGACCACCATGGCATAGTGGACATCGGTCTGATTTTCAATACCCACAATCAGATAGGTGACACCACCGGCTGTTTTAACACAACAGCCCTTTAATACATCCCTCACTTTTTCCACTGCCACCGCACCTTGTAAGCCCTTGGGCAAGGCAAGCTCCGTTACATCCTTTTCCGCCAAGTCCTCCGGCTTAATCACCTGCTTTCCATGAAACAGAAAAAAATTGCAGGCATCCGCAAAGCGGGCATTGTCCCTCATATACTGCTTTGTTACTACGTTTGGTTTTCCCATTCCTTTCCTCCTTTTTGCGTACACTTGCAGGAGGTTTGAAAACTCCTGCTCTATCGTTTGGGATAAAAGCATGAATTTTCAGAATGATACTAAGATTTTTAGAATGGCATCTGCCAAATCGTTCAGAATTATGCTTTGTGTACATTATAGCACATTTCCATACATAAAACAACGCCGGAGTTTTATTAAAAACTCCGACAATTTGTTTTTTTCATCCCGCAAACGTTTTATTTATCGGGATATATGATTTAACATAAATTTTTTCCTTCAAAACAAGTTTGTGAAAAGGTACCAAAAATTGGCATAGCACGTTGTAGAAGGTGACGAAGGAAATTGGTGGATGGAGAAAATGTTTCTTTTATTTGCACAATTTCCTGCTGAAAATGGCGCTGCAGGGTCACTCCCGGCATATTCCTTTACGCACTCTTTCTCCTTTTCACTCCATACAACGTAGCATCCAATTCCTCATCTGTCATTGTTCCTCCACTTTCTCTATAGAAGAATGCCACTCTATCATGGTATTCCTCCAGAGCATCTTCATTCTGCTTACTGTAATCAATGACCTTGTTATACATCCAGTGGTCTTCGGAGTGACGGTAAGACTTGATAATATCTTTTTTAGGAATCAGTTTTCCATCGTTATCTATCATACCTCCTGCAGCACGGATACGCTCAATAATAACTCTGGCAAAATACTGGCCGGTTCCAAACAAGTAATTCTTTCTAACAATCCCTTTTGGTACAACCAAAAGTTCCCGGCCATCCACAAGATAGCCCGCCTTTTGGGTCCACTGCCATTCTTTTGCTTCAGCATTCCAGAAATGGTATGACGTGATTCCATTACTTCTTACCCCATATTTTTTCATCTGTTCCATTGTAAAATCATGAAGTAAGTCATGCAGTACATTGGTCAACAAATCCGACATACCGTCTTCTGCAAATCCCGGAACCAGTATCGCTAAATCCTGCACTACTCCAATGGTTTTGATTTCATGAATCAATGTTTCCAAAGGTCTAAGTACATCCAACATACCGTCTGCGGTGTGGCCCTTTCCGTTATGTCCGTCACCATACCCCAGTCTGGTGCCGTTTTGTTCTCCCACATGAGAAAACAGTTCGTACTTGCTTCTTTTGTCCTCTGTTTCATACGCCTCATACAGGCAGTCAAAGTAGGATTTCATTGTTTTCACTGCCTGCTTGCCCCACTCGTTATCCAGAGCTTCCATCAAACACGGATCGATGAACAGCAAATTATCATCATTTACTGCTACATCCACAAAATCATAGGCAATATGGCCCCGCTCTCCGGTCAGCCATACATCTGTTACATGTTTTCTTTTCATAATGCTTATTCTCCTTTACTAAAAAAACTGTTTTTTGGGCATCACTTAATACACCTGTGTTATTTCTGACACAGACACATCTATTATGAAAAGATAATGACCAACTCTTATTTTTCGAAAAAACGTTTTGGGTTGTAAAGCAGAAACGCAAATGATATAATGATTTTGGTATTTTGCAGATCATTTACGGGTCATTGCAAAGTGGGGCTGAAGTTGGCGCTTCAGCCTTTTTTCTTTGGCTTTCTACTTTTTATCATACTCACTCCTTTCCACCCAGAGAGTTTCTCCCGGCAGCTGTTGAATGCAATATTCCACAAACTCCAGTAAATTTGTTTCTTTAATTCCTTTTATACTCTGCGCAAAGGCTCTAACCTGATCAATGGTCTTATAACTCATTGGCTGAGTATTGATAGGGAAGATTTTTTTATAATACTCTCCCTTATCGGAAGAAGACAATCGCTGTGGCGTTAATCCGGCTTTGTAAAGTACATTTTCGAGGGTTCCTATATTGTAAATTGGAACAATGTATTCTTCTAGTGGGTGTCCTTTAAAAAGCTCTCCGGATATGTACATTTCTTTTGTACGTTCATCACAATCATCAGTGTCCATAATCATAAACAACTTAAAATTGAGCAGCTTCTTTTGTTTTTTGTCGTACTCAATGGAATATTCCTCGGCAAAAGCCTTTAGGTTGATAAACGGCTTTTTCTTTAAATAATTCCAAATTCCATTAATCTAGATACTGCTTCTTCCGTTGTTATTTGCAACCATCTTATAAGGAATGCGCAGATTACTGCAAATGTACTTTGCCAGGTAAAGCTCTGACTTGCCATGCACCATAACAGCACATCTGGTATATCGTAATGTATTCGTCGGCACTATTACTCGCCTCCTTCTACATCCGTATCGTCAACCAATTCGCTTAAAATAGCTTCGTAATCCAGGGTGTCTGTCATAGGAACACCACCAAACAAGCCCTTCAAATACATTCGTCTTGGGTTGTTTGTTCCTTGAATGCGAGGATATTTATCCAGACTCTTTATTTCTTTATTTCCCTGGTAATCTACGTTGATAATATAAGCAGACTTGATATCTATGCTTTCTAACAAAAAGGTATTGTGTGTAGTAATGATTAACTGACCGGTGATGTCATCCATCATAGACATAATGATATTTTTTAACAATAAGTCATGTATACCGTTGTCGATTTCATCATAGACAACAGTTACCCCACAGAATGCCCCCAAGAGTGCACGGACTATTTCCAGAATTTTCTGGGTGCCACCGGATTCTCTGCCAAAATCTACAGTTCTTACTTTTTCACCAATCATTTTCTTAACATAAAGCTTATAATAAATCTCTGTTTCTTCTACACGTCTTTCATAAAACACATCTTTAATATCAGCATATGCCTGCGTGAAAAAGTCTCTTAAAATGCGTTCTGAACGGTTTAACAGTTCTTCTTCCGCAAGATTTATCTTACCTTCTTTTAAATTCTGCAGCAGATTTTTTGGCTCTCTTGCATCAATTTCATATCCGATAAGAGACGTACTGTTATAATGAATCGCCGTATCTTCCAACATATCAATAATGTAAAATAAATATTTTAAATAATTTGTTTTAATATACTGTTCATTTTTTTCTCTGCGTTCTTTGGTTAAAATACTTAACAGAGTATGTTTGCCCCAATACTTATCGAGTTCGTCTCGTAACTCTTCTTGAACTTTTTTGTTTTGGAAAATCTTTGCAGAGAATTCCGGCGTAATTGTGCCATCTTCCGCGCAATTAACCTCAAACAATACACCTCTTTGCTTACCGGTATAATAATAAAGCTTTTCATGAACGAATCGGTCCGTAAAGGAAAAAGAATAATAACCTTCATAACCTTTATACCGAAATCCGTATTCCACGCTGGTATCTTCCTCACACTCTAACATACGACATGTTTTAACATACTTTAGAATGTTAACATCATTTATAAGAAACTCCAAAAGATCTTCCGGAAACTCTTTTCCTGAAACAAGTTCCTTGATTTTTTCGTCAACTCCTAACGTCCGGAAAGAGTCCGCGCTCTTATAAAGCAGGTTAATTGCATTCACAAAATTAGACTTACCACTACCGTTTTCTCCATAAATAGAGATGAATTTTTTTGCTCCTTTACTGCCACTTCTAAAATCAACTTCTACATCTTTAAACGACATAAAATTTTTTAATTTAATATACGTGAACATATTCTTACACCTCCGATTTCAGAATAACACTTTGCTTCTAAAAAGTCAATAACTTACTTGAATTTGCTATATTTTATATCATTTTACTCAAAGTTTTCTCGTTTTATTCGTATAACATAACACATAAACATAAAAAAGCGTTTGTTACGACTGGCAATTATGATCACTTCGAAGTCAAATTAACTATGATGACAAAATCAGGGCGACACTATGTGCCGCCCTCAAATTTGAGATTTCACTTTTTGTGTAACTTTATTTTTCTTTTTACATCACCGCATCCGGTGCACAAATAAAAGAATTTCTTTTAAGTGCGCATACTCATTGTCTGCTACTCTTAAATCTCTCACCAATGTATCCAATCTGCAAATATAATCCGGACGGTTTACCACGTGCTTCTGCACCCATTCTGTAGAGCGCCTCTGCATTGGATGGCAAGTCGGGAAAAAAACCATCTGCGTAGCATCCGATTCCTCTGAAACTTCATTGTAACAAAAATCAATTTCCACCAGAGAATTAACATCACTGATTGGATATTGTTCTCCATAGCAAAGCCACCAGTGTGACTTTGGAACCAATAGTCCTGCTTCACTTACCTCTGCCCAAGAAACTACTTTGGCACAGGCTTGTGGCATTTCCAACAGTCCGGCCAATAAATAAACAATCTCTGCACTTGGCACCCTAGGATACTGTTGCAACCATGCCACTGCTTTTGGCGACAACCGCTCTCTTCCAGCTCGTTTCTTCAAATTCTTTAACTCATTTTTTATTTCCACAAGCCTTGTCACCAGCTTTACAAAAGCAATATTCTCTTTTAACCATACAGAAAAATGATGCTCCGCTATTTTGCACTTTTCAAAAGTTCGATAGTAAAGACAACATTTCTCATATTTATGAAGTCTAATATACGCATACGCCATTTTTAGAAACTGTTCCGAGCAGCCCGGATGATATTTAAGTCTCCCGACTGCCATTTCCATATAAGTCAGTGTATCCTGTATTCTCTCCGGGTACTTTACCGATAAATCCTCCTTTAGGTTTTGTGAAGCCAGAAGTTCATCCAGTAAAGTTCCTGCACCAATTAAAGCCTCCAGTTTCAGATTCTGACTCTCATAAAGCTCTACCGTGGAGTTTAGACGTTCAAAGGCTTCCACGGCATTATATGGTTGTAATTTGTGTTTCATCAGCCACACCAGTTCCTGCTGTGTATGACCTACTGCGTACACAGCCACCGAGGGCAATTCCGACAGATACTGTTCTAAATCAGCTGCCGCTGCCTCTCTGATGTAATCACCTGCATATTCAAGCACATCCCGATAGGTTGACCGAAAAAAATCATTCAGCAATGGCGGTTCCAATAATGCTAGATAGATTTCCTTTGTCAAATAATATCTTTGAGGCATATCCAGGTTCTGTAAACTGCCAAGATTGTTGCGGATCGCATCGAAATAACGGTTTAATTCCAACTTTGCCATATGCGCTATCCGCATGGAGGAAATCAAATAGTTTAACTTCCTGCTTCTTTCTCCCTCTCGTTCTATGATTGGCCAATAACGCTCAAAACTCTCTTCTATCAGTTTTTTTGCCTGCTCCACAGCACCTAGCTGTCTTGCTATTGATAAGCGCACATTTTCAAATTCTATAATATCATCTATTTGATTTTCTCTTATCAAATTCTTATACTGTGCAAATAAAATATCCAGTTCCTCTGGCGTTTTTCCCATGATACAGGACTCCATAATCAGGTTGGCGTACACAATATGGACCACTTCTTTTGCTGTCTTCTCTCCAACAAGGTCTGCTGCCTGATTATAATACTGCATGGCGGTTTCATTATTTCCACTTAATCGGAAACATCTTCCACAATTATTTAAAATCTGCACCCTTAACAAATCTGTATCTCCCGACCTTAGTGCGTCCATAGCCTGTAGCATCAGTTTTTGCGACTTATCTATATCGCACCGGCTCTCAGCTCGCAACGCCATTAACATCCGTGCCCTGGGACTCTCTTTCTCCTCTGTTTCCTGCATAATTTCCACTGCCTTGTTCACACTGCCCATATGATACAGAACCATATAATACTGTCTATTCCAATAAAGCTTGTCCGTTGGTGAAAACATGCTTGTGTCTACGGTTTCCAGATACTTGTATAGTCCCAGCAAATCATGCCGTCTTTTGTTTATATTTCTCTCCATTCGACGCCGCGGTACAGAAGGTATATATTTCAAGTAAAAGTATACCAGAATGTCATAGCAGATGTTAAACGCCAGAAACCATACCCAAAGTTTCTGCTTCTCTGCATTTTCTCCATCCCAAAGCAAAATCAACGCCATATGGCCCAACACAGCCAGTGTCAGACATGCCTTCCAACGAAACGATTTTAAATATAAATGCAACTGCTTCTCTTTCTTTAAATATTTATATATAAGCAGTAAAAATGCGAAATAAATGACCAGCACGGTGCCGGTCATTGTATCGTCAAACACATTAAACAAAAGTTCTAATATGAGTTCCATAATTCCTCCTTAGTACGGTATTGCATTAAGGAAATTATAGCATATGCAGTTGTACCTTTCAAGAAAGTACCGATGAACTAAATCAAAAATTAGCCGAATATCAGCAATAAATAGTAAGCGCCTAATTGGGTATACTTTTCTTTTTCCACACCGGACTCCTTTTATTTTTCTTACGATACATTGTATCGCCCGCACATAAAAAGTCAATGATACCCGAATGGAGAACAGGGTAAAGCCATCAAGAAGCTCCGGCGTACTCAACCGGATTCACTAATTCTATGCAAACCAAACTGTTTTATTCTTTCAGCAAACTGTACAAAAACAGACCTGTTTTTTGTGAAACATTCCGATATTGCAGTATTATACACAATGCAGTATAATGATTTTACAAAACGTTTTGTACTTCATAACACTTGCCGCTTCGGCAACTATTCCCTGTTATGCTTGAAAACTAAATAACCTTATATTTTCAGTTTCCCCTCCTGAATACAAATTTGCCTTGCAAAACCCTTTCTACACAGTTATACTATGTTTAGAAGGATTATTTCTCAGGCACAACAGGATTCCACAAGGAGGATTCTATTGTGACAAGCACAAACCGTGAACATAAGGACCGCCTGTTCCGTCTTATCTTTGCAGATGAGAAAAACAAGGCAAATACTCTGGCACTTTATAATGCGCTGAACAAATCTTCTTACACCAACGAGGACGATTTAGAAATCACCACTATTGAAGATGCCCTTTATCTCAAAATGAAAAATGATCTTTCGTTTGTAATTGCTGATACGATGAACCTGTATGAACAGCAGTCCACACACAACCCAAATATGCCCCTTCGCGGATTTATTTACTACGGTAGCCTTTATGCCAAGTATATGCAGACAAACCGTCTGACACCGCACGTAAGCACCTTGGTGAAAATTCCAACACCAAACTATATCGTGTTCTACACCGGCATATCCAAACGTCCGGCTTTGGAAAAGCTCCGACTTTCCGATGCATTTCAAATTCCTGATGACAGCGGCGAATTTGAGTGGACAGCCACCGTCATCAATTTGAAGCACGCAGATAATAAAAGTCTTCTTCAAAGCTGTAAGCCATTAAATGAATACACAACTCTTGTCAGCAAAATACAAAGCTACCAAAAATCCATGCCAGTAAATGAGGCCGTAGACAAAGCAGTAGAGGAATGCATTTCTGAAGGCATCCTTGCCGACTTTTTAAAGGCCCACCGAGCGGAGGTGTTAGATGTGTATTTAGCCGAAGTTGATGAAGATATTTTACGTGAGCGCCTGATGGAAGAAGGCGAACAGCGTGGTGTTCAACAAGGTATTCAACAGGAGCAACAAGCAAACCTTCAAAAACTCAAAGACAAAATTCAGCGCAAAATCACAAAGGGCAAAACCCTGGAGCAAATTGCGGATGAGTTGGAGGAAAATGTAGAAGATATCCGCCCTCTGTATGAGGAGTTGATTTTACCTCCACAAAATAATTAATATTGCCAACAAGAAACTTACGAGCCGGTCTATGACCGGCTCATTTCATTACGCACTTATTTCCTACAGCACTATTTAAATGCCCAAAACTTATTGATGATAAAGTTTAATGGAACACTAATTAAAAGGTTGATGATCGGTGCCACAAACTCAGAGAGATGTAACACGTCCACCCATACTACCAGAAGTGCACTGTTTAAGAACAAATTTGTTGTTCCAGTAAAAGGACCAAAGCACGCTGAGAATGAATGCAATCATCTGAGCCACCAGGTAATCAACCTTGCCAAACCAATTTAGTTTTTGAAATATGAGAAGGCTGACCACATACAGAATGTAGGAAATCAGAGTATTGCTTACTCCTAAATAAACTATTCCGAAATAAACTCCCGAATCTGTTTTTCCATACATTCAGCCACATTACCGCCATTCAAATAGCAGCAAGTCCATTCCACAATTTTCTCCATAGTGGTTTCCACGTTCCAGCGCGGAGCCCAGCCTAAGGTTCTCTTTAACTTAGAGCAGTCTAACTTGAGGAAATTTGCCTCGTGAGGGCCACCATCGTACTTGTTAATCCAACGCACATTGTCACCAGTCGCTTCATTCCACTTCTGGCAGAATAAGGTAACCAAATTGCCGGTAGTCCAGCAGTCCGTTTCATCCGGGCCTACGTTATAGCTTCCGGCGTACTGCTTATCCTCATATTGCGCCTTGGCAATCATCAGATACGCTACCAATAGGTAACATTACCCTCTTTACTTCTTAAACACATGCTTTTTCCCAACGATATAGTTTATTACAATAACAAGTACGGTAATAAATATTTTGCTAGGAAGTTCCGGTAAGCTACACAAATCAACCATGATAATTAATCCTACATAATCGATTATCATGGTCGCTCCTCTTGCAACAATAAAACGGAAAATTTCTTTTAACAGTTCTGCAAAAGAATCGCAATGGCTCTGGAATACAAAATTTTTGTTACAAATATAAGCAGCAACTTTGACCACAATTAAAGTAATCAAGTTAGCTATTTTGTAATCCATGCTCGTCATTAACAGCAACTGAAACAAAACAACATTTAACATAGAAGTTCCAATGCCAAAAATGCCGTACAAAATCGTTTCTTTATTCAAAAATTTTTTTAATAAATTTTTCATGCCTTTTCCTCAATCCGCAAGTTAATCCCGTCCCATAATATCTCTGCAATATACCTTTTCAGAAACATCACTTAAATCTTCTGACTGGCGGTTTGAAATAATCACGTCAGAGATAGCTTTAAATTCGTTCAGGTCACGAATTACTCTGGAGCGGAAAAATTCTTCCTCTTTCAAGGTTGGTTCGTAAACCACAACCTCTATTCCCTTAGCCTTGATACGCTTCATAACTCCTTGAATGGCCGACTGACGGAAATTGTCAGAATTAGACTTCATTGTAAGACGATAAACACCTACCACCTTAGGATTCTTTGCAATAATCTGGTCCGCAATGAAATCCTTTCTGGTTCTGTTTGCTTCTACAATCGCAGATATCAAGTTATTCGGCACATCGTTATAATTTGCAAGTAACTGTTTTGTATCCTTAGGCAGGCAATATCCACCATAACCAAAGGAAGGGTTGTTATAGAAATCTCCGATTCTTGGATCCAAAGATACACCGGTAATAATCTGCCGAGTATCAAGTCCTTTTAGCTCTGCATAGGTATCCAGTTCATTAAAATATGCCACACGAAGCGCTAAATAAGTATTAGCGAATAACTTAATTGCCTCTGCCTCCGTAGATTCAGTAAATAACACCGGAATGTTTTCTTTAATTGCACCTTCCTGCAATAATTTTGCAAACTCCTTTGCTCTTTCTGAGCGTTCACCTACAATAATTCTGGAAGGATACAAATTATCATATAAAGCACGTCCTTCTCTTAAAAATTCCGGAGAAAAAATTATATTCGCATTATTGAATCTTTCACGAATTGCAGCTGTATATCCCACTGGTACTGTGGACTTAATAATCACTGTTGCTTTCGGGGCAATTCGACAAATATCTTTTAATACCGTTTCAACCGAAGACGTATCAAAATAATTTTTCTGAGGGTCATAGTTGGTCGGAGTTGAAACAATAATAAAGTCCGCTTCTGTATACGCCTCTTCCGGATTGGTTGTTGCCTTTAAATTTAACTCTTTTGTCGCAAGATATTCTTCCAGTTCCTTATCAATGATTGGTGACTTTCTATTATTTATCATTTCTACTTTGGCAGCAACAACATCCAAAGCAATTACTTCATTGTGTTGAGAAAGCAAAACCGCATTTGACAAACCAACATAGCCGGTTCCTGCTATTGCAATTTTCTTCATAACAGTTCTCCTTTATTATTTAACAACTCATCTATTTAGCGTTTTCTTCTAAATCTTTTGTCTCTTTTTTTTCATAGTTTAAGCGACGCACCTGATACTGCACATCCTCTAAAATTTTACGGTTCTTTGCAATAATATCTGCCTGCAAGCCAATAATATATGTCATAAATCCCATCATTAACAAAACACTGGCTAAAATTAAGGACTGAATATGGCCATCAGACTCTCCCATAATCATAAAAACTAGGAAGCGGATACCTAACAATAAACCAGCAACAAATGGTACAGAACCAACAATGCTAAAAAACTGTAACGGCTTGTACATCATATAGGCACGAACAATAGTTACCATTGACTTCTTAACATATCCAAACATACTGCTAAACAGTCTGGATGGACGCAGTTCACCATTAGTGCGAATTGGCACCGATGTCATGGCAATCTTATCACGACCGGCCTGTACGATTGTTTCCAAAGTATATGTATACTCATTTGTTACGTTCAAACGCATAGCAGCTTCTCTACTGTAAGCACGAAAACCGCTCGGCGCATCCGGGATATCAGAATTGGATGCTTTGCGTACCACCCAGCTTCCAAAATGCTGCAGTTTCTTTTTTAAAGGTGAAAAATGCTCCGTCTTATCAATTGGGCGTTCACCGATAACAATATCGGTTTTTCCTTCTAAAATTGGTCTGACCAGTTTTTCGATATCTTCACCACAATACTGGTTGTCTGCATCTGTGTTGACAATAATATCAGCTCCCGCAGATAAGCAGGCATCCAGTCCAGCCATGAAGCCTTTGGCAAGACCTTTGTTTCTTCTGAAGTTTACAACGTAATGCACGCCCCACTTTTTAGCAACCTCTACTGTGTTGTCTTTACTGCCATCGTTGATAATTAAATATTCAATTTCATCAATTCCTTCAATGTGTTTTGGTAAATCGTTTAAAGCGATTTCTAAAGTTTCTGCTTCGTTGAAGCAGGGAATTTGGATAATAAGTTTCATCTGTGCTTTCCTTTCTGTTTCTGCCACCGTATATAAGCTATATACTTCTACTCTGGAACTACTATTTCAAAAAATACCGTTTTTAAGCCTCTACTCGAAATCCATGCAACTCCTTCCTGTACAATATCAATTTCTATAAGATACTTTCCTGACGGTTCTAACTCCCCTGTATTGATTACCATTTCAATTAAATCACCGTTCTTTATATTATTAAAGTCTGTCCTTATCCCATCTTTTTGTACAATGTTTCCGTTTATATCATATACATGATATGCTAAGCGATAAGGTTTGTCATTAATAAACAAAACATCTTCTGGAACGGTAATTTCTACCATCACCGCTAAAGAATTCTCTGTTTTTTGAAGAATTTTTCCTTTATCAATAACTTCAATTGCCAATATGTCTGTTTCATCAAGGGAACGCATTTTATCAATAGAAAAACATTTAAAACCTGCTTGACTTAATGCTTCATTTATTTCTTTCCCATTAATCAAAAGTGCATCTGCACCAAATGACATTACATAATAATACTCTTGATACTCCTCCAAATTATTTTTCACTATATCCCAATTGATGACATAAAAAAAGTTTTCTGCGTTTTCATATGGCTCTTCAAAGTACATATTATTTTCTGTTGCCCTCGAACGAATAACCTGTCGCTCGGAGTAATTACTTCCAGAATAAAACAAATCATACTCCGGATTATCTGCAATGACATTGCATACGTCTGTTAATCTACTATATACATTCGGAAAATTAATTGATTGATAAACATGATAATAATCAATTAAGAAAATTGATATTATTCCTATTTCTATCAATATTCCCATAATCCATCCCTTTTTACTTTTCTTAAAGAAATTTGTGTATAACCCAAAGATTAACAGCATTATCAAAACGATGTCACAACATCCTATGAAATTAACATCACTGAAAAAATATAATCCAGGAACACAAGCCTTATTAATATACGCATTAGGTACTTCTTTTACGTAACCAAATAAAATAATCGTGCAAAACAAATAACTTCCTGCACCAAATAATATTTCTTTAATATATCTTTTTTCAGAAGAACGAATTTCTTGCATCTCTAATAACCCACAAATTATTAGAATTCCACTAATCATGTCTGTATAGCGACCATAAAATGCAATATCTATACGCGCACCCTCTGCAACGTCAAGAGGTATCATTGCAATTGTACTAATTGCTAACACTCCTAAAAAAGAAAAGATAAGAAAGAAATAAAAAAAGAGCTCTTTTCTATTTTCTTGGTAACAAATTATCCACTTTTTAACAAGGTATATCACTCCAAAAAAAGCCAACGAAAGAGTAGATGTAAAAACATACCACAACTTTCCTGCAAGAGATAAAAGTAATTTATATCTCCCTTCCATAGTAAATAAAACATTGAACAAATTGTCTATATTAGTGCTGATATCATTTCCAACAAATGCATCCTCTCTTCCCCACATCAAAATAGAGACATTCGCTCTCATTAAATCATCAAAAACAAAAGAAATTGCAATAATTGATACGATAAGACTCACTTGTTTCCAACATATTTTCTTATCCCATAACATATAACAAAGCATCATAAAAAAAGCAATTCCCACAGCAATTGTTCTGTTATGTGTGATATATAAGAACACAACACCAAGCGAAACAAATACACTGTTTTTATATGATGGATGTTCTACAAAGCACAGTACCGCATAAAGCAACAAAATAAATAAAAAATAAACAAGGCTTTCAGCCCATGCTATGTTGCTTTGAAATAAATATGCAGAATAACAAGCCGCAGTAAAAGAAATCAATATTTTTGCTATATCACTACATTCCAGCTTTAATTTTTTTAATATTTGAATACCTAGCAGAAAACTACCTACTCCGAACAACCCATTTATTACAATTGCTATTCTGTACAAAATATTCATATTATGAGTAAACAAAAAGAAAGGCATTAGTATAAGACTATATCCATATGAATACCATAAATCCTCCGTATTTTTCCACGGGAGCCCCATCATATTTGCCGCATGACTCCAATAGCCCATCTCATCATTGAAAATAACTGGACCTGCCAAATCTGCAATATTCCATATCCTCATTAGTAATATCACCATAGAACATATGCCTGTTAATAAAAATATCCATCTCTTATTCTTAGACTCACTGTGCATTATTTTACCACCTTTCTACTTTTGCAACAAATTTTTTCACTACTTTCGCTATATTTTCAGCTGCGCATTGTTCTTTCACAAAATCGCATCCTTTTCGCGAAATGCTCTGCGAGTCCATCACTAATCCCTCAATTATTTCAGCTAAATGCTTTGCCTTAATATCCTTTTTAACTTTTTTTATGCTATCATTTGGCAACTCACTAAACCAACCTATATCCGTAACTATACACGGCTTACCAATACTCATGCTTTGAATTAGCGTTGCGGACGATTCTCCATTATAAGGATAACGCAAATTTAAGATTACATCACACGAACTCAACGCATCATAAAAATCTTCATTATCTAAGAAGCCCGTCTTATGTATATACTCATCAAGATAAGAATCCACATAATCACCTTCGCCAATCATAACATAATGAATCTTTTCTTTGTGTGTGCAATTATATTCTTTCACCGCCTGACAACTAATCTCATTCTGCTTACTAGGAGCAATAAAACCGGCCGCCCCAATAATTTTCTCGCTGTTCTTAATTCCAAAACGTTTTTTTAAAAAGTCCTTCTTTAATTCTGTTTCAATTTTGTTTTCGACTAGATTGATTTTACATATCTTTTCTTTCGCAATTACATTTTCAATCTGCCCTGCTGCGTATTCAGAATGCACAAAAACCCCTTTTGCCTTTCTTAGAACTTCTGCATTCATGCGGACATTCGCCGCCAAATCCTTATGCAGCAATAAATTTGGCTCTGGATTTTGTTTCAAACTATCCTTAATATATCGAATGCCTTTTGCGCCTTCCATTTCATACACTTTTTGGTAGAGAATCCCTTTTTTCGCATAGTAGTCCACTGTTAAATAAAAAAGACTTACATCATGCATAATGACATAGCCTGGATATTTATCCATAAGTTCATACATGAATTCATGAGCATCTGGATTATTACCAAAGTTATATAAAAGTACATCATAACCAGCTAATACCATTTCCGATTCATAATTAATGATTGGAAAATGCTTTGTAATCTTTTTATTTTCTAATTTATATCCGTTCACTAAGATAGTAATCTCAAAATATTTTTCCAGACCCCATATCAGCGATTCACTATATTCACTGATTCCTGATTTCACAGGCCAGAATGGACTAATATACAACAGTTTCTTCATCTATCTTTCCTCTTCACCGTTTATTAATTTCCGAGCAGCTTATCAATTACATAATTCCAGTTAACATTCTTATCCAGCAGTGTCAGATAACCTTGTTCACCCATCTGTTTAGCAACCTTTCGATTTTTATACAAGTAATCTATTTTAGCTGCCACTGCCTGTGGATTTTCATCAAGAACATATCCATTTACACCATCTTGGATAAATTCTAAAGGTCCTCCCGCATCTTTATGCACAATTACTGGCTTTTTAGAGAAAAATCCCTCCAAAGTAATATAGCCGTAGTCCTCGTCATATGCTCCGAAGTAAACTCCAAGACATTTTGCATAATAATCAATCTTTTCTTCTTCAGAGATGAATCCGGCCAGTTTCACTCTCTTTTGCAGGCGATATTTGCTTATCAAGGATTTCAAATACTCAATCTCTGTTTTGCTTCCTCCACCTGCAATTACAACTTTTGCATCGGTTTTTAAATACCTTGCAGCCTCCACTAACACTCTTTGTCGCTTAATTTGGTCAATTCTACTAGGGTAAAAGATAAAATCACCCAATTCTTTAAATCCCAATTTCTCATAGTTAAGCGGCGGATGATAAAGAGTTTCACTTTTTAACGAGTTGTATTTCAATAAACGGTCTCTCGAATTATCCGAAATTGTAAAAATACTTTTCGCTTCTTGCAAATATTTTGTATCATGTACCTGAATCATCTCTCTAACTTCCAGGCCACCTTCCATATGCTCCAAATCCCCATATTTGGTCCCAAATAAATCATAAGCCTGACGATGCTGGTGCATAAGCCATACCACTTTATTTTCATGCTTCACGTAAAATGCCGGGAACTTCATTGCAATAACCAAATCAATTTTTTCACCATTAATCTCGGATAAATCTAACATTCTGCCCATCATCATGCAGTCCATAATAGTCCTAGCAGGATACCATTTAAACGGTACAGTAACAATATCTGCCTCATGTCCTCTTTTCTTCAATTCATCTCGCAACATTTGTGTAAGTATCTCTGCTCCTCCAGTTATAAAAGGAACCTGCACCGTTGCAATTGCAATTTTCATTTTTTTATCCTCCATTACAATCCCATATTGTACTTTTCATTCAATATCCCGCAAAATATCTTCTTTATTTCAGTACACGTAAATCTAGAAGCGTAATTATTTCGGCCAGCTTCTATCAACATATCTCTTGCTGCTTTTTGATTCATAATAACATGAATTCCAGCAGCGTACGCTTTCATATCATCTGCTAATATCAACTGTTTTTTTCCTAAGGTTTCACAAATTGCAGACGTATCTTTTGCAATTACAGGAATTTCAAAATAATTCGCCTCAATAAGAGGAACACAGAATCCTTCATGTTCACTCAGGCAAAGAAACACATCGCTCCCTAAATAGTATGACATTAGTGTAGCATCATTTATTTCTCCAATAAATTCTACACACTCCTCTAAGCCATATTCTATCATTCTGTTCTTTATCAAGTCATTATATAGTGGAAGTCCTTCATCAAACTTACCCACAATCCGCAATTTTATCCGTTCTTCATAGTTTCTACAGAAGCTATACAGTACATCGAGCAATTGCAAATGTCCTTTATTCGGAGCAACTCTGCCAACAAATAAAAGATTAATAGTCTGACTATGCAATAATTCTCTTAAAATCTGTTCGTCTGGAACTTTGCTACCCCATTCTTCAATTTTGTTAAACGGAGGACAAATAGCAATCCGTTCTTTCTCTACATACTCCTCCACATCTTCTGCGTTATACCAAGAGTCGCAGAGCCATAATGCCTTTTTAAAATCCTTTGCTAAACGAACTGTCTGAAGTCTTCCAAGCTTACATTGAGAATAATGATGTTCATTATAGCCCTCAAAAAAGCCCTCTGGAGTAATGTTATGGTATCGGAAAACTATCTTCGCTTGCGCTGCCCTAAGAAATGTTTCTCCCATTTCCCAAAACACGCTGTGGTGATAAAGAACGATATTATTTTCATCTTGAAGAATCTCTTCCAGTTTCTCGTCTGCAATATACTCTACATGTGAATTAAAACAATTTTGGGCATACACAAAGCATTCATATCTCTCTTTTAAAATCCCATACATTATCTCTATATCATTTCCAATCGCATCGTGGTTCGTTACAGTCTGATGCATTAATACTATCTTCATTCTTTCACCGCCATTAATGAATATGCCTGTTCCATATTAAATCTGAAAACTATATCACGTATTTTGTCATTTGGATCATCATAAGAGTACGGTACAAAATTTAACGGACGAAGCATTCTGCATTCCTCCACTTTGAAGCCACTACTACTCACCATGAGATTCAACAACTCTGGTGGAATTTGCTTCTTATGAGTCGGATCCATATAAAAATAATACGTAGAAATCAAAATATTCAAAGGATTCGGAGTCTCCAATATCAAACCTCCGCCCACCTTTAAAACTCTATGGCTTTCCTTCAATAATTCCAGTAGTTCCCCAGTTTCCAAATGTTCAACCATATGAAAACATGATATAAAGTCTACGGAATTATCTTCTAAGGTTGCCAGATATGCCGTCGCTTCTGATTCTTCAATCCGGATATCGGAGTTGATTCCTTTAACCTTATCAATTACCATAGGATTACTATCTACACCATAAGCGGGATAACCATTCTGATTTAATAATTCAACAAATTCTCCCTCGCCACAGCCAAGATCAATCATCACTAAATCATCTGTCTTATCACCTAAGCACTGCTCAACAAATGGTAGATACTGCTTTTGCCTTTCAGCAACCTCTTCCCTGGAATCACACATGATTTTTTCGTTGTAATCCATGTAAAATGCATTTAATATTTTTTTAACCTGGAGCATATTATCCTTTTCATCAAGTTCTCTCTTGACTTGTTCTTCCCGCCAAAGGCTAACTTCCTTGATGTCCATCTCATTGCGAATAATTGCTTTCAAAAGCACAGTTATTTTTTCATCGCAACTCTTCTGCAATATGTCCAATGCATCTTTTAATCTGACTATTTCTTGTATTTCTTCTTTCTTCCACAACTCACTCTGCGCAAGCTGTTCTGCCAATCTTCTCTGTTCAGAAATTAAATTCTGTCTTTCTCGTTTTTCTTCCTCGCTTATTTGCTGAAGATTTTCCTTCACTTCAATGAATTGTCTTGTGCCGAGTTCCACCTCAGAAACTACAGAAGCAATTTCTTGTTCTATATCACCTCTCAACCTTGTAATTTCATCTATTGTCTTCTCACTTAATTGGCTTACCATATCTTCCAGATTTTCCATCGAATCCCATAAATTCTGTTCACGCTCATTAGTTTTTTCATCATGATCCAAAACGGCAAATTCCAAATCACGCCTCAGCATGTCCAACTTGTTCTGCTGTTCCATAAGCAGCTTGTTTTTTCTTCTATCATATAAAACTAAATCATTTATACTACTCTGAGTATTTGCCAACATTCTCGGAAGAAAAATAATACATTTGATCCACCTTAATGCATATCCAAGTACCGGAATCCGCTTAATACCTCTGACTAGTTTTTCTTTCCATACTATCTTGCGAAGACCCTTAACCGTAATTCCATATTTTTTCCCTTCTTCCGATATACATAATGAATATAAAAAATCGGCTTTTGTAATTTTACGGTTTTCCAAATTGACTAGCACATTTTCTAAGGCATCTTTATCTATTTCACGCAATAAAATACTTTTATAGGCGATACGCGCAAATAATTCTCCGTCGTTTTTTAAAATCTCCTTTCCATCTACTGTTCTATATGGAGCAAAAAAACGATAAACTTTCTTGGTGCACGCACGAATAACTCTATAAATTCCCAACCTAGAAAGTTTTTCATCCAATCCCCTAATAGTCTTATTTTGAGTAATATTTTCCTGATATTGAACTGGCTCTGTTTTTTCAATCTGCGCAGAAATCAATCGACTGTCTTTCATCTGCTTCGTTTCTACAGCAATTTCTGCCATTAAACGATCCATGGAATACAACTCATATTTATTCTCAATATCCAATTTCTGCAACTGCCACGCACAGTTCCTTGTTTCTTTAATTACTTTATCTAAATCCATAATAACTCCTATTCTTATACAGGATTATTGAAGCACTCCCCATGCCACTTGTGACAAATTCTGCTTACACCGATATCCTCAAATTCCGTCATAGTTATGAATCTGCAAATTTCTCTTTTATAATCCGCATAAACTCCGTATGCTGACTCAATTGCTACATCTACTAAATATTCACCTGGCAACAATTCGTTCTCCAGTTCAACTAAAATAATTCCAGAATGTTTCATGCTAAGATTTGGCATTTTATCAGCTCTTGTATTTGTACCATAGCAATGCACACCGTCGCTTCTGAAAATACCAATTCCTACACAAACCTCATCAGATGCCTTCAGTACTTCATAATCAATTTTCAAGCAAACTGTTTCACCCGTTCGAAATACTGCTTTTTGTTGCTGATTTGTATCATATGTCATAACATTTTTAATAATTATGCTTTGGTTACCAATTTGGCTTTCACTATTTGTTTTGTCTCGAGAATCCTCTGCTTCCTTTTCTTCTTTTGCCTCATTGCCATCATTACTCTTAGTTTCAGCCAAAGCTTCCTGCGCTAATTCACCCATATATCCTAAATACATTGGGTGCACATCTCGCGGTGTTCCTTCTTTTGCAATTTTTCCATCTTTAATCCAGAGACTTCTTTCACAAATCTGTTCAATCTGACCCAAGGAATGCGAAACAATAACTATCGTTGTTCCATTTGCCTTAATTTCTCTCAGCTTATTAAAACACTTTGCCTGAAAATTCGCATCACCCACAGCCAAAATTTCATCAATAAGCAAAACATCTGCATCTACATTAATTGCTACTGCAAATGCAAGTCTCATATACATACCAGAAGAGTATGTTCTAACCGGACTATCAATATATTTTTCCAATTCAGAAAATGCAATTATATCACTTACCCGTTTATCAATCTCCTTTTTAGTCAAGCCAAAAATAGAAGCATTGGTATAGATATTTTCCCTACCGGTCATGTCCGGATGAAAACCTGCACCAAGCTCAATTAAGCTAGACACTCTTCCAGTAATCTCAATGGAACCACTGTCCGGATACATAATTCTGGTAAGTAATTTTAATGTAGTACTTTTGCCGCAACCATTATTACCAATTAAACCAATTGCCTCACCTTTTCTTACACTAAAAGAAACATCATCAAGTACCACTCGTTCTTCATACATCCGTCGACTTCTAAATAAAACTTTCTCTTTTAAAGTCGTCCCTTTGTCATGATAGACCCTAAATTTTTTGGTTATATTTTTTACCTCAATTGCATTTTCAGGTAACATCTACATTTCCTCCGCAAAATGCTTCTTTAACTTTCCAAATAACAAAGTTCCAATAATAAGTAACCCCACACCTACACCAACTGCGTGAAGCAGCGTTGCCAGTTCTGGTACTTTTCCTTCATACAGAACATCCCTATAGGCAATAATAACCGGGGTCATTGGATTCATATAAAATATACTCTTAATTTCTTCCGGCACCTGATCAACAGAATACATAACCGGTGACAAAAACTGCCATGCCATAGTTACAATACCAAGAATGTACTCCAAGTCTCGGATATAAACTGTTGCAGCAGACGAAATCATTGCAACACCTAATGCCAGTAAATATTCCACAAGCATAATAACCGG
Organism: Lachnospiraceae bacterium; assembly: GCA_017622795.1. Classification (GTDB taxonomy): domain Bacteria; phylum Bacillota; class Clostridia; order Lachnospirales; family Lachnospiraceae; genus SIG299. The sequence goes on from JAGAQI010000047.1 coordinate 193,160, forward strand.
CAAGCATAATAACGCCAGTGGATTCAATGTTCTTCCGCTAAAAATCAATACTGCAAAAATAACCAGAAAACTCAAAAGCATATTTACAAACTGACTGGTTACAAATGCGATAGGTAACACTTCTCTTGGAAAGTAAATCTTCTTTACCATGTCTTGCTGCGCCCAAATACAGCTTGCTCCTCCGGAAACAGAAGTACTGAAAAAAATCCATGGTACCAGGGCCACAAACAGGAATAAATAATAATCCTCTATACCCATTCTCATGACGGTAGAAAATACAAATGTATATACTAACAGCTGTAATAGCGGGTTAATAAAGGTCCATAAAAATCCCAATACGGAACCTTTATAACGTCCTTTTAAGTCCCTCTTTACCAAGCTGAAAATCATCTCTCGGTATGCATATAATTCTTTAATAAGTTTCATAAACTGCCTCAATCTTTCACTAAATCTCTATACACCTTCATAAGTGTCTCTCCGGCATTTTTCCAGGAGTATTCCTTCACTTTTTGAAAACCTTTCCGAACTAATTCTTCTCTTAATTCTTCTTGCTCAAACAAACGAATAAGTCCATCTTTTATAGACTCCACCGACCTCGCATCCACCAGCACCGTTTCATCTCCCGCAATTTCCTCCATAGAAGAATCCTTAGATGTTAACACCGGTGTTCCACATGCCATCGCTTCCAACACCGGCATGCCAAATCCTTCGTAAACAGAAGGGAAGCAAAAAGCAAAGGCTCCTGCCATTAGCACAGGTACTTCCTCATCTGCCACATAACCGGTAAATAGTACGTCCTGCTCCAAGCCAAGCTCCTGAACTGTATGGAAAATTTCTTCATACATCCAGCCCTTGCCACCGGCCAATACCAGACACGGGAAGTCTTCTTTTCCCTTCTTTGCCTCTGCATATGCCTGTACCAGACGGACCAGATTCTTTCTTGGTTCCAGGGTGCCAAGATAAAGAAAATACTCTTTTCCAATACCGTACTTTTCTTTTACCTTGGCAAGAAGCTCTTTATCTTCCAGCGGTTGAAAGCGTTCAAAATCCACGCCACAGTACACCACACTGATTTTCTCCGCCGGTACGTTATAGTATTTTAAAATTTCCTTTTTACTAAACTCGGAATCCGTTACAATGTGGTCTGCTCTTCTTATACTTGCCTTAAGAGTCCGCTGTAAAAACCACAGCGTCTTTTTCCGCACCGTTTCCGGACAGGCTTTCACCACCATGTCATGCACCGTCACCACTTTTTTACCCCGTGTAAAGGGCGGAATATAATAGTTAAAAAAATGGGTCAACTGCTTCTTTTTCGGAAACATCATCGCATATGGCACCGGAAGGAATGCACTTGCCATGCGGTACAAACTTCCCGGAAACCATTTGCAAGGAACAAGTGTTGCTCCCTTTTCGGTATACTTTTTTAGTATTTCTTCTTTCACACCATGGTTTCGTAAGCTGAAATATTCCAGCACATATTCATTTTCCGGATACTGCTTAAGCAGTGCTGTTACCAGTCCGTCTTCGCAAAATCCCACACCGGATTTTGTTCCGCTAAGCAGTGGCTGTGCATCAAACGCAATTTTCATCTATACAATTCCTCTCCAATACTCCAAAATATCCTTCAGGGTACTTTCAAGCTCATATTTTCTTTCCCAACCGGTATCGTTGGTCAGCTTACTTACATCCGCTTCCACAATCGGCACATCCACCGGGCGAAGCTTGTTCGGGTCCACTTCCACCTTAATTTCCTTTGTGGAAAGCTTTAAAATATTGTTTAACAGGTCCTGTATGGCAATGGCATGGCCACTGCCCACATTGTAGGTTTCTCCGGCGATACCTTTCTGCACCAACGCAGAATATGCTCGTACAATGTCACGCACATCCGTAAAATCTCTCTTGGCAGAAAGATTGCCAACATACATGGCGGGTTCTTTGATACCTTTTTCAATTTCTGCCACCTGTTTGCAAAAGTCAGAAACCACAAACAGCGGTGCCTGCTTTGGTCCAATGTGGTTAAAAGCACGTACCATTATGACATCCATCTGATATGCTTTTGCATAAATGGAGCCAAGCATGCCTTGGCATGCCTTGGTTGCTGCATAAATATTACCCGGACGCAGCGGTTGGCTCTCCGTTACCGGATTTTCTTCTTCCAGGGACGGACCGTATTCTTCACTGGAACCAACCAACAGAATACGCGGCTTTTTTACAAGCTCTCTTGCTGCTTCCAGTACATTGACACAGCCCTTTACATTTACATCCACTGTAAGCTCCGGACGCTTCCAGGACACTGCCACGGAACTCTGGGCAGCCAGGTGGAAAATGTAATCCGGTGCTGTTTTTTCAAACAGTTCTTTGATTGAATTTTTCTCCAGAATATCAAGGTCATAAACTTTGGCACCTTCTATTTCGCAGGTTTCCTGTGGCATCTTAGTAACACAGACAGACCATCCGCATTCGTTACGCAAATGGTCCGCCAGATATCCACCGACAAAGCCTGCTGCACCTATAATTAATGCTTTCATTGCTACCTACTTTCCGGTTTCAAACTATTTAAATATTTGCTGCCTTGATTTCCTTTTCAACGAGTGCAAGGTCATTTCTTACCATGCGGGAAACCAGTTCCTTAAAGCTTACTTCTCTCTTCCAGCCAAGCTCTTTTTCTGCCTTGGTTGGGTTACCAAGTAATAAGTCTACTTCTGCAGGGCGGTAGAACTTAGGGTTAATTTTAACCACTACCTTTCCTGTAGCTGCATCCTTACCTACTTCGTCTACACCTTCACCTTCCCATACAACATTCATGCCAACCTCCGCAAAGGAAAGTTCTACAAATTCTCTTACGGTATGGGTTTCATGGGAAGCAATCACGTAATCTGCCGGCTTGTCCTGCTGAAGCATTAACCACATAGCGTTTACATAGTCCTTGGAATGACCCCAGTCACGGAACGCGTCCATGTTACCAAGCTCTAAGTGGTCCTGTACGCCCAGCTTAATTCTTGCTACAGCATCGGTAATCTTTCTTGTTACAAACTCATGACCACGTCTTTCACTTTCGTGGTTGAATAAAATACCGGAGCAGGCAAACATGTTGTAGCCTTCACGGTAGTTTCTGGTAATCCAATGCGCATATAACTTTGCTACACCATATGGACTACGTGGGTGGAAGAAGCTTTCTTCAGTATATCCGTCAAAGTCTTCGCCCTGATCCTCATGACAACCACCGAACATTTCAGAAGTACTTGCCTGATAATACTTTGCATCCGGCTTTACTGTACGGATTGCCTCTAAGATATTAGCTGCAGCCACACCGGTAATGTTGGCACTAGCCACCGGTTCCCGGAAGGACTGTGCCACAAAGGACATCGCTGCCAGGTTGTATACTTCATCCGGCTGGGATTCCTTAACCGCATAAATCATGGCTGCCATATCAGTAATATCTGCAAAGATAAAGTTAATCTTGTCCTTAATTCCAAGACCTTCCAGGTTACCGTAATCTAATTTAGACTTACGACGAACCACGCCATATACTTCATAACCCTTTTCCAGTAATAATTCTGCTAAGTAGGAACCGTCCTGTCCGGTAATACCTGTTACTAATGCACGTTTTTTCATTTTAATTCTCCTTTTGCTTATTTTATATAACTCATCTATTTAGATGTATTCGTCACGGTTACAAATCTTTAAGTTCTCCAGGACCTTCTTAATATCCCCTGCAGACTGCTTTTCGCAAATCAGTGTGGCGTCCTCGGTGTCTACAATAATCAAGTCTTCCAGACCAACTGCTGCAATCAGCTTTTTGGAGCCTTCAATAATGCAGTTTTTGGAGTTTACGGTAATAATGTTTCCGCTTACCACGTTGCCCATTTCGTTGGACTTGCGGATGCGGTCTACAGCCAGCCAGGAACCTACGTCATCCCAGCCAAAGGTACCCGGAATGGTGTAAATGTCCTCTGCCTTTTCCATAATGCCGTAGTCTACGGATTCAGAACGGAAAGCGGTAAATTCTTTTTCCAGTACAGCTTCCTGGTCTGCAGTTCCGATGCTTTCTTTAATGCGAACCAGGCCTTCGTAAATGTCCTTCATAAACAACTCAATGTTTTTTAAGATGGAAGAGGTCTTCCAAACAAACATGCCGCTGTTCCAAAGGTATTCTTCTGTTTCCAGGTATTCCTTTGCCACCTCTCTGGTTGGCTTTTCTACAAAGCGGTCTACCGCAAAGGCCTGGCCCTTGCTTACACCCGGATTGAACTTAATGTAGCCGTAGCCGGTTTCCGGATAGTCCGGTGTGATGCCGATGGTTACTAAGTTGGTATTCTCTTCCGCGATGCGGCAGGCTTCCTTTAAGGTGCTTACAAACATGCTGTTGTACTTAATGAGATGGTCACTTGGCAGTACCATCATAAGCGCATCTTCATACTTTTTAGCAATGTGCATGGCACCAAGACCGATACATGGTGCGGTATTTCTGCCCACCGGTTCACAAAGAATGTTTTCCTCCGGAAGATTTGGCAGCTGCTTTTTTACCAGTTCTTTATAGTCTTTATTGGTTGCAATAAAAATATCTTCCATAGCTACCAGTGGCAGGATTCTTTCTACCGTAAGCTGAATCATGGTTCTGCCGTCGCCGGTTAAAGATAAAAACTGCTTTGGTAAACTTTTTCTGCTTCTTGGCCAAAACCGTTCGCCACGGCCGCCGGCCATAATAAGTGCTGTTGTTTTCATTGGTTACTTATTCTCCTTAACTAAATCTTTATATAATTCAAGCGTCCTTGTTGTCATTTTCTCTAACTGATATTCCGCTTTCATTCTTGTTCTTGCCCGCTCTCCCATTTGGAGGCGTTCCTCTTTGTGTTCCACCATCCACTGCATGGCTTCTGCCAACTTGTCCACACTGCCCGGTTCTACCGTAAGACCGGTTTCGTTGTGGATGCTTACATACGGGACCCCGCTTGGAAGCATGGTATTGATGACCGGTTTCCCAAAGGCCATTGCCTCAATTTGGACAATGCCAAAGGCTTCGCTTCTGGCGGTAGAAGGAAGTACAAACACATCGCATTCCGCGTATTGCCTGCAAAGCTCCTCTTCCGTCATTTTTCCGGTAAAGAAGGTTCTTTCCGCAATGCCGAGTTCTTTGGCTTTGTGCTTTAATTCCTCTTCTCTTCCGCCGGAGCCAGCCATAATCAGCTCTGCATTATTTACCTTGGCAAAGGCTTCCAGTAACACGTCGCAGCCCTTGTAGTAAGCGTATCTTCCTACAAATAAAAACCGAGTTAGACTCTGATTATTTTGAGTTTTTTGACAAGTTTTCTGCTCTGCTATATATTGCTCTGCCTTTTCTTCGATACTTGGATCTACACCGTAAGGAATAAAATAGCACTTTTCCTGATACGGCTTTAAATATGCTGAACCGTCAATATGCCCCCGGGTTGCCACAACAATGGCGTCCGCACGCTTTAGCATACGCTTCATTACCGGCTTGTATAAAAGCAGTAACTTTTTTTGACGCACCACATCACTGTGCCACCAAAGCACGATTTTTCCTTTGTAGCCGGAAAGCAAACACGCCAGATCTCCTATCGGAAACGGCATATGCAGATGTATTACATCCTGTTGTTTGGAAAGCTTGCGCAGCGTGCCAAACAAACCAAAAGAAATGGGCATGCTGCCAAACTTAATATGACGGGGAAGGCGTATCAGCTTGGCACCGTTTACATCTTCTTCATGGTAGTTCCGGTCTTCTGCACTGACCAAAACCGTCATTTCCGTTTTGTCTGCCAGGCCTTCTGCCACTTGCTGTACTACACGTTCGATTCCGCCAATGTGGGGATAATAATATTTATTTACTTGCAGTACCCGTAGCTTCTTCATTGCACACTCCGTCTAATATATATAACTCATCTAATCTATCATACGCTTGTGTCAAAAAAAAGTCAAGTTAAACCCTTTGTTCAGAATGTTGATAGTGTGTGGAAAGATAAAAGCGCTTGCAAGGTTAATTGCAAGCGCTGATAAGCATACTTTATTCTATTTTCTCTCTAAATACCATCTTGCAGCATGACCGGTTCCTATAACATTCGCTACACCATCTTTTTTCATGCTTTGTAATATGTTCGATATTTTTTTGGCTTGTTGCTTCTCATCCATAAATGCAGGCAACGCTCCGGATAAAACTGCTTTTAGCTCTGATGCGCTTGCACCACCCATAGTTTCTAAGGCATTCATAATCAGCTGTTTGCAAACGTCATTGTTTAATCCTCTGTTTTTCAGATACTCTGTTTTCTGTCCTACCATGTTTGCTACTTTATATGAGACAAAAATGTAAGGATATCGACCTTCCACCAGGCCTGCTTTCTTTAACATATCACTTTGCACTTTTGAAATTCTCTCATTCTTTTGTACTTTATCTAAGAGAAAAACAGTCTGTAAATCCAAATTATTGTTAGAGTATAACAACTGTGTATAATTTCTGTCCAGAATTTTACCATACAAGGTCACCTTTACTCTATTTGGAACACTCAAATCATATGATGGCAAAGGAAAGCACTTCTCCCGTTGAATTTGATACATCATAGGTATTCCCATGGCATTGGTGTCAATCATATAAAGATTAACCATTGCATGACATAAAAAAGTATTTCGGTAATAAGGTGGCTTGTATCCTTCTTCTAATGCTTTTTCTACAGTTTCAGGAATAAAACCACCTTCATTTAAGAATACCAATCTGTCTTCAAATTCCTCGACATTAATTTTCCCTCGCAACAAATAATTCGAATGTGCAATACAATTATTTAAAATCTCTTTCACTACATCCGGCGCATACTGATCCACTTCATCAGGGAACAAGGTCTGCTGGCCTGCAATATATCTATATTTTTCATTTCTTATTTTTGCATATACTTTATCTACTGCTAACAATAGCGGCATATCAAAATGCTCATATGCTTTTACTGTTCCATCTCCATTATACAAAGTCCAAGTTATTCTTGGGATGAACCCATCAAATAAATAACCGGATTCTTCTTTGCCAAGCAGTATTAGTGCAGTGTTCGTCACTTTCCCTTTAATCAGTAAACCGGCTTTATTCAGTAATTCTACATCTGTCATTTTTTCCAATAATTCTGTAGACTTGCTAAAAGCTTTTTGCTTTTTTATAAACAATGTTCTTGCATATTGTATGGCATCTTCATCTAAATCTTCTATACCTGCTTCTTCAACAATCTGCTTCGACCAGTCAGTACCGATTTGACTCCGTATTAAGTCCATTTTATCTATTGGAAGAGGTGACAGATGTTCTCCTTCTCTTGCAAACGCCGCCCCGTTCCAGGTTGTCGGTATTCCACATATTGCCGGAGGAATTTGCATAGCAACAACACGCTTGCCGTCTATCGTCAATTCATAGATTTCCATAAATGTCATTCGTTCATTGGTGCCGTTGACAATTTCTTTTTTTAAATCCTGCAATCCACCATTTTTTCTATATTCCGTTCCAATAATATTCTTTTTATTATCAATACCAAAAATTAACCAAGCTTCCTTTTTGTCCCGTATATTTGCTTCGTTACTCAATGCTGAAAAGTACATACCAATTTCTTTGAAGGAATAATTCAATTTAGCTTCTTTTAATTCAACAATTTCATTTTCAAAAACATCTATCATCTGTTTTATTTTTGCTACCAAATGTTCTTCGCTATATATCATGCCATTCCTCCTGATTTGCTTTCTTTTGTACGTCTCTTGGACTAAATATTGAACTTATCTATAACTAATTAGTCCAATAAAAAAACCTGTATTTAAGGCCATTTAAGCAAATCTCGTACAAATCTTGGACTAAATCTTGAACTAATCTTGGACTAATTTTGAACGTTTTATACTTACACTATAACATTACTCTATTTTGTTGTTTTTTTCAAGTTCATTCCTCTTTCATTTCCTTTCACTCCCGCTATTCACAAAGTAATTATCCTCATTTCACATATTCTTTATATTTCTGTCACACATTTGTCACTTTACTTTTTTATCGTTTATGATAGAATTATTATGTAGAAGTTTGAAGAAATTTGAGGTAAGTTATGAAAAAGAAACGTTACGATAAGTTAATATCGTTTATATCGGTTGCTCTGATGATTGTTTTCCACACGGCAATCTTTGGCTGGCTATGGTACAACATTTACCGCCCAATGATTCCGGTTCCTTATTACCGCCGCGGTAACTATGTTCTTATTTTGTTATACGGGGCGTTCTTGTTGGCGTCCAACCAAATCTTCGGCGGCCTCCGCATGGGTTACTATAAGGTGTTAGACAGCATCGTGGCCCGCACCTTAAGTTTATTTACATCCTATGGCGCCATGTTCTTCGTGGTTTCCCTGCTGGCGTATCAGATTATTCCTTTAAAGCATCTGTTGATTTCCATCGCCATCGGCTTTGTCTTCAACATCCTCTGGACCATGCTGTCCAACAACATTTACTACAAGATCAACCCGCCGCGGCAGATGCTTCTGGTGCATGGCGACCGCCCGTTCAACGAGGTGTACAACAAAATTTCCTCCCGCAGCGAAAAATACGAAATCATCAAGCGTATCCACTGCAACGCCGGGGAAGAAAAATTAAAGCAGGTGATGCTAAAGCACGAGGCAGTAATTCTGCACGACTTATCCGCCTCCCTGCGTAATCACTTAATCAAATTCTGTTACGAAAATTCCATCCGTGTCTATGTTACGCCAAAGCTCTACGACATTCTGGTGCGCGGTGCTTCCGACATGGATTTATTCGACACACCGTTCCTTCTCATGAGAAACCGCGGGTTAAGCCCTTGGCAGGCCTTTGTGAAGCGGTGCATGGACCTTATCATTTCCATCACCTGCCTCATTATCACCTCGCCGGTTCTGCTTCTCGTTGTCATCCTCATGAAGTGCTTTGACAAGGGGCCAATCCTGTACCATCAGACCCGCCTCACCTTAAACGGCAAGCAGTTTGAAATTTACAAGTTCCGCAGCATGCGTGTGGATGCGGAAAAAGATTCCATCCGGCTCCAAAGCCAGAACGACGACCGCATTACTCCGCTGGGTCGCATTTTGCGCCGCACCCATTTGGACGAGCTTCCGCAGCTGTTCAACATCATCAAGGGCGACATGTCCTTTGTGGGTCCCCGTCCGGAGCGTCCGGAAATCGCCGAAATTTACATGACCCAGATTCCGGAATTTTCTTACCGTTTAAAAATGAAGGCCGGCCTTACCGGCTATGCGCAGGTGTACGGTAAGTACAACAGCACCCCATACGACAAGTTAAAGCTTGACCTCACCTACATCCAGAATTACTCTGTTTTCCTGGATTTCAAGCTCCTGCTATTAACCGGCAAAACCCTGTTTATCCCGGACCATGCCGAGGGTGTCAGCAGTGCCTTTAAGACGGCACTCCGCACCGAAACAGCGGCCACAAAAATTTCAAAGAAGAACAAATAGGAAAAGCCTGCAGGTTGCTGCAGGCTTTTTAATGCAATTATTTCAGCATCATCCAAAGCATGTACGGCGGCAATTTAACAATATCACCCTCTATAGCCAAATTCTTCGGGTGCACAATATACTGCATGGCTATTTTCTTTCCAAACAGTTCTTTAAACCTGCCCAATGAAGTTGCAGAATAATTTTTGGAAGACTTTACTTCCACCGGAAATACCCGGAAATTGGTTTTACTTTCATTGGAAAGCAGGAAGTCTATTTCGATATCATTTCGATGTTTTTCTTCGCTGTAACGGGTGTAAAAATACAATTTTCTGCCCATTGCCGCTATCATCTGTGCAATCGCATTTTCATATAACATCCCTTCGTTGAGGGAAAGGCGGTCATTCATAATCTGCTTATATAGCTGTTCTTCCATCAGTTCATTTTCATTAAATGCCAGGCTGACTAACAGACCCGTGTCACCCATATAGCACTTCACCGCGGAGTTATTTTTATTCAAAGCAAAGCCAACATTAGGATCATTGCATTTATAACATAAGTTGCAAATCATGGAATCATCCAACCAGAATAATGGTTCATCGTAGCGGTCGAAGCTTGCTCGTTCTTCTATTTCCTTTAGTACAACCCGCTTCTCATGGGTGGATAAATATGCCGGAATATTTTCAAACAAAGCTGACACTTTTGAATTATATCGTTTTGCTGCTTTTTTTATATCATCACGGTACAAATTCAGAATATCCCTTTTTTCTACGTCCGCTGCCTCAAAGCTTCTTCCGTTTTTTGCATAAGCTACGATGGCCTGCGGCATACCTCCTACCAACATATACTCTTTAAATAGCCGCATCGCCTTGGCATGCATTTTTTGATCCAAAGGCTGCTTTTTTTCATAACATTCTTCAATATATTCCAGTAAAACCGATTCATTCATATATATCATGAACTCCTCAAAATCTACCGGATACATTTTTATCTTTCTTTCTTCAGAAGGCAATGTAATGTGTTTTACATTTTCTTTAATGGATATTAAAGAACCCGTTTCAATAAAATCATATCTTCCATCAGCCACTAAATATTTAATTGCCTGCCTTGCCTTTGGAAATTTCTGAATCTCATCAAAAATAATCAGGCTTTCTCTGGGATATAATCGCTTATTATACTCCAACGCAATATTTTGATAGAAAACATCCAAATTTGTCAAATCATCAAAGCATTCCAAAATTTTTTTACTTGCTCTATTAAAATCTATTAACACATAGGACTTATACTCATTTCGCCCGATTTCTTCCGCCACGGTCGACTTGCCGATTCGTCTTGCACCTTCAATTAAGAGTGCTCTGCTTCCATTGCAGCTCTGCTTCCACTCCAGGATTTTGTCATATATCTTTCTTTTTATCTCCATATCTTCTTACCCCGTTTTGTGCTATACGCAAATTAATTTCACCTTGTTTTATGTTTTATGCGCAAAGTAATCTTTGTCATTTTTGTTTGCTATGCGCAAACTAATTCTACCTCAATTCTCCTATTTATGCAAGTATTTTACCTGATTTGCTTTCTAAATATACAAAACGCAGATGTTCTCTAATCCCAGAAAACATCTGCGCCTCTCTTTATTCCACCTCAATTATTATTCCGATTCCGCTCACTTCTCCGTTTTTCGGTACCGTATTGTTATAGTCCTCCGGCTTTATCAGAATATCCTTTTTATCCAAACTCACCTTGGCACACCAGCTTTGCACCACCGTAACCTTTTTGCCCGGCTTAATTTTCAGCTTCCGGCTCCAGTCGGTTTCGTCCTTTGCTCCGGTGTTTTTAATCACCACATTCAACTGGATGCCATAGCCTTTTTCCGTTACCCAGCTGTTGGAGATGGTTACTTCCATCTTATCGGTTTTTTCAAAGATTTCTTCCACGGTTGGGACATTCTGTGCGGTCTGGCCCGTGTTGCTGCCGGTATTTTCTCCGGTGCTTCCGCCGGTATTTCCGCTTGCATTTCCGTCAGTTCCGCTATTGTTTCCGTTATCATTATCTTCCGGCGCCTCAGGCACAATCCACTCATTTCCGCCAAGTCCTGCTTCCTCCATCATGCCCACAAACCAAAGTCCCGCATCGGACAAATCGTTCAGGGTCAGGTTGCTTGTTTTGTTGCAGCTGCTCTTAATAATGGCGCTGGTTTCCGCCTTGTTGGACAAATTCCACATGACATGGCTGATGCCGTAGCTGTCCAGCATGCTGATCCATTTGTCCGCCTGGGTTTCGTCGATGGCACCGCTGCCGGAGGCATCACAGATGCCGTATTCCGTTACAAACAGCGGAAGTCCCTTTGCCACCGCGGTTTTGCATTTATCCCGCAGGGAATCCTTGTGGGTGGCTGCGTAGAAATGCAGGGCGTACATCAGGTTGTCGTACTCCGTAATCGGGTCCTTTGCCGCCACGTCCACATCCTGGGACCAGGTCGGCGTGCCCACTACAATAACCGCCTCCGGGGCGTGCTTCCGGATAACCGGAATCACTTCCTTGGCATACTTTTTGATGTCTGCCCAGCTTGTGCCGCCGTTTGGCTCGTTACAGATTTCGTAAATGACATTCGGCACGTCCTTATATTTCTTTGCCATTTCTTCAAAGAATTTTTTCGCCTCGTCCTTGTTGGTATTCGGGTTATTATCGTTTAAGATATGCCAGTCGATAATGACATACATATCCTGCTCCACCGCAGCCTTCACACCGGTATCAATCAGGTTTTTCAATGTCTTTTTCTGGTTGGCATCGCTGACGCAGTAACCGTTGTAATCCGCCGTATACATGGCCAGGCGGAACACATTACAGCCCCACTCCTGTTTTGCCTGGGCAATCATTTTTTCGTTCACATAGCCCGGGAACCAGCTAAGCCCGTGGGTACTGATACCACGAAGCTGCACCAAGGTTCCGTCCTCTGCCGCCAGATGGGTGCCCTCTACGTGCAGCGCACCGTAGAAACCGTTGGTTTCCCCATTATTTTCGCTGTTCTCCAGCTTCTTGGTCGGAGTTGGTGTAGGGGTCGCGGTAGGCTTCTTGGTTGGTTTTGGAGTTGGTGTGCTGGTTGCCGTAGGTTTTGGTGTGGCTGTTGCTGTTGGTGTAGGTGTACTTGTAGCCATTGGTTCTGCTGTCGGTTCTGCGGTTGGTGCTTTTGTCACCACCGGTGTCGGCGTCTTCGTCGGAAGCAGTGTTGGTGCCTCCGATTTTGTAGGCGTTGGTGCAACCGTTTCCGTAGGCCTCGGACTCGGAGTTTTAGGCGCAGTCGGCACAGGTGTACCTGTTATCACCTCCGTGGCAGGTCCTGCCGGCTCCGCAGTAAAGAACACGCCCGCCAATACACCAAATCCGATTCCTATTAACATGCCAAGCAATAATGCCGCAATAAAAATGACTTTCTTTTTCATAGTTTATTCCGCTCTTTTCAATTTCACCTCGTCTGCTCTTGCGCACAGGTACGAGGTGTCCTCCTTTGTTACTTGCATAAATTATAACGCATATTTCTTATTTGTACAAGATTGGGATAAAATCATAAGTTTTTCGCTATATGCCCAACAAAACACTTGGTAATCTCATATTCCGGCTTTGTTTGGGCATATAGCGAAAAATACACTTAAAACAGCCAAAGAATATCGAAAAATCAGGCAAATAGTCAGTTTATCTGGGCATAGAAGGAAATTTGGTTTCTAAATGCCCAACCCGGTTGCCAAGCACCCTTTCGGTTGGGTATTAAGTCAAAAATCAGACTACAATGCCCATAAGGATTTACTCCTTTTTAGTTCATTGAAGATACATGTTTATCATATCATTGATTTGTTTGGCATCCAGCGGAATAGCCTTTGTTTCATAGGTTGTAATCAAATTGATATTCGGGATGATGCCGTTAGCTACATACAAATTGAGCTTAGAAAAAGCATGTTTATAATATGCCGGGTCGTCCATCATGCCAAAATGTTCCCAATATATGATTTGTCTTGTTTTGGGATGTATAATTGTGAAGTCAGGATAGATAGTTGTATTGGACAATTCCAGTGCACATTCATAACGGAAGGGAATGTTATTTACATGTAAAGCGTAATCAATGAGAAGTTCGGATTTTGAGCGAACAGCATATCCGAACCCGGTTTGATGCGTTAATTGTTCGGGATGTTTTGGGTTATGTTCGTAAGTAGCATGCATCCAATTATTCAATTCTTCATTTTGGGGATTAAAGTGTGAAGAGATCAACGTTTGAAATTCGGGAATCTCAGCAAGAAGTTTCCGGGCTTTTCCGGAATTGTTATCATGATGTCTTAAATAGAAATCAAGAGCAGCTTTTTCGTGAATTGCATCTTCCAGTTCCAACGACAGAAATTTTTTTAATGCTAATTTCTCTGCCAAAGGTCGCTGCTTTTTCGGAAGATATGTTAATGATTTCCCATCACTCAGATACCATTTGTAGTAGCCTTTGTTTCGAGTAAATATCAGCTTTCCTTCGGGAAAGGTGCGTAATTGATCTTGTAACAACTTGATTTGTTTTTCGAGATTTTTGTGTTCAAGTAAAATTCTTTCGTATAGCGTGATGATATCCTCCTTTATAAATATTTGTGTCATATATTCTAACATGCTTTTCATGAAATGAAAATGAAAAAGTGATGGAAGCACAATATTTGTGTCTCAATTGGGTATATGGAGAAAAACTTATTTGTAGCGCCCAAAAAAAGTCAATTTCCCGTGGAAATAACGACTAATTTGGGCGTCTAGTAAAAAACTTGCATGAAACACCCAAAAGAGGAGGTTTTTAGCGTTAATGACGGATTTTCTTGGGCATATACCGTAAAATTCACGCTCAATACCCAACCAAAGGCATATCACAGCTATTCTAAGCCACTGCATGCCATCCAAAGGCATATCACAGCTATTCTAAGCCGCTGCATGCCATCCAAAAGCATATCACAAGTATACTTTTCTTCCCGGTGACGCACGAGGTAAACAATTTAGGATTTTGTTTTTGACTTATTTTAAAATTATAAAAATCCGGGATGGCTATTTTGTCCGTACGAAACGCTGGAGAAACGTCGGTCCTTGGCGAAGTATTGCGACGTTAGTCGCATGAGCCTAGTACCGCTACGTTTCGATGCTAGCGAAAGCGGGTTTCGGTAGGATAAAATAGCCATCCCGGATTATATAAAGTTAAATAATACTCAAAACAAAACCTTACTCTACCCGTGCGTCACCCCAGAAGAATATTACAAAGGTGCCAGGGCCTGTGTGACTGCCGATAACGGTTCCGATGTTATCAATTTCCACTGCTTTTAAGTTAGGGAACTTTGCTTCAATCTGCTCCTTCAGGGCAGTTGCTTCCTCCAGACAAGCGGAGTGGCTGATGTAGCACTTGCCGCTGTAATTTGTGCCGTTTTCTGCATGCTCTTCCATCATCTTAACCAGCTCTTCGATGGCTTTTTTCTTTCCGCGCACCTTCTGGCCTGCCTGCAGTTTGCCGTTAACATCCACGTGGATAATCGGGCAGATATTTAAGATACCGCCCACAACGCCTGCGGTCTTGGAAAGACGGCCGCCGCGTACCAGATACTTAAGCTCTGTGGTTGCTACCCAATGATGCATCTTTAACTTGTTTTCTTCTATCCAGCTATGTATTTCATCAATGGTCTTGCCGGCGTCACGCATGTCTGCCAGATCATCCATAATAAGGCCGAAACCGGAGGCTGCCGCCATGGAATCCACCACATAAATCTTACGGTCCGGATAACGTTCTGCCAGCATATTTCTTGCCACGCTGGCGGAATTGTGTGCACCGGAAATACCGGAGGATAAGGTAAGGTGAAGGATATCCTTGCCTTCCTTTAAAAAGCCTTCGAAATACTCTTCATACTCTGCCACATTCGGCTGGGAGGTCTTGGTGCTTGCTCCGTTTTCCATTGCTTTGTAGAACTCATCAAAACTCATAGAAACGCCTAAATCGTCCGGATAACGTACACCGTCCAGCTCATAACTGAAGCATACATAATTAATATTTCTTTTCTCAAAATGTTCCTTGGTTAAATCTGCTGTGGAGCAGCAGCTCAAAATAAAGTCACTCATTAATATCTCCTTCCCATACCCTGCCGATACCGTCCGACGTCGTTTTAAATCTGCGAGAAATAAATAGCAGGGTTGCATAACGTAGTTTTCATTACTACATTATACAACCCTGTGCTATCCTTGTAAAGCATTTATTTGAAATTTTTTTAATTTATCAGCAAAAGCAATTTTACACATTGCGTTTCCCTCAAATTAATGTTATACTACATTTGTTGCCACTCCTAGACCGGCACGGAAGGGAGGGTTGACTTGCAGTGAACTTTGCATCTTTTATTCTCTCCGTTTTAGCAGGTGTAATCGCCTATTACATATGCAAATGGTTGGACGGAGATGAAAGCGGCAACCAGCCTGAGGAATAGTCCACCTCGCCAAAACGGACTAGAAACCCCCGGTGTTCGCCTACACCGGGGGTTTTGTTGACTATACAGCCGCTTTACATCTTTTGCCTATACTCATAATATCACACAATGTGAATTATTGCAAGTAAAACTTCGTTTCATTATCCAAATAATTCCGGATGGTGCTTATTCAGCTTAATGCAATATATTGTTGCTGCCACCAACTGGATAATACCGATAATCGTGTTGGATGCAAACATTGCCACACCGCAGGCGGAATAATCCATTTTCACCACATGCATCAAAAATAACAGCACCGGTACACGCAAGCCAAACAGGCGCACCATGGAGAACACCATGGTTGCCCTGGTTTTACCGAAACCGTTAAACAATGCATTTGCTGTGTGGGAAAATCCGAGGAACGCAATGTCAAAGCACTCCCAGGAGAAAATGCGGACAATCATCTCCTGATATTCTTTGCTGTTTGGCGCAAAGAACATTGCCACCTGCTCCTTCATGGTAAACATAATAATCGTGCCGATAACGCTGACTAAAGTAACATAGGTCAAATTCACCTTGAAAAACTGACGTACTCTGGCACCGTTTTTATTTCCGTAATTCTGGCTGACAATGGTAGCACCGCAGTCTGCCGTTGTATTCGTGATGTTAGTAAACAAGCCTGCCATCGTATTGGAAATACCGAGAGCACCGACACACATCTTGCCGTACTGCACCGTAGCTGCAGAGTTTACATATACCTTACCGAAGTTAAACAGGAAGTTTCCGATAAAAACCGGCACCGCCAGTTTCACAATGCTTCCCACTTCATTTTTGTTAAAGTTCCAGTCGCGGATGCGGATACGTAAAATATTGCTTGGGCGGAAGCACAAAACCAGGCCGCAGGAAAACAGGAACAGCTGGGCAATCAGAGTAGAAACCGCCAGCCAGGTATTGGTTACATTTTCAAACGGACCGTACACAAATAATGTGGTAAGGCTGACCTTTATAAAAATAACACCAAGGTTCAACAGAAGCAGCTGCTTTGTGTTACCCTTTGCTTTTTCCATGGAAATCATGGCGCTGTTCATTGTGGTAATGACCAGTGTCATAATCTGCACATTGTAATATCCGATGGAATTTTCAATAATGGTCGGGTCGGTGTTAAAAAGCTGTAGGAATGGCACACCGGCAGGGATTAGTACAAGGGTTACAAGGGCAACTACCATTGCCATGGAGAATAAGGTGTTTGCATACAATCTGGCACTGGTAAGCTCTTTTGCTCCATAGCGTCTTGCAACCATAATACCTCCACCGGTGGCCAGGGCACCTCCAATTGTGGATATCATATTTTTAATCTGGTCCAGCACTACAATATCGGCTGCATCACCGATGCCTGCGGACTGTACCAGCATCATGTCATAAATACCGTAAAAATAATTGCACAGGTTATAAAAAACCATCGGAAGGGCGATACTCAAAACCACCTTCCACATGTTACCGTTTAATAAATATTCCCGGCGTTTTAACTGTTTTTCTTCTAATGCGGCTGCTTTCATTTCATACTCTCCTTTTCACAGGCTAATCATAGCACAAGTTTTCTCGTTATTCCACAACAAAACTTGTCATTATTGATTTATTTTCTACATTTCTTGCGTTTTTCCGCAGTTTGCAGTATACTGTTTTCAGGAGGTGGAACTAATGAAGAATCCTTTGCCGGAAGGCTATCATAAAAATTCCCCCGGTAATTTTGAGCAGGTACCGGATGCCCACTTTTCTATCAAACGGGTGAATAATCAAAATCCCACCCGGGACTTTTTGCATCATTATCATGACTGTTATGAGTTATATTATTTATACTCCGGTGAGCGGTATTACTTTATTCAGGACAAAACCTACCACGTCACCCGGGGCTCCATGGTGCTGATTCCTCCCAACGAAATCCACCGTACCGGAAACTTAGGGAACTTTGGCTACGACCGCATGCTGATTCATTTCAGCAAAGAACTTTTCGAAGATATCCTTTCCCTGGATGTTTCCATGAATCCCTATCAGACCCTGGAAGAGGAAGTACATTTGATTCCCTTAACTCCCCAGGAGCAAAATTTTGTGGAAACCCTGCTGCATCTTATGGAGCAGGAATACCGGAGCAATCATCAAAAAGAAAACACCTATATCAAGTTGACCCTGTTACAGCTTTTACTGTTTTTAAATCGGTGTAAGCCGGCCGGTCAGGACGCCGCCCTGGCAGAAATAAATAACACCCAGAAAGTCATGTTTGAAATTCTGGGGTATATCAATAATAACTATTCTGAAGACCTGACGTTGGAAACCATATCGGAAAAATTCTTTTTAAGTACTTATTATTTTTCCCGTACCTTCCGGGAGGTTACCGGCTTTCATTTTACGGAGTATGTCAATAATGTCCGCATAAAGGAAGCCAAAAAGCTGCTGTTGAATTCTTCCCTTTCTGTGAATGAAATTTCCGGCTCCGTGGGCTTTCACAGCAGTACCCATTTTGGCCGGGTATTCCGGCAAATTGAAGGATGTTCCCCGTCTGCCTATAAAAAGAAAGAGCTGCCATAGCATATGCCATGGCAGCTTTTATATTTTTACTTATTCTCTTCTTTTGCTTTTTGGGCCTCTGCAAGTAAGTGGTGACGACGATGCTTCACATGGTCAGGCATTGGCTGGATTTCTCCGGCTGCGGTAAGAGCCATCTTGGTCATCATCGGTCCGAATAATTCATAAACCAGAACCGCAAATAAAGTGATGTTACGGATTAAAGTACCCTGTGCACCTAACTGCATTGCGGTTGCACACATACCAAGGGCAACACCGGCCTGCGGAAACAGGGTAACACCGAGATACTTACAAATCTGTGGTGCACACTTGGTAGCCTTTGCACTAACAAACGCACCAAAGTACTTACCGAGACAACGGAATACAATATATACCACACCGATTCCCACAATCGCAATATCGGCAAACACGCCAAGTTCCAGCTCCGCACCGCTGATAACGAAGAACAGTGCCAAAAGCGGAGAAGTCCACTTGTCGGAACGGGTCATCATTTCTTCAGACAACGGACAAATGTTGCAGAATACGGTTCCCAACATCATACATACCAACAAGGAAGAAAATCCCACATGGATTGGTCCTACATGGAAGCTGATGCTGGACAATGCAACGGTTAAAATAACAAAAGCAATGGTCATATTCAGACGGTTTGTGTTGGAGTTGAACAGCTTTTCCAGCTGGGTTAAAAACCAGCCCATTAACGCACCAAGTGCCAGGGAACAGATAATTTCTACCAGCGGGTTAACAATAATGGATACTAAATCCACCTGGCCGCTGACTAACGTCTTTGCAATACCGAAGGATACCGCAAATACAATTAAGCCTACCGCATCGTCCAATGCTACGATTGGGAGTAACAGCTTGGTTAAAGGACCCTTTGCCTTAAACTGTCTTACTACCATGAGGGTTGCCGCCGGAGCAGTTGCTGTAGCGATAGCACCTAAGGTAAGAAGCTGCGGCAGGGATAATTTATCCGGCATCATAAAATGTACTGCCAATAATGCCAGATCTACAAACATGGTTGCCACCAGTGCCTGGAAGATACCGATAACAAATGCCTGCTTACCGATTTTCTTTAAGTCATCCAAACGGAATTCACTACCGATGGAAAACGCAATGAAGCCCAGTGCTACCTGACCGATAACTGCCAGGGAACCAACTTCATCCATGTTGGCAAATCCGACACCGTTAGCCAGACGCAGACCGCCTAAGCAGTACGGTCCGATAAGTACACCGGCAATAAGGTATGCGGTTACAGACGGTAATTTTAATGGTTTAAATGCGCGGGTCATAAGAAGACCTGCTAATAATGCAAAAGATACAGATAATAATACGTTCATAGTTGTTTCCTTCTCTTCCAAAAATTTTATAAATAATTTATATTTATTCCGCAGACTATCATACGCCTGTTATATTTTTTATTCAAGAGGAAAAGTGCACAAGAATTTTTGTTTTTTATTATGTTTTATGGGCATTTTTAAAATATATGACAAATTCCGGAAAAATAAAAAATCCCGGCGGTTTCCCACCGGGATTTCATTACCCTTTACATTACATTTTATCTTCGTCTTCTTCTGCGGCTTGGAGGAGTTACTGCACAGTAAATTCCTGCAATGATTGCCAAAACCACAATTCCTATCAAAGAGAATATCATATACTTAATGAATACCGGCATTCCGGTTACTACCTGTCTGTCCCCGCCGTCTGTGCTGATTACATCGCCGTCTTCCGGAACTTTTGTTTCCTCAGGAGCTTCGGTTGGCGCCTCCGTTGGATTCGCCGTCGATTCCTCCGGCAGCTCATTTTTCTCCGGAATTAACGACGGTTCCGGCGTAGGGTCTGCCACAGCTTCTGCCTTTTCCCACACAACGTCCAGCTGTGTCAGCAAGGTAGCATTGGCTCCTGCGGTTCCGGTATGGGTAACGCCCACACCGCCAAAGCTGTTTGCCTCAATTTCCGCAGATAAATCCACTACATGGGCAAGACCTGCTGCCGCCTGTTCGTCGTTCTGCTTCTTTGTGGTTTCCACATGGGCGGACAAGGTCGTACCCTCTACCTTTAAGGTAATGGTACACAGAGTATTGTAGCAGGATGCGGAAACGGGCTCTGTCATTGCTTCCGTCATACCGTTGCTATACTTTATCAGCTTGAAATCTACGGCATTGGAGTACTTGCCGGTACGCTCGATACGCAGGGCGTAGCCGTTCAGCGTTTCCGTATCCATCTTGATTAATACATCCATGTACTGGGCAGTGGCACTGCCAAAGCCCTGTCCTGCGGATTTGCACGGTGCAACCTGCAGCGTAACCGTCATATTGCCGTAGTTTCCTTCTACCGGGGTATATAGAATTCTGGAGCCGCGGACAGTCTGGGTAAGGCCGTATACATTCTTTGCTCCGCCTTCTCCCACAGCGTATGCCCAGGCTTCCCCTGACTTTGCTTTCCAGTCGTATTCCGCGGTATCTAATGGTTTGAAGCCTTCCACCGTCCAGAAGCCCGGCTTTACCCGGTTCTGCACCTCCGTCGGGAAGTTCTGAAAATTCGTGCTGATTCCGGTTTGCAGAACATCTTCTGCCGTAACCACACGGTCCGTTGTGACAGAACCCTTGGTTCCCGGTTGGGAATTAAGCACCTTCGGTGTTACTTCCGCCATAATATAATAACCCACATCTCCCGGTGTCAGGATGTAGCTGTATTCCGGCATATCCATGCGGGAGGTTGCTACCTTCACCTTTTCTAAGCCGTCGGCGCTGACGCGGTACCAGTCAATAACGGAAATGTCCTGACCGTCGTTATTCAGTTCATAGGTCACCGTAACACCGGAAGCTCCGATGCTGACGGACGGCTCTTTCGTAAAGCCCGGCGCTCCCACCACATCCGGCGTAATGGTAAAATACGTGCTTGCCGCATAGCCCATGGAGCTCTTCACATAAACTCTGCCGCTGATATTGGTATCTTCACTTTTCAGCACCGTAAAATTGCAGGTGCCGTCTGCGTTTGGGGTAATGGAAATGTAATCTTTTAAAGCATCCTCTACCCACCATTCCACGGTGTCGGAGGTGATGCCGCCTGCTACATTTCTAAAGTTCCGGAGCATCACACGGATGGTACCGGTGTCGCCCTTCTTTACGCTTTTTACGGATGGTGCCGTATTCATCAGGAACGGAAACAGGGTGTAGGTTGCATCGACTGCTTCCACTTCTGCTTTATTGTTTAACGGATCCCAGCCGTCATTTCCCTGTAACAGGTTATAGGTATTGTAAATGGTGTTTTCTCCGTCTGTCAGCATAAAAGCTTTGGCTGCTTCCGTACCGGTAACATCCATGGTGTTGGCAGAACCGTTTGCAATCACATAAGGTTCTCCGTTTACCGTCACGTTGCACTGGATACATTTTAAATCCGCTGCCGGTTCCGGTGTCCACTCCACCCGGAATCCCGGATAATCACTGATAAAGTTACAGTCTACCAAGGTTACGGTTCCGCCGGCCTTGGTTAAATACTGGGCGCCGTCCACATCGGAGGTAATCTCACAATCTAAAAATACCGCACCGGTGCCGCTGGTGTTATAAAACGGTTTAGAGCTGGTGAAACGCACCGTACAGTCCAAGAAAACCGCAGTTCCCGGAAGTGCATCATCTCCGCATTCAATATGGCAGTCCACAAACAACGCTCTGGCGCTGCCCACAAACGGGCAAGCGTTTAAACGGCTTAAAAAGTTACAATTTTTCGCAATAACTTTATCGCCGTTGGTGATAACCAGCTGGGACTGGGTAATGGTCTCCGTCCGCTTCTCACGGGACAATTCCGGCAAAAGAGGATATTCCAAATCCACGTTACAGTAGTTACCCATGGTAAGGTTTTCCGTATGGGTTCCTCTGCCGTCAATATAAAACATGGTATAGTTACCCTTGGCTCCCTGGGTTTGTCCGCGGTTTACCGCAAGTACTACATTGTACGGATTTTTCGTCAGGCCAATCAGATGCAGATTATCGCAATCAATTATCATGCCGTACGGCGTATCTCCGCCGGAAGCAACCCGGATTTCTTCATCGTCCGGGTCATCAATCCAATAAACATATGGTGCAAGATACACCCGCATTGGTTCCTCTTCCGTTCCGTCCACAAAAGCCTTTGCCGCATCTGCAAAATTATTATATACAAACTCGTAGCGGTCTGCCTGGGCATCACTTAACGAACCGTCCACATAAATGGCCTTTTCGCCCAAAACAATGGTTTCTCCACCATATACAACGGAGTCTCCGCAAAACTCTACCGGGTCGGTCGCATCCAATGCCACATATCCTTCCACGCTGTCTGCGGATGCCGTCACCGCTGGTTTTCCAAACAAACTAAAAATGCCCATGGCCGTCACCCCCATTATTCCTACTATCAATTTTTTCGTTCTTCTCACCGTAAAATCTCCTTTCTCCCATCCGGTTGAAATCTCCTATACCGTTTATTGTACAAAAAACCCGCTTCAGATTCAATTGATTTTTCTTTTTTTTCCTCTCTTTCCTTGAGAAAAAGAAATTTCTATAGTATACTGTATGATAAGTTTCACGATACACTAAATAAAAACAAAATTCCTCATTATACTTTCACAAAACACAGAAAGGAAATCATCATGAAAAAGCACACTACTTTTTTAATTTTGGGACTTCTTCTTATGTCCCTTGCCGGCTGTAACAAGTCCGCGGCAAGCCCGGATACCACACCGGAGCCAACCGTCAGCAGTTCCTTGGAGGATGGTATTGATACACCACAGGAGGCACTTCCTACGCCAACACCGGAAGGATATTATGTAGCCTTCAACCTGGACAGCGGGTTTTACGAAAAAAACCAAACCATCTCCCTTTCCTGTAATGCGGAGGGCGCGTTAATTTACTATACGCTGGACGGCAGCACGCCGGACAAAACCTCTACCCTGTACGAAAAGGAATTTACCGTATCCCGTAAGCTGTATACCCAGAATGTCCTGGCAGCCCAGACCGGAATCAGCGCAGGAAGCAACTATGTTCCGGATTATGCGGTAGATAAGTGCACCGTTATCCGTGCCATTGCCTATTTGCCGGACGGCACCACCACTCCGGTGGCACATGCTTCCTACTTCATCGGGCTGGACCGCGAAAAATACGGTGATGTTCCGGTTGTTTCCCTGATTACCGATTTTGAAAATCTCTATGATTATGATACCGGCATTTACGTTCTTGGTAAAACCCACAAGGAATGGCTGGCAGAGGACCCTTCCCGTGCCTATATGGACGGCTGGCAGCAGGTTGGTAACTACTCCAACCGGGGCCGCGAATGGGAACGGCCGATTTCCGTGGAACTGATTACCGCCGACGGAACCGCCGGATTTAAGCAGAACATGGGCGTCCGCATTATGGGCGGCGCTTCCCGTAACCAGACCCAAAAGAGCCTGAAGCTTTACGCCAGGGAAGAATACGAAGCAAAGAACTTAAAATATCCGCTGATTCCGGATAACTATGACAAGTCCGGCGAACTGATTTCCAAATACAAAACCTTCGTCCTCCGTGTGGGCGGTAACGATGCAGATTCCGCCAGAGTCCGTGACCCGTTCCTTCAGGCACTGGTAAAGGATGCCCGGTTTGAAACCCAGCAGTCCACTCCATGTGTTGTTTTCTTAAACGGGGAATACTGGGGCATGTACACCATCAACGAGGATTACACCGACAATCATTTTGAAAACAACTATGGTATCGATAATAAAAACATTGTGCTGATTAAGCGTGGCGAACTGGAAGAAGGCGAAGAAGATGACCTTTCCCTGTTCCGCGACATGTATCGTTTTATTACACAAAATGACATGTCCGATCCGGAGCTTTACAATGCAGCCTGTGAGCTGGTAGATATGGGCTCCTTTATTGACTATTTTGCATTTGAGCTCTATATCCACAACGAAGACAGCATCTTTGAAAACAACAACTGGCGCCTGTGGCGTGTCCGTAACTCAGACGGCGCCACCGCATGGTCCGACGGCAAATGGCGGTTTGCCGCTTACGACAACGACTTTTCCACCGGTATTTACAGCGGTTCCGACAATGCCTCTTACGATAATATTTCTCCTGTCATCGCCCCGTCCGGAGCAAAAGAGCGGGAAAACAATATCGAGCATTATGTACCGCTGGAACTGTTCCGCTCCCTGTTAAACAATGAAGCATTCCGTAACGAACTGATTCTTGCCCTGTGCGACATGCGGAATATCTATTTCGAGCCGAAGCAGGCCACCCAGCTGTTAAACGAAATGACGGAACCGTACCTGAAGCTGATGCCGGAAACCTTCCACCGCTTTGGTCCGGACTGGATTGCCAATCAACAGGATATCAGCCTGTACTATGAAAGCAAGGTCAACGATTTACGAAATTATATTGCCAAACGCTACA
Source organism: Lachnospiraceae bacterium (assembly GCA_017622795.1). Lineage (GTDB taxonomy): Bacteria > Bacillota > Clostridia > Lachnospirales > Lachnospiraceae > SIG299. Next base: position 218,030 of record JAGAQI010000047.1, read on the forward strand.
CTGCTATGCCGAATCTCATCAAAAATGCATTCGGCTTAGGCCCGATGAAAAAGCTGAATTTAGGTGTAAACGATACCTCTATGGGTACCATTGAGCTTAACGGAAGAACCGTTGATTTGAGCTTCGCTTTCAGCGGCATGTACTTTGGCGAAACTACCATAACCTTAACGGCAGTTCCTGCCGACGGTTACAAGTTTGTACGTTGGGAGGTTACCAACGGAGAACTGGCAGATACCGCTTCCCAAACCGTACAATTTACTATGGAAGCCGGTAAAACCATCAACGCCGTTTTTGAAAAGAAATAAAATCTTAAAGAGACTGTGTATCAGAGCGATGCCCGGTCTCTTTTTTGTGCCATTTGTTGCGGAATTTCCCTTGAATATTGCTCACTTCACTGCCGCTTTATTGTGAAAAAGCGATACCTGTTGTATACTGGAGGCAGAAAAAAATTCGTATCAGACTCTAATATTTTAAAATTGGGTTTACAAAAAAAAGAAAGGACACTGCCATGAAAAAATTTATGACTTCCCTGCTGCTGGTGTTGCTTCTGTTTGCACTTTCCGGCTGCGCAGGCAAAACCACCGGCACATCGGACAATGCTTCCGGTTCCGGCACTTCTGACACCGGAACTTCTTCCGATGCCACACCGGGCACCAACTCCGGAGCAACTGGTAACCAGACTTCCGGCAAACCGCTTCCTACGCCAACAGAAACCATCACGCCTACTCCGACACCGGAGGGGGACTACGTAGGCTTCAGTTTAGAGAGCGGATTCTATGACAAGAATCAGGAGCTTACCTTGTATTGTAACGTGCCGGGTGCAAAAATCTATTATACCTTAGACGGCAGCATTCCGACAGAAAGCTCCACCTTATACGAAGCTCCGATTACACTGAAAAACAGAACCTCTGAGCCAAATGTATTGTCTGCCCAGACCGACATTGCTCCGAACTATACTTATTCTCTAAACTTTAAAGTAGACAAGGGTACCGTCATCCGCGCCATTGCTGTTTTGCCGGACGGTTCGACTACTAATGTGTTCCACGGAACTTATTTTGTAGGCATTGACCGCTCCAAATATCTGGATGTTCCGGTCATTTCCCTGGTTACCGAATTTGATAATCTGTTCGATTACGAAACCGGTATTTATACTCTTGGTAAAACTTATGACGATTTCGTTTCCGACCCGGCAAATGCGGCGCTGGAAAGCTGGCAGATGCAGGGTAACTATACCAACCGCGGCCGCGAATGGGAGCGTCCGGTTTCCGTAGAGCTTATCACCGCCAATGAAATTCCGGGCTTTAAGCAGGACATGGGTATGCGTATCATGGGTGCCAGCACCCGTAACCAGGCCCAGAAGAGTATCCGCATCTACGCCCGCGAGGATTACGGCAAAAAGAACTTAAAATACGAGCTCATTCCGGGCAACCTGAAGTCCGACGGCACCGATATTTTAAGAAAGTATAAATCCTTTGTTCTCCGTATCGGCGGTAACGATGCAGACTTCGGCCGTCTCCGTGACCCGTATCTGCAAAATCTCGTGCAGGGTGCCAACTTTGAAACCCAGCAGCATACGCCTTGTGTTGTGTTCATCAACGGCGAATACTGGGGCATGTACACCATCACTGAGGACTACAGCGATAACTACTTCGAAAATAACTACGGCATCGACAATAACAACATTGTTCTTATCAAGAAAGGTGAAGTGGAAGACGGCGAAGATGCCGATATCGAACTATACCACGACTTATTCAATTTCATAACCTGCAACGATATGTCTGATGAGGCAAACTACGCTAAGGCATGTGAAATGTTAGACATGGATTCCTTCATCGACTACTGTGCATTTAATCTTTATATTTTCAACAAGGACAGTATCTTTGATAACAACAACTGGCGCATGTGGCGTGTCCGCAACGCCGACGGAGCTACAGAATGGTCTGACGGTAAATGGCGTATGGCCCTTTATGACACCGATTTCTCCACCGGTATTTACGATGGTCCGGACAGCGCCAACACCGATAATATCAGCGGCGTTCTGGAAGCGTATTCTGACGAAGAATACACGAAAAACATAGAAGAATATGCTCCGGTCGAAATCTTCCGTTCCCTGATGAAGAACGAGAGCTTCAAGCACGATTTTATTCTTGCCCTTTGCGACATGAGAAATATTTACTTAGAGCCTAAAGTAGCAAAGCGGGCACTGGATTCCATGTCCGGTACATACACCACACTGCTTTCCGATTCCTGGAAGCGTTTTGGTCCCGACTGGATTGCCATGAATCCGGAAGGCCACCATGCCGGCAAGTTTAAGGATTTGAGCAGCTTCATTTCCAAGCGTTATGTTGCCATGCCAAACATGGTGAAAAAGATTTTCGATATGAGTTCCGCTTCCAAGTTAAGTCTGAATGTCAACGATAAGTCCATGGGTACCATTCTGGTAAACGGACGTGCCTTAGACATGCAGTTTGATTTTGGCGGTATGTATTATCCGGAGCTTACCGTAAACATCACTGCGGCACCTGCCGACGGATACAAATTTGTCCGTTGGGAAGTAAAGAAGGGCAAGCTTGCGGATGAAACCGCCGCTTCCCAGGATATTCAACTGGAATCTGCCATGACGTTGCAGGCAGTTTTTGAGGTTAAATAAAAAATCAGCATCTTTATGTCATACATAAAGATGCTGATTTTATTTTGTGTGCTGCAAGGTGCCAAGGCGATTTTTAAAATCTCTATATCCAAAATCCGTTAATTGCAGTAATTCTCCCTCCGCCGTTCTTTTCCAGATATTTGGCAGCGGCATGCCGTTAAAGGTGTTGTTTTTGCAGGTGGTGTAAATGGCCATGTCTTCAAAGATAAGCAGGTCACCTTCCTGCAGTTCTTGTTTGAAATAGTAATCGCTGATAACATCGCCGGCAAGACAGGTAGGGCCTGCCAGGCGGTACCTGTTGGTGTATAATGACATATTGTTACCAGGTTCCGCTTCCTGTGTCTGTACCGCATTTTCGATATCCTCTACCTTTACTGCGCCATACAATGGCGGCGTATACGGCATTTCAATAACATCCGGCATATGACAGGCTGCAGAAGCATCCAGGATGGCAATCTTTGTACCACCGTTGGTTACCACGTCCAGTACACGGCTCACCAGATATCCGGCATTTAAAGCCACTGCTTCTCCCGGCTCCAAATATACTTCCACGTTCCACTTTTCTTTTGCATAAGCAATGCACTTCTCTAAGATATCCACATCATATCCCGGCTTTGTGATATGATGTCCACCACCCATGTTCAACCATTGCATTTGTGGCAATACATCGCCAAACCCGGCTTCTACTGCCCGCAATGTTATTTCCAATGCATCCGCATCCTGCTCACATAAGGTGTGGAAATGCAGCCCGTCCAGAAGCTGCAAAAGTTCTTCCGTCATTTCCTTATTCCACACATCTCTTGTTACTCCAAGGCGGCTTCCCGGTGCACACGGGTCATAAATAGCATGACCTTCCTGGGTGGAACATTCCGGATTAATGCGAAGTCCTACACTTTTTCCGGCATCCTTTGCCCGCTTTCCGAATTTTTCTAACTGACGGACGGAATTAAACACGATATGATCTGCATACCGTAACAGTTCTTCAAATTCATCATCACGGTAAGCTCCGCAAAACACATGAACTTCTTTTCCCGGCATTTCCTCTGCTCCAAGGCGGGCTTCAAAAAGTCCGCTGGCTTCCGTTCCGGCAAGATACTTTGCCAGCAGCGGATAGCAGTCATAATTAGAAAATGCTTTTTGTGCCAGCAATATTTTGCAGCCGGTACGGGCAACTACGCCCGCCAGGATTTCTCCGTTCTGTTGCAGTTTCTCCTCGTCTATGACATAACAGGGTGTCGGCAACGTTCCAAACTCCTTTGGAAGCTTCCTTTGATTACGTCCGGCATATACCAAAGTTTTATCCAAATTTTCCATTAGTCCACCAGCTCCGGATTGAAATTTTCTTTCCGCGGTAACCCATACTTGTCCAGAGCATCCAGGAATGGGTCCGGATCAAATTCTTCCACAGTATATACGCCTGCCTTATTCCATTTGCCGGTAAGCAGCATCAGAGCGCCGCACATGGCCGGAACACCGGTGGTATAGCTGATAGCCTGGCTCTGTACTTCCTTGTAGCATTCCTGATGGTCACACACGTTATAAATATAATAGGTCTTATCTTTGCCGTCCTTCTTGCCGGTAAAGATGCAGCCGATGTTGGTCTTGCCGTGGGTACGTGGTCCAAGGCTTGCAGGGTCCGGAAGAAGTGCCTTCAAAAACTTAATCGGCACAATTTCGTGACCTTCAAACTCAATTGGTGTGGTGGAAAGCATACCTACGTTTTCCAGACACTTCATATGGGTCAGATAACTCTGTCCAAAGGTCATAAAGAAACGGATTCTCTTTACCTCCGGAATATTTAGCGCCAGGGACTCGATTTCCTCATGATGCAGCAGGTACATGTCCTTGTCTCCTACACAGTCAAAGTTATACTCTCTTTTGATGCTCATGGCAGGAATCTCCACCCAGTGGCCATCCTCCCAGTAACTGCCCGGTGCGGAAACCTCACGAAGGTTTACCTCCGGATTAAAGTTGGTAGCAAACGGATACCCGTGGTCGCCGCCGTTGCAGTCCAAAATATCAATGGTATCGATGGTATCAAACTCATGCTTCTTTGCATAAGCACAGTATGCCTGGGTAACACCCGGGTCAAAGCCGCAGCCAAGCAGTGCGGTAAGACCTGCTTTCTCAAACTTTTCCCGGTAAGCCCACTGCCAGCTGTAATCAAAGTACGCGGAAAATCCGGCTTCTTTACAGCGCTTTTCATAAATAGCACGCCACTCAGGGTCTTCCGTATCCTCCGGCTCATAATTTGCAGTATCCATATAGTTGACACCGCAGGCAAGGCAGGCATCCATAATAGTTAAATCCTGATACGGCAGGGCAATATTCATTACTAAATCCGGTTGATAGGACTTGATTAAATCAATTACCTGCTGTACATCATCCGCGTCTACCTGTGCGGTTGTAATTTTTGTCTTTGTTTTTCCTTCTAAATCGTTTGCCAGGGCATCACACTTTTCCTTGGTTCGGCTGGCGATACAAAGCTCGGTGAACACCTCACTTACCTGACAGCATTTTCTGATTGCTACATTTGCTACGCCACCGCAGCCGATTACTAATACTCTGCTCATTGTTGCATTCTCCTTCTTTCTCCAAACTTATTACACTACTCTATATACACTTACAAAATATCTTCGCGTAACCACCTTACTTGCATAGCGCCAGCAACAGTTCCCGCAACACTTTACATGCTGTTGCCGTAGATACGCTGCTGGCATCCAGCATCGGCGCCAGTTCATTCACATCTGCTCCCACAACCGTTGCCGTTGCCACCTGGCGGATGGCGTCTAACAGCTGTATAAAGGTAACGCCGCCGGCCTCAGGAGTGCCTGTTCCCGGAAAAACCGAAGGATCCAGGCAATCCAAATCAATCGTAACATAAACCGGCTTGTTATTCTCCCGGAGCTCTCTTACCAGTTCCGTAAGGCCGTGGAATCCGAACTTGTGCATGTCGGTATGCTGTTTTGCAAACTCAAACTCGGCCCGTTCTCCGCTGCGGATACAAAACTGGTGGATGCGGTTCTCTCCCAGCAGCTCAAAGCATCGCCGCATGACGCAGGCGTGGCTGAAGCGTGCACCCAGATAGTCCTCACGCAAATCTGCGTGGGCATCAAAATGTATGATATGTAACTCCGGATAGCGCTCTGCCATTGCCCGGACAGCTCCCAAGGTTACCAGATGCTCACCGCCAAGAAGCAGCGGCAGCTTTCCGTCGGATAAAATCTGTTCTGTCCGGTCTTCAATATCTTTCAATGCACTTTCTGCACTGCCAAAGCAAAGCTCCAAATCCCCGGAATCAAATACTTTGCAGTCCGTCAAATCCTTATCCTGATACGGGCTGTAGGTCTCCAGACCGAAGCTTTCGTGCCGCATGGCAGAAGAACCGAATCTTGCCCCCGGACGAAAACTTGTCGTGGAGTCAAAGGGCGCACCGAACAGAACAATCTGCGCCTCCTCATATTCCGAATCGCACCCGATAAAGGTCTCTATGTTTTTACTAAGCATGTACTTCTCCTTTCCAAAACCTGCCTATTTACAGCAGTTTTCCTGTTCCACTTCCTCCAGCATCTCCTCCAGATACGCCGGCAGATAAAAGGAACCGATGTGCAGCTTCGTGGTGTAATATCTCGTTCTTAAATGCAGATTCTTCCATTTTTTGGCATCAAAATCATCCACCGGATGATACTTTTTACTGGCAAAGCCGAACAGCCAGTAGCCCGCCGCATAGGTCGGAATGTGGGCCTGATATACGCGGCTGATAGGAAACGTGGATACAATCCGTTTGTGGCTTCTCTGCATCGCTTCCGCATCGTGCTTGTAAAACGGGCTTCCCTGCTGGTTAACCATGATACCGTCTTCCTTCAGGGCGTTAAAACAGATGCCGTAAAACTCCTTTGTAAAGTAGCCTTCCGACGGGCCGAAGGGGTCATTGGAATCCACAATAATCAAATCATAACAGTTGCTGCAACGCCGGATAAACCGCAGGGCATTGTCATAGGTGATATGTACCCGGCTGTCGTCCAGACGGCTGGCATTTTCCGGCAAGTAAGTCCGACAGGCCTCAATTACCTGAGGGTCCATTTCCACCAAATCAATCCGCTCGATACTTTCGTACCGCGCCAGCTCCTTTACCACTCCGCCGTCTCCCGCACCGATGACCAGCACATCCCTTACCTTCGGATGCACCGACATCGGCACATGGGTAATCATTTCGTCATATATAAATTCATCCCGCTCCGTCAGCATAACATTGCCGTCCAGCGTCAGCACCTTGCCGAACTCCGGAGTTTCAAAAATATCTATCTGCTGGAATTCACTTTTACCGGAATACAAATGCCGGTTCACCCGGATACTGTGTTTTACATCCGGGGCATGAAATTCACTAAACCATAAATCCATGTTCTTTCTCCTTTCTGCCTGTAATTTCGTTGCCATATCACGGCCTTATACAAGCACGTTGATATTCAAAATCTCCGGATCCTCCGGACCGGTCAGGGAACAACCCTTCACTTTTGCATATTCTATGTAATCCAGAATATCCTGCGTGATGCGCTCTCCCGGCGCCAGAATCGGGATTCCCGGCGGATAACACATAACAAACTCACTACAGACCATGCCGGCACTATCCTTTAACGGAATGCTCCGTTTCGCCGCGTAGAAGGCCTCCTGCGGACTTAATACCACCTCAGGGTCTATGTACTCCTGACTAAGCAATCCGCTTCCGTCTAACTGGAATCTGCGGCGTATTTCCGCCAAAGCACTTACCAATCGTTCCAGCTCCTGCGGGCGGTCCCCGATGGAAAGATAGGCTAAAATATTTCCGATGTCACCAAACTCAATTTGAATGTCATATTCATCCCGGAGCAGGTCGTACACTTCAATGCCCGCCAGCCCAATGTCACGGGTGTGGACACTGAGCTTGGTCGGGTCAAAATCATAAATGGAGTTACCGTTAATCAGCTCTCTGCCAAAGGCATAGTACCCGCCGATTGCATTGATTTCTTCCCTTGCATACTCCGCCATCTCAATCACCTTTTTAAAAACCTGCTTGCCCCGCTGCACCAGGTTTCTGCGACTGATATCAAGACTGGACATCAAAAGATAGCTGCCGGAGGTGGTCTGGGTCAGGTTGATAATCTGACGCACATGTCCCACATTCATCCGCGGTCCGATAAGAAGCAGGCTGGACTGGGTCAGGCTGCCGCCGCTTTTATGCATGGAGACTGCTGCCATATCGGCACCTGCCGCCATGGCCGACACCGGCATTCCTTCTCCAAAGTAAAAGTGAGTACCGTGAGCCTCATCTGCCAGACAATACATGCCCGCATCGTGGGCCATTTTTACAATCGTCCGCAGGTCACTGCACACGCCGTAATAAGTCGGATTATTTACAAACACAGCCACGGCATCCGGATGTTCCGCAATGGCCTTTGCCACCTGCTCTCTCTGCATACCGAGGGAAATTCCCAAACGGCAGTCCACCTCCGGATTTACATACACCGGAATGGCGCCGCAAAGCACCAAGGCATTGATAACACTTCGGTGTACATTTCTCGGCAGAATAATTTTATCTCCCCGTTTACAAGTGGATAACACCATGCTCTGCACCGAGCTGGTGGTTCCGCCTACCATAAGGAAGGCATGGGCTGCACCAAAGGCATCTGCTGCCAGCATCTCTGCCTCATGAATGACAGACACCGGATGGCACAAATTATCTAACGGTTTCATACTGTTTACGTCGATACCAACGCACTGTTCCCCTAAAAACTCCGTCAGCTCTGGATTTCCTTTGCCATGCTTATGCCCCGGCACGTCAAAGGGAACAACCCGCATTTGTCTGAAATTTTGTAATGCCTCATAAATCGGGGCTCTGGATTGGTCAACGATTGTTTTTTCACTCATAGGACACCTCTCTTGTTCTGATAAAATAAAAAGACGCAGGCTGCGTCTACACACAGCTTGCGTCCATTAATCATTAATCCAAAACAATATCAAACTATCTCCACGTATGCCGAAGCACACAAATACAACTATCACATTGTACGGCAAATAAAAACTATTTGCCCACAATCAAACCGGAGCGGATACAGGATTCTCAGAGTCTATATAGCAACAATACTTTTACTACTCTTATTGACCGTTTCACAAGTCTGCGTCATAAAACGCATTTCGGTTATAAAGTAACCAACTTATAAAATTTGAGCTTTTAACTCAATCAATAAAGGAAAGACTCTGAATCTCAGTTTTCTTTTCCGAATTAAGTTATATATTATTTTCCTTTTTTTGTCAATACTTTTTCACAAAAATTCTGTAATTCATTAAAGTGATGCTCTGTCAGCTTGTCAAACTAATAATATCTCCACATCTGAAGCTCTGCCCAGCGGAAGCACAAATCCACCACCGCCATGCCAATAGCAAAGAAAGTCATCAAAATCAGCAGAAATATTGCTGCTTTATCATACACAATCTTTTTTGTGGAAAAGTTGGAAATCAGCAACTCCAACCCCAGTAAAATCAGCATCACCGGCCACAGGGAAAACATCATCTGATACTCCACCATGTCAAAGAACAGATGGAGTAAAAACATCACGCCGTACCCTATCATGCTGATGCCTGCAGTTACAGAACCCACCCGGTGGGAACGGTACGTTGTTACAGCATTATCTTTCGTCTCCATGGAGTTCCTCCTTTTTGCCAGCAATCAGTTTGAAACCGATAATGATAATCAACACTGCAATGACTACTTCCGGAATGCGGTTCACAATCGGATAGATTAGATCCCAGTATCGGTTCGGAATCAGATTATAAGCGATACCTGAAAGGTTATCCCATAAAAGGCCTGCACCAATCACAATAAGAAAGCCTGCGGCCCACTTGCGGATGGTCGGACTGGAAATCTTGAATCCTTTTTCTTCCATGAGTCCTTCCCAAATAAAAGAATCAGAAAGTGCCATAAAATTATCCTCTGATAATGCGGCAATATTTCTGGCATGGAAGAAGCCATAAAACCAGACTAAAATCATTACCGGACAAAAAAGCGCTTGTAAGCTGCATGCCATGCCTACAATACTCAGGGCAAAAACTGCCATAAGGCTAACGCCCTGCCTCATAAAGCCCATGTACATTTCCGCTGCTCCCGGAATAAAGGAAAATATAAAAGTAAAAAATTTGCTCTTTTTCTGTTGTTTCATAAGAACCTCCCTATGTTTAATATTAGTTAGTAACATGTCATTCCCTGTTTTTCTCTTTTTTCAACCATTCTGCAGTGTCACTGATTACCTTTTCAAAAAATCCGGTGTCATCTAACACTTCTTCTTTCCTTGGCACCGTTTTCTCCGCCACTACCTCTTCTTTCCTTGGCACAGCGTTGGTTGACACTATCTCTTCTTTGCTCGGTACTGTCTGCACAACTTCGCTCTTAGAGAAAAGCTCTGAGGATACCGTTCCGTTTAAATTCATCCACTCCGTCAGATGTGGCAACAAGAACACCAGCGCCACCGCTGCTGCCACAGAGGTAATCACCCTGAAACAGTACGCCGTGAACTCTTTTTTCTTCGTCCTGCTATTTTTTACCGGAGTCATCGGCATTGATAATTCTATCGCTTCCAAAATGTGTTCCATCAAATCAGGAGGTGCTGCTACCAGCTCTTCCTGCTCTACGTAATGTATCAGGCGTTCCAGTTCGTCATCCGATATGTAATTTAACTTTTCTATCATTCTCCCAGCAGCTCCTTTCCCAATGATTTTTTGAGCAATTCCCTTGCCCGACGGATGTGTGTTTTTACGGTATTGATACCGGTTCCGGTTTCTTCTGCAATTTCTGCTGCCGGCTTTCCCCGGACAAAATGAGCCTCCGCCACCTCCCGGTATGGTGGTTTTAACTCTTGGCAAGCTGCTACAACCTCCGCAAGAAGTTCCTGATTCAGAACCCGGCTAAGAGGTTCTTCCTGCGGTGCGCTAACCTGCTCCGGAAATTCTTCTTCCGATACAGGAACTGCTCTCCGTTCCGCCTTCCGCAGGTAATCCACACATTTATTACTTGCGATGCGGCACAGCCACGCTTTTTCTTCCTGTCCGTCAAACTGCTCTATATGGCGGTAAGCAGAAAGAAAAGTTTCCTGGGCCAGATCCTCAGCAGCAAAATAATCTCCGGTGAGCTTAAGACAAATGGAAAAAACCAGATTCTGATACTGTCTGACCAACCTTATAAAGTTTTCTTTCGAATCGATTTTCTCCACCTCCCGTCTGCTCTCATTCTATATAACGAATCCTGTTTCAAAAAAGATTCAACATTTTAAAAAATTTTATCACAAAAGAAAAAAAATAAAAACCTTTATAAAAGAAACTGCCATACCGTATCTATGACACCCCTTTTATAAAGGTTTCCAATCTTTTATTCCTGCTCCGATTCCGGAACTTCCGGCTCTGCCACAGGTTCTGTTTTTTCCACTAATGTTACTCCATATACCTGTCCGTCTATCACAAGAGAAGACACTGTGGTATCTGCGCTGGAAAAGCCTTCTTCAACAAAGTTGAGCTTTCCCGGTACTCTTCCTGCCTCCAGCTGGTCAATGATTGCTTTTACTCTTGGTCCGTGAAGAGGATTGCACTCCGCAATGCAGGTGATTTTTCCCTCTTTTAAATATGCCACTGCTTCATCGTTAATACCATCAAAAGCTAATACCATGATTTCGCCGTTTGCAATATCCGGACCTACTGTTTTCCCTGCTGCTTCGATTGCCTCGATTGCCCCCAGAGCTTCATGGTCATTTTCACAATAAACCACATTAATATTATCGTACCCATCAAGCAGATATTCCATGACCTCACGACCCTTCGCCTGTGTGAAATCTCCGGTCATCTCTGCCAGCAGATTCCAGCCGTGTTCCTTTGCTGCATCCGCCAAGGCCTTTGTTCTTCCGATTTGCGCAGAAGCTCCGATGGTTCCCTGAATATTAACAATATTAATTTCTTCCGGCTGTATTCCGCATGCTTCGGTATAACGGTGCAGCCATTCCGTCACCTTTTTACCTTCCAGTTCAAAGTTGGAACCAACCCAGCTGGTAAACAGGGTTTCATCATCCACATCTACCATACGGTCTACAATAATCACCGGAATTCCGGCATCCTTTGCTTCCTGCAACACCGTATCCCAGCCTGTTTCCGTAACCGGTGCCAGCACAATATAATCAACTTCCTGCTGGATAAAGGTGCGGATTGCCGTAATCTGATTGGACTGCTTTTGCTGTCCGTCTTCAAAAATTAATTCATAACCGTTAGCTGCCGTGAACGTTGATTTCATGGATTCCGTGTTGGCGCTGCGCCAGTCGGACTCTGCACCAAGCTGGGAAAATCCAATTAAAATATAGTCCTCTGCAAACTCTTCCTCCTGTTCAACAGAAGGCTTATTGCAGGCTGCTGCCAAACACAGAACAACAGCCGTCAAAATCAAAAGATACCTTTTCACTATAAATTCCCTTCTGTTGTACTAATAAACTATTTATGGAAATATGCCACCGACTCTTCCAGTTTTCCTGCCATTTCATTCATCTTTTCGCAGTGCTCATTTACCATCTGGACCTCTGCAATGATTTCCGTTACATTTGCGCTGACTTCCTGATTGCTTGCCGCGTTTTCTTCACTGATGGCACTCAAGCTCTGTACATCTTCAATTACCTTTTCCTTGGAATCGGTAAGATTGTCTGTCTTTTCTGCAATTGCTTTAATCTCTTCTACGGATTGATTAATGCTGTTGCTGAGCTCTTCGTACTTTTGCTGTGTATTTAAAACGCTTTCCTGCTCTTCCACAATAAGACCACGGATGCCTTCCGCCAGTTCTGCAGACCGGCCGGATTTTTCCGTAATGGTTTTTGCAAGGTTTTTAATCATTTCTGCGCCTTCCGCACTCTGTTCGGAAAGATGGCGGATTTCTTCTGCTACTACCGCAAAGCCTCTGCCCGCTTCGCCTGCTCTTGCCGCCTCGATGGAAGCATTTAAGGAAAGCAGATTGGTCTGCTCGGAAATATCTAAAATTAACTGCACTGCTTTATCAATTTCAGCAATGGAGTCATTGGTTTCCGTAATCTGGGATGCAATGTCCGATACCGCTTCTACAGACTTATTACTACTGTTCATGATATCAACCATGGCAACCTTTGCCGCATTGTTTGCCTGCAAAATATGCTCAGAGCTGTTGTATAACTGATCTACATTGGATGAAATATCATTTACATATGTACCGATTTCCAACATCTGCATGTTGATACTCTGCACATGCTCCGCCATTCCGACGGTAGCCGCTGTGAGCTCATCCATGGAACGGGTAATTTCCTGGGCTCTGCCCGCACTGCTGCTGCTTAATGATGTAACATCTTCTATGTTTCCCACCAACCGGTCAGAAACAGATTGTACATTCCCGATAATGCCGGAAAGATTCTCCTGCATCTGCTTGGTATCTTCCAACAGGGTATTCATTTCTTTTACGGAACTGCTTCTCGTTTTTTGTTCGCTTACATCGCCCTGAGCCAGCGCATTTACACTCCTGCCGATTACTTTCACGGACTTTAACAGACCGCGGGTAAAAATAAAGGTAATTGCTGCAAACAGCACAACCATTAACGCTGCCACCGTAACAAAAGCAAGGATAATACTGTTTGTTGCTTCGGTTACACTATCCTGAAGCTGGCCGGCAAAAGTCATACCGATAATTTTTCCTTCATCCTCTAACGGCATATAATAACCGTAGTAAACCTTACCATCGATTTCGACCGCAGGGTCAAAGTAACCGTTATTCAGTTTATTTGTATCGGCGGAATCGCAAGGAATTTCCCTAATGCGGTAATCATTTACATTTTTGATAGAGGTTGCACTTGGTGTTCCCTCGATAATAATGGCCATTTCAATATTTCTGTCTTTCAAGCTGTCTAAGTAATCGTAATAATCACCCACATTAATAGCATTGATACTGTTTTCTTTGCAGTATCTGGAAAGATTGTTTGCCACCACATACAGAGTATTCTGTGCGTTGCTTTCCAAATTGCTTCTGGTAATAGACAACGATACCAATCCCACAATCACAACAGACAAAATCAGTGGAAGCAGGGAAATTGTTGTTAACATGGAAAAGAGGCTGAAACGTTTCTTTCCTTTTGTTTTTGGTGTTTTTGCTGCTTTGTCTTTTTTCATATTGGTATCTCCTTTCCTTGCGGAATTAGTTTTTCCTCATGTAGCAAAAGAGGCAGTCACAGGAGCCTGCGACTACCTCTTTCTTTCATTATATCATCATTTTCGAAAAAAGCTATTCATTTAATGCTTTCTTCTGGGCATTTCTGCCTATTTATGCTTCTTTCTTGCCATTACGACACTCTGGATTACCAGGAACAGGCAAAGCATTGCGGCAATGGTAATTCCTGTCCACCAGGCCTGATCAAGACCTGCTGAGGAAACGATATTCTGAATGGTCGTTAAGGAGAGAACACCAAACAAGGTACCCACAATATTACCGACACCACCGGTCAGCATAGTTCCGCCAATGATGGAAGAAGCAATCGCGTTCATTTCCATACCGCTGGCATGGGATGCCGAGCCGGAACCTACATGCATAAAGTACACAAAGCCGCCGATACCTGCCAAAAGACCACAAATTAAATGAGAGAGGAATTTGGTCTGCTTCACGTTAATGCCAAGCATCAGCGCACTCTGCATATTACCGCCCACTGCATAAAACGCACGGCCGAGTTTTGTCCATCTGAGAAGACAGAACAAAAGAATTACTATCAACAGCGCTACAAGTACGCCGACTTCAATTTTCGCATCCACATACTTTCCGAGACGGTTATAAGAGCCAAGTCCAGGAACTACAATTCTTGTATCCTTTAACTTAACAAACGCTTCATGTGCCACATTAAAAGGCTTTGTGTTTACGATGGTTGTCATACCCCTTGCAAAGAACATGCCTGCCAGAGATACAATAAACGGCTGGATATCCAGATATGCTACCAGGAATCCCTGAACCAGGCCAAAAGCCAGACCGATAGCCAGTGCAATTAAAATAGCACCGAAAATATTTCCGTCATTATAGTCCAAATAAACCGCACAGCTCATGCTGACCAGAGCCACTACACCACCCACCGAAATATCAATTCCACCGGTAATCATAACAAGGCTCATGCCACAGGCTGTAATAATCAGCGCCGCATTGGAATTTAACATATTCAAAAAGGTCTGCGGCTTTAAAAAGCCTTCGCCCAGGAAAATAATTGCGCCGACATACATTACAAAGAACACCACGACGGTAATGGTAAGAAGCAGATTGGTATCTGTCATATTGCTCATCTTAGCGACAAAACCGGTACGGTTCGTCGATTTGCTTTTCGTCTTTGCCATACTAGTTTGCCTCCTTTACCTGATGTTTTGCTTTCCTCTTTTTCCAAACTCCCGCTACCCATTCTCTTACCACCGGTGCACTGGCTACTACCAGGATAATAACTACCACTGCCTTGTAAGCAGGAAGCGCGGTAGACTGAACCTGGAATTTATACAGTGTCGTGGTCAGATACTGGATAACATATGCGCCGAGAATAGACGCAGTCATATTAAACTTACCGCCGCTAAGGGCATTACCGCCAAGGGCAACCGCCAAAATGGCATCCATTTCGATATCCTTTGCAATAACGGAATAGTTAATGGTGGAAATACGGCTGACCTTAATCAAACCGCACACTGCCACGCATAAACCAAGAATTACAAAGGTAATAAACTTAACAAACACAGGATTGATACCGTTTAACTTGGAAGAATTCTCATTGATACCAACCGACTGTGTGTACAGACCAAGCGTTGTAAACCGAAGCACCAGTGCCGTAATAATCATACAGATAATTGCAATGAAAAACGGCGTCGGAACCGGAATGCCCGGAATAAAGTTTCCGTAATATGCAAAGGATGGCTCGCTGATTACCGGAAGCTCATTATTATTGATCCAGGCCGCAATGGAACGTCCTGCGGTAAACAAAATCAGGGTTGCTACCATCGGCTGGATTTTAAAATGGGCTACCAGTACACCGTTAAAGGCACCAAATACCATGGATACCACACAGGCTACTAAAAATGCCACAATCACCGGAGCCTGCAGGGTTTCCGGTCTGGAATCGGTACCGCAAAGTACACGCAGGATTACACTGCCGGCAATGGCTATGGTTGCACCCACACTAATATCCTGACCGCCGGTAGCTGCTGTAACCAGAGTCATACCGATGGCAAGAATCGCAAGTTCAGAGCCGTAGTCCAAAATAGTAATCAGGTTGCCGGATAATACCGGGTCTCCCGCACTGTTCTGGTCCAGCTTGATTGCAAAAAAGGAAGGGTCTGCAATCAGGTTAAACACCGTAAGCAGTAAAATTGCTGCCAACGGGATTAAGAGCTGCTTATTAAATGTAAATTTCTTTTTCATATGTTTACTCTCCTCCCGCAATGGTGTTCATAATCATGTTCTGTGTCAAATCTTCACCGGAAAGCTCCCCGACCACCTTACGGTCTCTCATAACCACAAGTCTGGAACAGGTACGGAGCATTTCATCGGTTTCGGAAGAAATGAATGTGATGCTCATGCCTTCGGAAGCAAGCTTTAATACCAGCTTCTGAATATCAATTTTTGTACCGATATCAATACCTCTGGTCGGCTCATCCAAAATCAGATATTCCGGATGGGTTAATAACCAGCGGGCAACAATAACCTTCTGCTGGTTACCGCCGGATAAGGACTTAATCGGAGTGTCCGCAGATGCGGTCTTAATTCCGAGAAGCTTGATGTATTCATCTGCAAATTTGTACGCTTCCGCCTTGGTAAACGGTTTGAAAAAGCCCTTCTTCACCTGCAGGGCAAGCACAATATTTTCTCTTACGGAAAGGTCACCTACAATACCGTCACGCTTTCTGTCTTCCGGAAGATATGCAATTCCGTTTTTCATGGCTTCAATCGGCTTTGTAATCTTAACGGTTTTTCCGTTCTTCTTCACCGTACCGCCAACCACTCTGTCAGCACCGAAAATAGCACGGACACATTCACTTCGGCCGGAACCGAGTAAGCCGGTAAAACCATTAACTTCACCCTTTTTGATATTAAAGTTAAACGGTTTGATGCCGGCATCACTGACAAGACCCTCTGCTTCAAACACCAGTTCAGAAGCATCTTCTTTATCATATACTTCCTGCTCTCCCTTAATGTCTGCCATATCATCCAGGTCTTTACCAAGCATCTTGGATACCAGCTGAACACGCGGAAGGTTTTCAATTTCATACTCTCCAACCAACTGACCGTCACGGAGAACCGTAATTTTATCGCACACCTCATACACCTGATCTAAGAAATGTGTAACGAAAATAATTCCTACACCCTTTTTCTTTAAATCACGCATGAGCTTAAACAGCTTTTCTACTTCCTGTTCATCCAGGGAAGAAGTCGGTTCATCCAGGATAAGAACCTTACACTCCATATCTACGGCTCTTGCAATGGCCACCATCTGCTGTACCGCAAGGGAGCAGCTTGCCAGCTGCTGGGTTGCTTTTGCCGGTATATCTAAAGACTGCAGAATTTTGTCTGCATCTGCATTCATTTTTTTCCAATTCTGAACCATAGAACTTCCGCGTCCTATGTACATGTTTTCTGCCACAGAAAGATTCGGGCAAAGTGTAATTTCCTGATACACCGTACTAATACCAACCTTCTGTGCTTCCTGTGGAGAACGGATAGCTACTGCCTTTTCTGTTCCCTTAATAAAGATGTCGCCCTCATCCTTGGTATAAACGCCGGTAAGAACCTTAATCAAGGTAGATTTTCCTGCTCCGTTTTCACCCATCAGAGCGTGAATTTCTCCTTCACACAGAGTGAAGTCCACTCCCTGTAAAGCACGTACTCCGGGAAAGCTTTTGTGAATATTTCTCATTTTTAATACAATGTTTTCGTCTTTCACCAGTGTTCACTCCTTAAAACTTTTCTAAAAAATAAGCGCGGAACAAGCGTACACTCCAGCTACGCCGCGCCGCGCTTATTTAATAATCGCTAAATTTCAACTATGTAAGTAATGATATTAGATACCGTAATTATTTACATCTTCTTCAGTGATTGTGTTAGCATCGAAGCCCTTTTCATCCATGATGATAGTCTTTTCGGTGATAGTTTCACCAGCTTCTAACTTCTTGATGATTTCATCAATGTAACCGGCCTGGAATGGGTTACACTGACCATCGTAGTTCCAGTTCTTTGCAAGAAGTTCCTGTAATGCCCACTTGTTGCAGTCGAAGCCCATGATGATAACGTCCTTGCCAACACCGTGAGAAATGTTTGCCTTATCAAGAGCTGCCACAGCACCCTTAGCCATATCGTCGTTTTCAGCGTAGATTACGTTGAAGGATGTACCTGCATCGATAACGGACTGAACAATCTGCTGTGCCTTTTCTGCACTCCATTCAGCGGTCTGCTGAGTTACTAAGTTCCAGTTAGCGTTTGCTGCTACTTCTGCATCAAGAGCGCCGGAACGGCCAATCTGAGCTGCGGAACCCATAACACCCTGAAGGTGAATTACGTTGTACTCTGCAAGGTCTTGACCCTTTAACCAGTCAACTGCTGTCTGGCCTTCCTTCGCCATATCGGAAACGATGGATGCTACATAGAGACTTGGATCTGCGTCGATAGTACGGTCAAATAAGATAACCTGAACGCCTGCTTCCTGAGCTTCCTTTAATACGGAATCCCAACCTGCTGTACCTGCAGCGGAAAGAAGAAGGTAGTCAACACCGTCCTGAATGAACTTCTGAGCTGCCTGAATCTGCTCATCGTTCTTAAGGCTGTATGCGAAGGATGCGCTGTAGCCGTTAGCTTCTGTGAACATCTTCTTCATATCAGCGTCATTTGCTGTACGGTAACCGGATTCGTTAGGGTCGTTGTTGATGATACCAACCTTAATAAGGCCGTCATCTTCACCCTTTCCACATGCTGCCATGGCGAATACCATAACCATTGCCATTAAAAGTGCTAAAATTCTCTTTTTCATAGTTTTTTGCCCTCCCAAAAAATTTTCAAGAAACTATTTTCTTGTTGGTTCAAGCTTACCATGATTTTTTCGAAACCTCCATGGAGATAACTCACATAAAAGTTGTTTTTTTTACTGTGTTCGTGTCAAAAGTTGATTTTTTTAAGAACGAAGTTGGTTTTTTTATGAACAACTCTTACGCCTTACTATTCCTCTACACAAGGAAGTAAGATTCTTACTGTCGTACCTTCCCCGTATACGCTGTGGATATCAATTCCGTACTCTTCCCCGAAGTTCAGACGGATACGCTCATTTACATTATACAGACCATAAATATCTTTTCCGGTAAGTACCTTTTTCTGAATGCCGTCTTTTACCTGCCACAGGCGTTCCTTACTGATGCCGATACCGTTATCCTCAATTTCAATTACCAGCATTTCCTCCTGTTTTCTTCCCCGGATTTCAATTTTACCGGAGCCGCGCTTGTTTTTAATTCCATGGTATAATGCGTTTTCCACCAGGGGCTGAATGGTAATTTTGGGAATCATATAACGTCCCAGTTCTTCCTCAGGAACATTAATCTCATAATTTAAAATATCCTGGTATCTTACCTGCTGGATTTCCAGGTAGCTGCGGACATGCTGCAGTTCTTCTTTCAAAGGAATAATGTCCTTGCCGCGGTTTAAGGAGGTGCGGAAAAACTCCGACAGACTCCGTACCATGCTCACTACCTTTTTCTGCTCTCCTGCCTCCGCCAGCCAGATAATAGCATCCAGTGTATTATACAGGAAATGCGGATTTATCTGTGATTGTAATAATTCAAACTCCGCCTTACGAAGACGCACCTGCTCCGTGGTTACCTGGGCTAAGAGTTCATTGATTTTATCAATCATCGTATTTAAAGATTCGCTGAGCACACCTACTTCATCACCGGTATGTATGTCGGAACGGACCGACAGGTTTCCCCCTGCCACCTGCTCCGTCACCTCATTGAGCTTTTGAAGCGGTCTGGTAATACTTCTCGGAATCTGGTAGGACAAAAACAAAGTCAGTCCCAGTATCAGCACAGAGGCAATAATAGAAAACCATATCAGCTTTTGGAAAAACTGCTGGTATTCCCGATGTGTCTGCTGCATCTCCACCGTTTCAAATGAAATGTATTGAAATATAGTTTCCCGGATAAGTGTTGTTACAATCTGGATATCATTTTCCCAGATTTCCATATTTTCTTCATACAAATTTCCTTGTTGCAGGTTTTCTATGATTCTGTTTGTATAGGTTTCCAGATTATCCAAATATTTCTTCGCACTGCTCAACCGCTTTGAGTTTTCCTTGGAATCCGTCAGCTCCTCTAAGCCTGTTACGATACGTTTTGCTTCCCAAAGCATTTCACCCAACTTGGACTCTTCTACGGATTTATTTTCTACGATCAACAAATACGCTTCATAGTCAAAGTCTTTTTTAAAATCCAGACTGAATTCGCTGGCCATTACTGTGGAACTTATCATGTCCTCATGACTCCGGTTGCCGTTCCAGAAATTATAAAAGCAGAAAATGACAAAGATTGTAACAGGCACCAAAAGCATCAGATAAGAATATCGGATTTTTGTTGCCAATGACGCATCGTGATATGATTTGCGAAGCTGCTTTATCATTTACTCGTCTCCTTCGCCGCCCTTTTTTCCGCGGTATTGTGTCGGGGTCATTCCCTGTGTTTTTTTAAACAGATAAGAAAAATAATGCGGATCCTTATATCCTACTTCCAAGCTGATTTCACTGCTTCGTTTTCCTGTTCCCCGAAGCAGTTCTTTCGCCTTATTCATCCGGTAATCCGTCAGATACTTAATAAAGGTCTGTCCGGTCTGCTGGCTGAATACCATGCTCAGATGATTCGGTGAAAAGTTAACATAGGAAGCCACCAGGTTCAAAGAAAGTTCCTCTTCCACATAATGCTCCTCGATATATTTTTTCACCTGGTCCACAATAGTTCCGTAGCGGTTGCTGGCATTCTTTTCTCTCAGTTCCACCGCTGTTTCTATGATTTTTGTTACATATTCTATGGCATTTTCCTTGCTTTGCAGCATTTCTGTCTTTACATCAAAAGAAGAAATCTCTTCTCGGCTAATCTGCTGTTCTTCTAAAAATGCCGCTACGCAAAAGTAAACATCCATCACAATATACTGACGGAAAATGGTAGAATTTAATGCACTGGTTTCCTGCCGCTTAAAAAATTCATCCACAAAATATACCACTTCATCCGTACTGCCCAGCTTTAGAAATTCACGGATTCTGTCGCTTTGCAGCTCCTTCGGATCAATGTTATGAATATCAAATTCTTCCTTTCCCGCAGAAAAATTCTGCTCCAGATTGCTGCTGTCCAAAATGCAGTTTTCCTTAATCAGATATCTTTGTGCAAAAGCATGACTGGCGCTTTCAAAAGAGGTCGGAAGTTCTCTTAATCGATTTACCGGTTTCCCGATTCCTCCGAAATAACGGTACCGGTCATCTCCGGTCAGTTCTTTTTCCAGTCCGGTAATATAAGCATTTTGCAGTGATTCCAGTTCTTCCACGGAATCCGCTTTAAATATCAGTGCTTTTCCTTCCAGGTTGCGGTCAAAACTGATAATATGCGGCTCATCCACCAAATATTTTAATTTCTTTTCTATGGAAATCATCCGCTTGGAGTATTCCTCCGGTGCATGATTTGCCGATTGCACCTTCACAAGAACAATATTATACCAAAGCGCAGAAATATCCAGCTTCATCCGTTCTGCTATCTCAAACAGCTCCGGCATAGATTTCGAACCGGTAACAAGATACTGGAATAAATCTTTTTTCTCCTGCTGGAAGTTCTCTTCCATTTCCATGGCATACTGTTCCCGGATTTCCCGCTCTTTCTTCTTTTCTTCAATTTTCTCCCCAATGTCCGCAAGCTCCTTCAGCAGTTCGTCCCCGCTGATTGGCTTTAACAAATACTTTGCTACGCCAAGGGAAATTGCCTCCTTGGCATATTCAAACTCTTCAAAACCGGTGAGAATAATAATTTCCATCCACGGAAATTCTTTCTTAATCAAACGGCTTAATTCCAGGCCATCCATAAAAGGCATACGGATATCCGTAATGACAATATCCGGCTGCAGTTTCTGAATCATCGGAAATGCCAGTTCTCCGTCTCCGGCTTCACCGCAAAACTCATATCCGTTTGTCTGCCAGTCCACGTTTCGCTTGATTCCCTCTCGTACCACGAATTCATCTTCTACTAAAAATACCTTTAACATGGATATCCTCTTTCCTCCGTCAAACCGCTTTGTACGTTGCAACTTACTTTAAAGTAAAGGATTTAAACTGCAGATTGCCGGTACCCCGATAAGTGAAATACAAGGCATGCACTCCGTCCTCCGGAGTAAACGGTGCTGTATATTCTTCCCACACATTGGAAGAAATCACCGGAAGCTTGGCTAAAACCTCTCCGTCCCAGGCGGTACGCACTTCGAAAACACCGTTACAATAGCATCTGGCCTGAAGGGAAATCTCCTTTACATTTTTCATTTCAAAATATTTAAAACCAATGGTGACCGTATCATGGACACCGGTTATGTACCCGATTTCTTCGTCGCCGTCTTTTCCGTCCTGCACAATCTTCGGTGCATACGGATCACCCACATACATGGACGGCTTTTCGTAAAACAAATGGCAGGCAATATAGGCAGGATATTCACCCTTACCCTCAAGAGGACCGTTATTTAATCCGCAGGAAGTAATTTCCGCCTGCTTAACAGAACCGTCTGCCAGAATTTCAATTGGCTCTGCGCAGCCCTGACGGCTGTACCAGGTACCGTTGGTCTGGCGGTGATAGAAAATGTACCACTGACCATTGATTTCCACCATGCTGCCGTGGTTATTGGCACCATATGCCGTTGGCATATCTGCCGGCTTGTAAGAGTCAATATGCAAGTCACAGTTACTTACCAGCACGCCTCCGTACACAAATCCTTCCGTCGGGCTCTTGCTGGTGGCATAGCAAAGCTCATGCATCACCACCGAAGAATATACAAAGTAATATGTGTCCCCGTGCTTTCTGATAGATGCCGCTTCAAAATACTCGTGGCCTTCAAAAGAAGTTCCTTGGCCGTATTCACAGCCCGGCGCCACTCTCTTCGGTGCCTCTTTAATGGTTAACATGTCCGGTCCGAGAACCGTTACAAAAGCGCCGGTTCTGGACTTATCTCCTCTGCCGCAGAAGCCGGTGTAAAGATATGTATTTTCACCTTCGGTGAATACCCCCGGGTCAAACTGCGGTTCATCTCCCGGTTTATCTCCGAGACGGGTACCGTCTTCGTAATGTACATAGCCTAAAAACTTGTAGCGCCCTGCCGGAGTATCACAAACTGCCACGGAAACCACGCTTACTTTATCCAAGCAATAATATAAATAATATCTGCCGTCCGGACCTACCGTTACATCCGGTGCGTACAAACACATTTTTCCGTTCTTATTAAACGGGTCGGAGGTTTTTGGATAAATTACCCCCTCATATCTCCAGTCACCCAAATCATCGACCGATGCCGACCAGCATACATAATCTCCAAGACAAAATACATGACCGTTGGATAAATCATGGGAGCCATATACATACACCCTGTCACCGAATACATAAGGTTCGCCATCCGGAATATATTCCCAGGATGGTAAATATGGATTAAACGCCTGCTTTTTTTGTAACATTTTTCTTCTCCTTTATTCCTCGAAACCGGCCAGCTCCTTAATCTGCAATGCCCCGTAATACGAATATTTCGGTATATTCAGCCTATTAAACAGCAACGGACTTCGTTCACTTCTCCATGATAGTTTATCAGCAAATCCCCAGAAAGTCAAAGCATCCATATTTACTGTGCCTGCATCTGCACGTTCCAACAGTCCGTGAATTAAATTATAGTAATACTGTCCCTGAATCCGCAGGTTCTCTTCCGTTGCCGGTTTAATGCTTGGCCAGGAACCAAGACACACATCCAACTCTGTCAGATTGAGCTTTAATCCCAGAGAAGCAAGCAGGTCCACGGTTGCGAAATAGTCCTCCAGATTATCTTCTGTATACAAATGTGCCTGAAATCCGATACCGTCAATCAGATATTCACCGTTTTCATCTTTCAGGGTCTGCACAAAATTGTAAAGCGTTTCCTTTTTGTACTGCTCATTGTAATCGTTGTAATATAAATCAATATACTCCGGT
The DNA here is from genome assembly GCA_017622795.1 of Lachnospiraceae bacterium. Classification (GTDB taxonomy): domain Bacteria; phylum Bacillota; class Clostridia; order Lachnospirales; family Lachnospiraceae; genus SIG299. Next base: position 241,941 of record JAGAQI010000047.1, read on the forward strand.
GCATACTTGTCTGCAAAGTAGAAGGCATGCCACAGATAATCGTCACCGATGGTCTGCAGCCACATACTTTCTGCACGCTTATTACCGTCTTCCATCCATGCCTCATTTACCACATCATACGCATAGAACATCTCCAAATATCCTAAACTCTCTAAAAGCTCAAAGGTCTGTTTGATATAGCTCTCCATACGTGCCAGCATGACTTCTCTGCCTGCCAACGGATTCTTTGTATCAAATCCTTCATGGAAAATCCAGTTCGGCGTCTGGCTGTGCCAGATTAAGGTGTGACCGCGAAGAGCCATATTGTTTGTTTTACACCACTCTAACATCTCCAACGTATTCTTGTTAAATTTGACAATGAGGTCATCTGCCTTCTTGCTTTCTGCCTGATTTAAAATAGCATCCGGTTTTAACTCATTTTCAAACGTAATGCTGTTAAAGTTCTTATTGATCGTCTGGACACACCATTTGTTGCTGATCATGGAATGTGACAAGCAGGTACCTGCCTTCATATTATGTTCCGCAAAGACCTCTTTCATTCCCGGTGCTTCCGTTGGCTTTGGTGTGGCAGTCGGCTCCGGTGTTGCCGTTGGTTCCGGAGTAGCGGTCGGTGCTACCGTTACCGCCTGTGTGACTGTCGGTTCCGCAGGCTGTTCCTGCTCCTGCTTAGAGCCGCATGCCATAAGTGAACATGCCAAAATAATTGTCAATAACCCCTGTTTCCACTTCATTTTTTCTGTTCTCCTCTTACATTTTATTGAAACCTTTCGTTTCTATTTGCATTATAACCATGAAATGTCTGACTTTGCTTTCTATTTTTTGTGAATCTTTGTGCACCTCTTGCGTTTTCTTTGCTTTCGTCTTAAATTGGCAAGATTTAATGAGTTTTGAGCAATATCTCATTTGTGCATCCCCAAAATAAGCAGTAATATGAACATATAAAAGTCACCAAAGGAAGGAGGAAGTATCGCATGAAAAAGAAAATCGCAGTCTTCGGCAACGGTTGGAGTGAAGAATTCCTAAAACAGGTTCTTGCAGGAATACAAAACCGCGCTGCAGACAATAATATTGATATTTATGCCTTTTTCAATTACTCTTCCGGTCCTAATGAAACCCCGGACAACAACGGTGAAAAAGTTATGTTCACCCTTCCGGATCTTACTATGTTTGATGGCGTTATTGTTCTTGGCAATACCATCAACATTGCCTCCGAGCGTGAGTATCTCCGTACCAAAATATTAGAGCACCACATTCCGGCTGTATGCCTGGAATATCAGCTGGAGGGTATCCCGTGTCTCGGTACCGATACTTACTCCGGTGTATATGAATTAACATCCCATATTATCAAAGAACATAATGTTAAAAAAATAATTTATATGAGCGGTCCTGCCGATAACCAGGAAAACCAGTCCCGGTTACAGGCCGTCAATGACGCCCTGTCCTCTATCGGAGAAAAGATTTCTCCGGAAGACATCCTTTACGGTCAGTGGTCCTATTACGATGCCATGACCTGCGTCGAACAGTGGTTAAAGACAAATCCTCTTCCGGATGCTTTTGTCTGTGCCAACGACGAAATGGCTCTCGGCGTATGCACTACCCTTGATAACTTAAATATCCGTGTTCCGGAACAGGTGATTGTTACCGGTTGCGACTGTATTGATTTGGGTCAGAAAATTTACCCAATCTTATCCACCGTTGCCCGATCCTGTGATAAATTAGGCTACGACGCCATGGATTGCGTTCTTCGTCAAATAGACGGTGAACAGGTTGCCGGTACAACCATTTACAATACTTCTCCGATGTACGGAGAAAGCTGCGGCTGCAAGGTGTCCGACGAACGAATCCAAAACCGGCGCCGCTCCATTATCAACCAGCATAAACAGCAAAAGGAAAATACCATCTACGAATGGCACCTCCGTTCTATTGATGATATGTTAGCAAAGGTAACCAGTATCCGCGAAGCCAAAGAGCATCTTGGCTGGCAGTTTGCCTACAGCCATAACTACGAAAGTGAACATCTGCTCATCTGTCTGGTTGATACGTTTATCGAAAATGATTTCCACGAAGATTTCACCCCTGAGATGGAGGAATATCTTCACCTGGAATTTGGCCAGTCCCTTCCATGCGGAAGCTTTTCTGCAAAGGAACTGCTACCTAAGCTATCCATTCCGGAGGACGGTTCCAATACCTTTTTATTCCTGCCGCTTCATATCACTGATAACATTTTGGGTTATGTTGTTTTCATTAACCGTTTGGATATCATATTCCATCCGGATGCCATGTATATGTGGACCAGACATATCAGTCAGGACATCGACCGTGTACGTCAAAATGTCCGTATGAAAGAATTAAACAAAATGCTGACGGAAATTTCCATGACCGACGCCTTAACCGGTTTGAAAAACCGCGCCGGCTATGATTCCCTTGCCGTTCCTTATCTGCAGAAATGCCAGCGGGAAGGCAAGCTTGGCACTATGATTTTTGCAGACATCAACCGCATGAAACTCATTAACGATAAATACGGACACTTGCAGGGTGACTACGCACTTTGTACCGTTGCCGAAGCAATTAAACGTACCATGCCGTCCGATTGGATTGCAGTCCGTTTCGGCGGTGATGAATTCATTATGGTTGGCGAATGTTCTTCCTTGGAAGAAGCTGAACATCTGAAACAGGCGTTATCCGTTAATTTAAATCTCATAAAAAAAGAGCGGGATCTCTGCTTCCCGTTAACCGCCAGCTTTGGTGCCGTTGTTATGAATCCGGATGAAAACTACAGTCTGGAAGAATATTTACGCAAGGCAGACGAAGCCATGTATGTCATGAAGCAAAAGGCTCATGCAGAAGACTAGATATTATCCAATTATTTTTCATTTGCTCCTTTATAAAGCAGTTAAGAGGCACTTCTTATGAAGTGCCTCTTAACATTTGTAGCAACAGCCTTACTCTATGCTGTATTTTCCTTTTTGCATTTTCTCTTCAAAAAATTCTCTTGGCATAGGACCGTCAAACAGAGAACCCTGAACTACTTTACAATTCATTTCTTTTAAACATTCCAACTGATGCATGTGCTCCACGCCTTCCGCCACCACGCTCATTCCCAGTTCATCTGCCATCCGTATAATATGAGACAAAATAATGCGGTTATTTTTATCCAGCACATCCAAAAAGCTTTTATCAATTTTGAGCACCTCTACAGGGAAAGAACGCAGCAAATTCAAGGAGGAATAGCCTGTTCCGAAATCGTCAATCGACATTGCTATTTTATTTACTTTCATTTTATTCATGAAAGTAATCAGCTGTTCCGTTTCTTCTTCATTTACGGTTTCTGTTAACTCTATTTCCAGATACCTGCTTTCCATTTCATATTTGCCTAATACCTGCATAATCTCTTCTGCCAGATTAGGATTAGATAAATGCTTTCTGGATAAATTGACAGAAATCCTACCGGGCATAATACCCATGTCCAGCCATCGGCGGATGTCACTGCATACCTGTTCCAATACATAAAAATCCAAGGCACAAATCATTCCGTTATGTTCAAAAACCGGAATAAAATCTCCCGGAGGAACCAGCTTGCCTTCCCGTTCCCAACGTACCAGCGCTTCTGCTCCGACAATGGAATAATCGTCAATGTTTACCTTTGGCTGATAATACGCTTTAAACTCTTTGTTTTCTACCGCTTCGTAAAAACGGGACACATATTGCCGTTCTTCATAGAATCTTTGCTTCATGTCAACGGAGGAAAATGCATAAGGCTGTTTTGTTACGTATTTTGCCATATTTAATGCCATTCCGCAGTCTTCAATCAGTGTTCCGCAATGCGGAATTTCTCCGGTGATTTCCGTAATTCCTGCCACTGCACTGATAATAATAGGCACTGCTCGGGAATTTAACATGCCATAGGTTTTTACTCCGGAAATCAGCTGAAGAAATTCCTGGGTCCGTTCTTTTTTCACAATAGCAACAAAATTATCACCCCCAAGACGGCCAAGACATTCTCCTTCCTGAAAAAAGGCAGCCACTTCGTTTGCATAACGGTATATAATGGTATCTGTTTCCTTTGTTCCGAACCGCTTATTCACCAGACTGAATCTCGCCAGGTTAAAATAAAATGCATTATATTTTGTTATTTCACCTTTTGCAATAATCTTATCAATATGGGTTAAAAAACCACCCGTGTTCGGCAGACCGGTCAGTTGGTCCGTATGCCCGATTTGCTTGATGGCGTTAATCATACGGAAACGCCCGAAAACCACCAAAAGAGTATCTGCGTAAGCTTTTAATTCTTCCTTTTCTTTCTCCGTAAACTCAGGTTCACCCAACCACCGGTACATTTGAAAGGTTGCCACCCCTTTCTCTCCGGTATAGTAAGTTTCACTGTAAGAAGGGGTCTGTTCTGTAGGAGTTCCGGAAGAAAAGAGAATATCTTCTCTGTCTTCACCCTTCCGGGTGCTAAAGGATGGGGCAACAAAAAATACACTTTTTAGCAGTCCGATATGATACTTCTTTGCAACTTCCGCAAATGCCGGCCCGATAACCGGCACAGGATTTTCAGTTGCAGCTAACGTTTTTATAAAGTTTGCCAGCATCCTTTCACCACCCTTCAGAAAACTTATTTAAATATTTAACAAATCACTGTATACACTAAGTGCGCCTTCTGTATCATGTGCCAGCACCTTCTGTGCTAAAACCTTACCGAGCTGTACACCTTCCTGGTCAAAGCTGTTGATGTTCCATACAAAGCCCTGATACATTACCTTATTCTCAAAATGGGAAAGTAATGCACCGAGGGAAGCCGGTGTTAACTGCTCACCGATGATAATACTGGATGGGCGTCCGCCTTCGAAATTCTTGTTGCGGTTATCGTTTGCTTTACCGCAGGCAAAAGCCACAATCTGAGCTGCTACGTTTGCGCAAAGCTTCTGCTGACTGGTGCTTCCCTGAATCACAACGTCTGTGCCCATCTGGCTGTTCTTAAAACCAAGGAACTGAAGCGGGATAATATCGGTTCCCTGATGCAGGAGCTGATAGAAGGAATGCTGTCCGTTGGTACCCGGCTCACCAAAGATAACCGGACCGGTTACATAATTTACAGGCTCGCCAAAGCGGTTTACACTCTTACCGTTGGATTCCATATCTAACTGCTGTAAATGTGCAGGGAAACGGGACAGTGCCTGGGAATACGGAAGAACTGCCGTATTTTGGTAACCAAGCACGTTACGCTCATATACACCGATTAATGCATCTAATAATGCCGGATTTTCAAAAATGTTCTTGTTGGTTGCAGTTTTATCTGCCGCTGCTGCCCCGTCAAGGAACTGTGCAAATACCTCCGGACCGAATGCTAAAGATAATACCGCACCGCCAACACCGGAAGTGGAGGAGAAACGTCCGCCGATATAATCATCCATAAAGAATGCTGCCAGGTAATCTGCGCTCTTTGCCAAAGGAGAAGTTTCGCTGGTTACGGCAATCATGTGCTTGGAAGCATCCAGACCTGCATTCTTTAACGCATCCTTAACAAAGGACTCATTAGTTAAGGTTTCCAGTGTAGTACCGGACTTGGAAACCAGTACAAAAATGGAATGTGCAACGTCCACGCCCGCAAGTACTGCTGCAGCGTCATCCGGGTCTACATTACTGATGAACTTTGCTTCCATCTTGAAGGTATTGTTTACCTTTGCCCAGTTTTCCAGTGCCAGGTACATCGCACGAGGGCCCAGGTCACTTCCGCCGATACCAATCTGAACTACGGTAGTAAACTTTTCGCCTGCTGCGTTGGTGATTTCACCGTTATGTACTTTATTTGCAAATTCTGCAATCTTCTTCTGCTCGTTTAAGTAGAAAGCTCTCTTATCGCCGCCGTCAGCTTCTACCGCATTACCCAGCTGACCACGTGTCATGTGATGAAGTACCATACGCTTTTCTCCTGTATTGATAACCTCACCGTTATACAATGCTTCGAATTTTTCGGTTAACTGCATTTCTTCTGCCAATGCTGCCAATGCTGCAAGTACATCATCATCCACCTGCTTTGCTGCATAGTTGTATGCCATGCCTTCTGCCATAGGAACGCTGTACTTCTTTACGCGGGCTGCACCGCTCTCCCCTGCCATCACCTTGGCAAGATCAACCTTTGCTACACCCTTTAATGCCTCGTAGGCTTTTACTGTGTCTAAATTATTCCAGGTAATCATTATGATTCTCCTCCTTGTGTTGTAAGCTTTTTCTTTGCTCTTATCCTCTAAATTATACTATTAAATGTGTGGAAATTCAAGGGATATAAAAACATTGCAAAATAAGAACGGTTAGAGTTATAATAGATTTATATTTTTTTTCAGAAGGTGATATTTATTATGACAAATCAAATAGATAATTTTATTGTACAATACGAGCAGGAACTAACGGCCCAGGAAATAAGCGCAAACAAACGTATATTGAATGGTTTTGTCTGGTTTTTGGGTGCGGTAGCCCTTGTGTGGGCTCTTACGATTGTCGGTTTTTTTAACGTAGACAAGAACATGGTAACCATTGCATTCTTTATTTCCTTTTTCCTGTTTCTTCCGGCCTTTTTTCTCATGTTCCGGGGAGATTTATCGAAAGGTTGGATAAAGTACTTCCTGCTGACGTTGTTATGTATTGTATGCGGCGTGATTATTTCAATTTTATCCTTTCATGCCACCCTGTTATTTGTATTTCCGTTATTGTACGCAATCCAGTACCGCGAAAAACGGATTATCTGGTTCACCTATTCCATTAATCTGTTAACCGTTACCGCCGGAATGTTAATCGGCTTTTACTATGGTCTTTGTGACCTGAATCTGCTGTTGGAAAGCAGATATACCCGAAGCCACTACCTTGCATCCATGGCAGATAACATTTTATATATTACCTTTAATGAAAACCCTACTTACGTTATTTTGGTATTCGCAATCATACCAACAGCCATCATCCTTTTTATTCTGGCTGTCATGCTGCAATACACCGTACTCAGCAACACCAGGGATGCTCTCCGTATTGCCCAGTTAACCTATTATAAAGACACCGATACCAATACCAAAGTATTTAACAAAAACAAATACGAAGAGATGATAACCAAATATTATCCGGGTGTAGACCGTCTTGCGGTTGTTTTCTTCGACTTAAACAATCTCAAAAAGGTCAATGATGAGTTAGGTCATGCCATGGGTGACTATATTATCGAAAAACTTGCTTCTTTTATCCGCAAGCAAGCTGATGTTTCCCGCCGCGTATACCGTATCGGCGGCGACGAATTTGTTATGGTGGCGGAAAGTCCTTCTCCGGGTGATGCCGAACTGATTATCGCTAATGTAAAAGAAGCCATTTCCGTCCATAACCAAAACGGACCCGTTGCCATCTCTACCGCTGCCGGTTTTGCCTACGGGAAAGGTACCGATATTTTAGAGGTAGTCAAGGAAGCCGATGAAAGAATGTATGAAAACAAGAAATTTATAAAAGAACAGGAGCAATAAAAATACCGGGATGATATTATTCATCCCGGATTTCTTTCTGTCAGGGTATTTGGTTTAATTGCCCCAGCTGCCACCCCAGTAAGGGTTTTCCTCAATTGCTTCTTCCTTAGTTTTTCCGTTACCTTCCCAATATGGATTATGACAGGTTCCAAGATCCAGCTGTGCGATCTGGCCACTGGTCATATTAGTTACATCAACAGGTGCTGCAGTCTGTTCAATTTTCATTTCTTCAATTCCCGGTGTCTTCCACTCTTTCATAAATTATACCTCCCTAAATCGCTTATCCGAATACCGGAATATTACACAATTCTTTTGTATTTGTAAATACTTTCAACAATTTTGTTAGAATTTTACGGAGAATCCGTAAATTTTGCCACTGCATAAAGAGCACATATATGGCTGATTGCGTGAAGATCTTTTTCTTTATTTTTTCCAAAGTCTTGTATATCCTTTTGAATCCGGCTTATATCTAACCACTCTTCTGCTCCCCTTCCGGATATCGTGTCCATAAGCTCCAGTTTTAGGGCAGGCCAGTCCCGGTAAATCCGGTCCAGCCAGTCAACATTTAACAAGCCCTTTTGTCTCCAGCGGTTTAAAAATTCTTCCGGGAGAATGCTTCGGAAGCTGCTTCGGATTAACCAGCGGGGCATACCGCGATAGGCAAATAATTCATAGGGAAGTTCCCTGCAAAAAGAAATCAGCCGGATGTCTTTCGTCGGATCCCTGAGCAGCATTCCGGTTGCCAGCCCGAATTTTGTTTCAAAAGCTCCCAAATACATAAGAAGTGATGTTGCCTGCAAATGCTCTTCATAGCACTTTTTATCCAAATATGATATCGACAATAAATGGCGCTTATCTTTGGAAAACCGTTCTTCTCTCTGATAATTCCGCAAAACTGCCGGTAACAGATAAAAATTCTTCGGTGGCAGTTTCGTTACCGCTTTATCATCTTCCTGCCGGGATGCGCGAAATTTTTTCATAAGGGAAAAGAATGCTTCCCTGCGGCTGATTTTTTCATGTTTGCAAAACCGGTTTAACCATAAAAGCAAGGTGCTGTATTGTCTCCTTTCATATAAATCAAACAGTATATGATTGATTTCTCCGAAAGAAACCGTATTATTTCCAAAACCGCCATTTAAAAATACCCGGCAGCCGTCCTTTGCGCCCTCCGTACACATTTCAAAATGGTTTGGGAAAGTTCCTGTTTTATAGGGCAGTTCCAGCAGTTTCATGCAAAACTCCATGTCTTCAAACAGATTTTTTCCCTGATTGTTTAAAAATCTTGTCTGTATATTGGAATAGCGGTCCGCCAGTTTCTTAACATATGCAGATTCGTCATACAGTGCATTTCCCTCCTGTACCTTGTCCTGTTTTAAATACGGCACAAAAGTATAAGAGTATAGGGATTTTCCCTGTTTTGCCAGTTCCTTTGCTGCCAGTACGCCAATGGTAGAGGAGTCCAAACCGCTGCTCATGGCAATCCCCACTTCTCCGCTGCTGACCAGAGCATCCCACACACAGGCTTCATACAGTGCAAAAAAACTTTCCCTGTACTCTTTGGCAGACTTGCAGACCTTTTTCTCATATCCCGGCACGCGGTCTCCCTGTTGCCAGTACACACTTTCCCTGTTTCCGGTTTCATCAAACTCAGCCACTGTTGCCGGCTTCATTAAAAACATATCCTGATACGGCGTCTCCCCGGGTACTACATAAATGACAGAAGGCTCTGCCAGCAGAAAATCCTTAAAATACTCTTCATTAAATTCCGTCTCCGGAAACAGCTGCAGCAATGGTTCCTGCAGTGTAGAAAATGCCACCAGGTTTCCCCTTCTTGCATAGTACACGCACCGCCCTGCCACCTGGTCGGACACTAATACCAGCCGTTTTTTTTCTGCCTCCCAGATTGCCATGGAAAAAACACCCCGGAAAAGCTTTACGCAATCCGTACCCCAACGCAAATAGGATAAGTACATTAACGTGCCATCCGCAGCTTCTTCCAATTCCCCCTTGTCACATCCGGCTTCTTCCAGTACCCGGATTATCTCCCGCCGGTTGTCCAGCACACCGTCTGCAGTAAATACTATCGTCCGGTCTTCATTTGCTATCGGAAGCCGTTCTCCGTAAGACTGCGGTGTTACAAATTGGATGCCACAGCCAAAATATGCTCCCTCTGCAGTAACCGTGTTACAGGCATCTGTCCTGCACTTTTCATATACCGTTTCAAATATCATTCTGTCCTGCTCACGAACCGTTTCCTGTCCGTCCAGAGCAACCATTCCCCATATTGCCGACATACTATTTCCTCTACTGACGATTAATAAAATCTACTACTTCCATTTTTGTATTTTTTCCCACCGGTCTTTTTATACGGTAAACCGGCAGTCTGGAAGCAAACTCTAATACCCGGCTTCCGTTTTCCGGAGCATACAGCTTCTCTCCCAATAACGGCTTAATAAACAAAGAATTCATACATGCCCGGAATTTTTCCCCTCCGGCCAGTTCCTTTAATTCCGCTTTTTCTCCCGGAAAAATTTCCAGGATATACATTGCCCGCACCAAAACCTCTTCTTCGGAAAAGCTTCCCTGATACGGAACCAGAAATTTGTCCCTGTTTTCATCAATATATACTACCCTATCACTTGACCACATATCTTCCGGCAACGCATCCCTGCAAATTTTCTGATAAGGAAAAGCAGGTGCAACAAGTAACCCTTTTTCACCAAAGGGCCTTACCACCGCAATATCATCCGCCACCAGGGAATATCCGTGTTTTAGCAACTCGCTTGTAGCCGTGGATTTTCCGCTTCCACTGTCCCCGCTGATTAAAATTGCCTCTCCGTCCTTTTGCACGCAGGAACAATGAATCGCCAACCGGTCTCTTTGATAGAACAAAACGGAAATTCCCCAGCCCAGCAAAAAAGCATTCAGCAATTCCTCTGTGGAAGATTCCTTTTTTTCATAATATATGGCTTCTCCCCGCTCCATCAGCATGTAACAGTAAGAATTGGAAAAAATACTTCTTTCCTTTCCCACATCCACATAACACTCTTCTGACCGCTTGTATTCTTCCGGAAACTTTCTTTCCGAAATCGTAATCTGAGGCGGCAGCATACGTTCCTTCTCTGACAAATTTATAAGCTGAAGCAGTTCAAAATCCGAAACAACCCGCATTCCGTATAACTTATAGTAATACATTATATCATATCCCTCCGGATGTACTCTCTATTATCTGTTATACTATTAAAAACAAAAAAAAGATAGATAGAACCGATAAAACTTTTTAATTTTCCACTTGACTTTGTTACACTAACGTGCTACAATAGCCTCAATTTTTAATTGCTACAAAATGGCGTTGACGGAATTATGCTTCTTTTCGGAGGGTTTCAGAGAGCCGGTGGTTGGTGTGAACCGGTACGGAAGAAAGAATGCAGTCTCATTCCCGAGTTGACTCTGCGAAGAATTTTTATTTGTGTAGTGGAGTACGGTTGCCCCGTTACCGGCTTTGGACTTGACTGGAGTCCGAGAGAGACAGTCTGCTGTAAAGCGGCTGTAAACAAGGTGGTACCGCGAATTGTTTATTCGTCCTTGAGGCTTTTGCTTCAAGGACTTTTTTTGTGCAACAGTTCAGCCTCTGCAATATACAACCACCACAAAATGTGCTTATACATTTTTGTGGTTGGTGTATTGCAGAGGGTTAGCGCCAAGTCAATGAGCAAAGTAGCTGCGATAGCAGCGGTAAAGCACCGCAGGTGCCTTTGCGAATGGCGCGAGCTGAACTTTTCACAACTCAAATCAAAGAGAGGAGATTTTTATTATGGACCAGATCAAAATCAGCGACATTACATTAAAACAGACAGGAAAAGATTTCACCCTATCCTTTAAAGAAAAAATCGAGATTCCGAAACTCTTAGATAAATTAGACGTAACCGTAATTGAATTAGAAGGAATTACCCAGCCAAAAATTGATGCCCTGCGCATCAAATCCGTAGCTTCCACCGTAAAAAACAGCATCGTAGCTGTTCCGGTTTCCTTAAACAAAGAAAGCGTAGATGCTACCTGGAATGCGTTAAAGGAAGCTGCAAAGCCTCGTCTGCAGGTGTTTGCATCCACCAGCCCGGTACAGATGGAATACTTATTCCACAAAAAGCCGGATGCCATGTTAAAAACTATCGAGGAAATTGTATCTGCCTGCCGTGAAAAATGTGCAGATGTGGAATTCATTGCGGATGACGCTACCAGAAGCGACTCTGCTTTCCTTTATAAAGCAATTCAGACCGCCATTGCTGCCGGTGCCGCAACCGTTACCGTATGCGACGCTACCGGTGCCATGCTTCCGGATGAAACCGGACTCTTTATTGACGGATTATACAAAGGTGTGCCGGAGCTTACCGATGTTACTCTCGGTGTTTCCTTTATTAATGACCTTGCAATGGCAGATGCCTGTGCTATCGCAGCCATCCGTCACGGCGCAAAGGAAATCAAAGCCGCCGCTTACTTAAGCAACGTAGTTTCCCTGCCGCACATCTCCCGTCTGCTTGCCGCAAAAGGCGAGGCTTTCGGTGTCACCTGCAGTGTCCGCACCGTAGAGATGAAGCGCATTATCAATCAGATTTCCAGAATATGCGAAACCACCCACAGCAAAACTTCCGCATTTGACAGCATCGTTGCATCCGAAACTGAAAACATTGCACTTACCGCAAATGACAATATAGAAATCGTAATCAAAGCAGTAGAATCCTTGGGCTATGACTTAAGTGAGGAAGACTGCGGTCAGGTTTGGGATGCATTTAAAGTGATTGCAGCAAGAAAAGAGGTTATCTCCTCCAAAGAATTAGATACCATCGTTGCTTCCGCAGCCATGCAGGTGCCTGCTACCTATGTTTTAACAAGCTACAGCATTACTGCCAGCAACACCGCATCTTCCATGGCCCATATGAAGGTAGAGAAAAACGGTCAGGCATTGGAAGGCATCGCTCTTGGCGACGGTCCGGTAGATGCCGCATTCCTGGCGTTGGAAAATATCGTCGGCTGCCATTACGAGCTGGATGATTTCCAGGTCCGCTCCGTCACGGAAGGCCGTGAAGCAATGGGCGAAACCGTTGTGAAATTACGCGCAGGCGGCAAGATTTATTCCGGCCGCGGAACATCCACGGATATCGTGGGCTCTGCCATTGCCGCTTACATCAGTGCGATCAACAAAATTTCCTACGAGGAGGCATAAACCATGAGACTTTCATTTTCCACCAGAGGCTGGGCCCATATGTCCTGGGACGAATGGGTAGATGCCGCTGTATCCACTAAATTCGAAGGTATTGAAGTTTATAATTTACCGGGCTCTCCGGACTTAACCGAGAAGACCGGTCCGTTCCATAAATATAACATGACAGCAACCATGCGCCAGTTGCGGGAACAAAATCTTTCCATCCCTTGTCTGGATACCTCCTACGATATTTCCGACGAGGAAAAGGAATTTGTTCCTGCCATTAAGGAGCTGATTGCCATCGCAAAGCAGATGCAGGTTCCTTATGTATCTGTAGTGGCATTACATGATAATGAAGCTCTGGTCCGTGAAAACTTAACGGAGTTACTTGCAGATGCAGAAGCTTCCGATGTTACCATTCTGGTAAAAACCAGCGGCATCTTCTCCGACTCCGCAAGACTCCGCACCATGATGGACGATTTTGCCAGCGATTATCTGGCGGCTTTGTGGGATATCCACCATCCGTACCGCGACTATGAGGAAAGCGCCGACGCTACCATCAAAAACTTAGGTGCTTACGTGAAGCATGTACATTTAAGAGACTCCGATGACAAGGACACCTACAATTTAATCGGTGAAGGAACCCTTCCGGTTGCCGATATGATGCGTGCCCTGTCCTCCATCGACTACGACGGTTTCATCTCCCTGGAGTGGAAAACCGAGTGGATGGAAGATTTACCGGAATACGACGTTATTTTCACTCACTTTGTTAACTATATGAGCCGCTTTGAAAAAACCCGCGGCAAAAAGAAAGTACTGTATCCGAACCACAACGGCACCGGCCAGTATGTATGGAAAAAGGATGAATTAATCAGCCTTACCTTCTCCCAGGTGCTGGACCGCATGGTAGAGGAATTCCCGGACCAGTATGCATTTAAATATACTACTTTGGACTATGTCCGCACCTATGAAGAATTCCGTGATGATGTAGACCAGTTTGCCAAGGCCCTGATTTCCATGGGTGTAAAAGCCGGTTCCAAGGTTTCCATCTGGGCAACCAACGTTCCGGCATGGTTCATTACCTTCTGGGCTGCAACCAAAATCGGTGCGGTTTTAGTAACCGTTAACACCGCATATAAGAGACACGAAGCAGACTATCTGTTCCGTCAGTCCGATACCCATACTTTAGTTATGGTAGAGTCCTGTCTGGACTCCAACTACAGAGAAATCATTAACGAGATTTGTCCGGAAATTGCAACCAGCAAACCGGGTGAACCTTTACACTGCAAGCGCCTGCCATTCCTTCGTAACGTTATTACCGTAGGCTTTAAGCAGCCTGGCTGTTTAACCTTCGACGAGGCAATGGAAAGAGGAAATCTTGTGCCTCAGGCAGAACTTAACCGCATGGCTGCCAAGGTAAAGCCGGAAGATGTCTGCAACATGCAGTATACCTCCGGAACCACCGGTTTCCCGAAGGGCGTAATGCTTACCCATTATAACGTAGTCAACAACGGTAAGTGTATCGGTGACCGCATGGGCCTGTCCACTGCAGACCGTATGATGATTCAGGTGCCGATGTTCCACTGCTTCGGCATGGTACTTTCCATGACCGCATCCTTAACCCACGGTGCCACCGTTTGTCCGATGCCTTACTTCTCTGCAAAATCCTCCCTGGCATGCATTAACCAGGAGCGCATTACCTGCTTTAACGGTGTGCCTACCATGTTTATTGCCATGTTCAACCACGAGGATTACAGAAAGACCGATTTTTCCCACATGCGTACCGGTATTATGGCCGGTGCCGGCTGCCCTCCGGAGCTGATGCGCCGTGCGGCAGACCCGAATGAAATGAATATGACCGGTATTGTCAGCGTATACGGCCAGACCGAGTCCTCTCCGGGCAGCACCATGTCCGCCTGGACCGACCCGCTGGATTTACGTACCGATACCGTTGGTTATAACTTCCCTCACATCGAGTGTAAAATTATCAATCCGGAAACCGGCGAAGAAGTGGCAGACGGTGAAAACGGCGAATTCTGTTCCCGCGGCTACAACACCATGAAGGGCTACTACAAAATGCCGGAAGCAACCCGCGATACCGTAGATGCGGAAGGCTGGCTCCACTCCGGCGACCTTGCCTGCCGTGACAAAGACGGTAACTATCGTATTACCGGCCGTCTGAAAGATATGATTATCCGCGGTGGTGAAAATATCTATCCGAAGGAAATCGAAGAATTTATTTACACCCACCCATTTGTCCAGGACGTTCAGGTTATCGGCGTTCCGGATAAAAAGTACGGCGAAGAAGCCATGGCCTGCATTATCCTGAAAGAAGGTAAGACAATGACCGAACAGGAAATGCGTGACTACTGTATGGCAAGTATGGCACGCCATAAAGTTCCGAAATACTTTGATTTTGTTGCATCTTTTCCTATGAATGCAGCAGGAAAAGTGTTAAAATACAAGATGAGAGAAGCTGCCGCTGAGCGTCTTGGCTTAGTTGGCGCCGCAGGTATTGATACGGCAAAGAGTAACAATTAATGAAAAAGGCTGTTGCAAAATTTTTTGTAACAGCCTATCATAGCATATAAACAAGTTGTTAGAAAATGAGAGGTACACTATAATGCCAAAGAATTATGTAACCATGGACGGCAACGAAGCTGCCGCACATATGGCCTATCCCTTTACCGAGATAGCCGCTATTTATCCGATTACACCATCCTCCCCGATGGCCGGCCTTACCGATGCCTGGTCCGCCAAGGGACGTAAAAACGTATTCGGTCAGACTGTTACTTTAACTGAAATGCAGTCCGAAGCCGGAGCCATCACCGCAGTGCACGGTGCCCTTCAGACCGGCTCCCTTGCTACTACATACACTTCTTCCCAGGGCTTAATGCTTATGGTGCCGGTACTTTACCGTATCGCAGGCGAAAGACTTCCTGCTGTACTCCATGTAGCATCCCGTACCGTGGGAACCCATGCCATGAGTATTTTCGGCGACCATTCCGACGTTATGGCCTGCCGCCAGACCGGTTTTGCCATGCTCTCCTCCGGCAGTGTTCAGGAAGTGGCAGACCTTGCACCGGTGGCACATTTATCCGCTATTGAGGGAAGAATTCCGTTTATGCATTTCTTCGACGGTTTCCGTACCTCCCACGAAATCAACAAAATCGAGCTTCCTGACATGGACGCTGTAGGCGCCCTCATCAACCAGGATGCCTTAAAAGAATTTAGAGACGGTTCATTAAATCCGGAACATCCAACCCTTAGAAACACCGTACAGAACGGCGACGTTTACTTCCAGGTAAGAGAAGCCCACAACACCTTCTATGATGCCCTTCCTGACATCGTAGAAAAGTACTTAGGCGAAATCAATAAGATTACCGGCCGTGACTACCACGTATTCAATTACTATGGTGATGCCGATGCCACAGACGTTGTCATTGCCATGGGTTCTGCCAGTGGTGTTATCCGCGATGCGGTGGATGCTCTTCGTAAAGAAGGCAAGAAGGTAGGTTTCCTTCAGGTTCATTTATACCGCCCGTTCTCCGCAAAGTACTTCTTGAATACACTTCCTGCAAACGTAAAGCGCATTGCAGTCCTTGACCGTTGTAAGGCTATGGGTGCTGCCGGCGAACCTCTCTTTGAGGATGTCTGCTCCGTACTCATGAACTCTGATAGAGATATTAAGGTAATCGGCGGCCGTTACGGTTTAAGCTCCAAGGATACCGACCCTGCCCAGATTCTTGCCGTATTTGAGAACCTGGCAAGCGATG
Organism: Lachnospiraceae bacterium; assembly: GCA_017622795.1. Classification (GTDB taxonomy): domain Bacteria; phylum Bacillota; class Clostridia; order Lachnospirales; family Lachnospiraceae; genus SIG299. Next base: position 258,413 of record JAGAQI010000047.1, read on the forward strand.
CTCCAAAGAACAGCTTCACCATCGGTATCAACGACGATGTTACCCATCTGTCCTTAGATGTAAAGCCGTTTTCCGACAGCAAACCGGGGGTTATCCGTTGTAAGTTCTGGGGTCTCGGCGGTGACGGTACCGTAGGTGCCAACCACAACACCGTCCGCATTATCAACGACAATACCGATAAGTTTGCTCAGGCTTATTTTGAATACGATGCAAAGAAATCCTTTGGTGTGACAAAGTCCCACTTAAGATTTAGTGACGAACCGATTACCAGCTCCTATTATGTAAAGGCAGCTGACTTTGTAGCCTGCCACAACCAGAGTTACATCACCCAGTACGATATCGTAGATGAAATCGTGGAAGGCGGTACTTTCCTTCTGAACTGCAGCTGGACCGGTGCAGAGCTGGAAGCACACATTCCGGCTAAGGTTCGTCGTCAGATTGCAGAAAAGAACATCAACTTCTATGTGGTTGACGCAAATAAGATTGCCCAGGAATTAGGCCTTGGCAGCCACACCAATACCGTACTGCAGGCTTCCTTCTTTGCCCTGATGCAGGTAATTCCTACGGAAGAAGCTCTGGATATGATTAAAACTGCCACCCGTAAAACTTACTTTGCCAAGGGTGACGATGTAGTAGCCAAGAACGTTGCTGCCATCGACGCAGGTGCTACCCAGATTGTAAAAGTGGACGTTCCTGCTTCTTGGAAAAACGCAGAAGACGTTTGCGAAGCCGCTGCTACTGCAGATGTTCCTGCCGTAGTTACCGGCATCTTGGAGCCAATTAACAAGCAGAAGGGTGATGATTTACCTGTCAGTGCTTTCAAGGGCTACGAGGACGGCCGTATCGACCTTGGTCTTACCGCTTACGAAAAACGCGGTATTGCCCTGAAGGTTCCGGTTTGGGATTCCTCCAAGTGTATTCAGTGTAACAAGTGTGCCCTGGTTTGTCCGCACGCTGTTATCCGTCCATATTTACTGAATGATGAAGAAAAAGCAAATGCTCCGGAAGGCTTTGAAACCGTTCCTGCTATGGGTGCTGCAGCTAAGGGCCTGCACTTTTCCATGCAGGTTTCCACCTATGACTGTACCGGATGCGGCAGCTGCGTAGCATGCTGTCCTGCTAAGGAAAAGGCTATTTCCATGGAACCTGTTACTCTTAAGGAAGAACAGAAGACCCTTTGGAACTATGGTCTTGAAAATTCCGACAAGGGCGATTTATTCAACCCTTACACCATCAAGGGAAGCCAGTTCCGTCAGCCGCTCATCGAGTTCTCCGCTGCCTGTGCAGGCTGTGGCGAAACTCCTTACGCAAAGTTGTTGACCCAGCTCTTCGGTGACCGCGTATACTGGGCAAATGCCACCGGATGTTCCCAGGCCTGGGGCTCCCCAATGCCGGGTATTCCTTACACCACCAACAAGAGAGGCTTCGGCCCTGCATGGACGAACAGCCTGTTTGAAAATAACGCAGAGCTTGCCCTTGGTATGTTCTTATCCGTAAAGCAGCAGAGACTTGCCCAGAAGGCTTTGGTTGAGGCATATGCAAATGAAACCGGAAGCGAAGCAGCAAAGAACTGGTTAGAAGCTTTCGACGACTTTGATAAGTCCAGAGAAGCAACCGATGCACTGGTGGCTGAGTTAGAGACAGAAGCATTACAAATTGCCGAATGCAGAGTGGCTGACTGCCAGAATAAGACTGATTGTAAGAATTCCGCTTGCAGCGCCCTGGCTGAAAAGATTTTGCAGCGTAAAGACCAGCTCTCCAAGAAGTGCTTCTGGATGTTCGGCGGCGACGGTTGGGCATATGATATCGGCTTCGGCGGCTTAGACCATGTGGTTGCCAGCGGCGAAGACATCAATGTTTTCGTGGTAGATACCGAAATCTACTCCAACACCGGCGGTCAGTCCTCCAAGGCTACTCCTCTTGGTGCTGTAGCACAGTTTGCATCTTCCGGTAAGAAGAGTAAAAAGAAGGATCTCGGTGCCATCTTCCAGACCTATGGCAACGTATACGTAGCCCAGGTTGCTATGGGTGCCGACCCGAACCAGTTAATCAAAGCCGTTCACGAAGCAGAAATGCACAAAGGACCATCCGTTATCATTGCTTATACTCCATGTGCTGCCCACGGCATCAAGGCCGGTATGGCAAACGTACAGGATGAAATGAAGCGCGCAGTGGATGCCGGTTACTGGCTCCTGTACCGCTACAATCCGAACGAGGAAAAGCCGATGAAGCTTGACTCCAAGGAACCATCCCTGGATTACGAGGAATTCTTAGAAGGCGAAACCAGATACGCTGCATTAAAGCGTACCTTCCCTGAGCATGCGGAAGCGCTGTTCAAGGCAGCCAAGGAAGATTCCGGCGTAAGATATAACAAGTATAAAAATATGGAAAGCTAAGGGCTTTTTACAGATAAATTTTTAGCGCCTAAGGTATCTGTGTCCGCCGAGACTCCTCCGACAGTTATTCGTCCCGGATGGAACAAGAAACCATTTCTTGTCCATCCATGCCGAACAACTATCGTTTGAGATGTCGGACACTTAGATACCTTAGGCGCTAAAAATATTTATTCTGTAAAGTTCTTTAGTTTTCCATATTTTTATTGCTTACTTGCTTGCGTTTCACCGGAATCTTCTTTTGCTGTTAAGCGACAGCCGGGTAAGACTTCCATTCCAAGTTCACACCGTTTTCCGGTTCAGCAGATAACCGCACCATCCGCCGACAATGCCGCCCACGATATGCGCCATATTGGAAACGTTGTCATCGAGGGTAAGGCCCTGAATGATTTGCTGTCCGATGAAAAATACCGCCACAAGAAGGAAGGTAAGAGGAATTTCCCCTTCTTTGAAGCTGGTGAAGGAGGCAAGCAGCATAAAGGCAAACACCACACCGCTGGCGCCGCAAAGTGCTACATGCGGGAAGAAAATGTAGTTTACCAGTCCGGTAATCAATGCCGCAATGGCAATTACTTCAATCAGGGTTTGGGACTTGTACTTCTCCTCCAAAAGCGGTCCCAGCAGTAAAATATAACTCATATTGCCGATAAAATGGGACCAGTTAGCGTGTCCGAAGACATGACTAAAAAGCCGCACATAGGTCATGGGCGACTTTAAAGAGGAATGATAGGTCATAAAAAATATTGCATTGGACTTTCCGCCGGTAATATAATTTAACGCGGTTGCTGCCAGACAAATGGCAACAAAGGTAAGAATCACCGGGGAATTCCAGGTAATTTTCAACTTGTTTTTCATATCTCTAACCTACGATACAATGCGAAAGAAAAGCCACGCAAAAGCACCAAGGATTACCAGAACTGTAGCAATATCTACTACAATTTTATGCCACTTTTTCGTTGGTTTTGGCTCAGGCCCCATGCAGTTAGAAAGACGTGGATCGATTTGCGTCACTCCTCTGTATATACCTCTACTGTTGTATCCGAAACCCATAGTTACCTCCTTCTATCTCCCGTTATTGATGTTCTGTACTTTTACTATAATATACTTCCCGGAAATTAACAACCGCAATTTTCTAAACTGTCTGTTTAACGTGTTAAAATGACAGTACTTGCATGTTATCCTCTTTTATTGTATAATTATGAGAAATATTTTGCAATTACATACAGAAAGGAAGCCATTTCCATGAATAAGACAAAAGTATTTATTAACGGCGGCGAAGGCACCACCGGTTTACGTATTTTAGAGCGTTTTGCAGGCCGCGACGATATCGAACTCATTCCGATCGATTCCGAGCTCAGAAAGGACCCTGCCGAAGTAAAAAAGAAAATTAATGAATCCGACATCACCTTCCTGTGCCTGCCGGATGCCGCTTCCATTGAAGCAGTAAGCTATGTAGAAAATCCGAATGTGCGCATCATTGATGCTTCCACTGCACACCGCACCAATCCGGACTGGAACTACGGTTTTCCTGAACTTTCCGCTGCTCACAAGGAAGGTATTAAAAACAGCAAGCGTGTTGCGGTTCCGGGCTGTTATGCCAGCGGTTTCAATGCCATTGTATATCCGCTTGTGCAGGCAGGCCTCATTACCGAAGATGCGCTGATTACCTGTGCAGCCATTTCCGGCTACAGCGGAGCAGGCAAAAAAGCCATTGCACAGTATCAGGACGCAGATACCCGTGCCATGGGAAAAACCACCGGTGATGCCCACGACCCGCTCTGCTCCCCTCGCCAGTACGCTCTTGCCCAGCAGCATAAGCACTTAAAGGAAATGAAGGCAATTCCGGGTCTTACCCATGAGCCAATTTTCCTTCCGCAGGTATGTGACTATTACAGCGGCATGATTGTTACCATTCCGTTCCACGCAGATGCTCTTGCAAAGAAAGTTACCTTAAAAGAACTCCACGAAGTTTTTGCAAAGCACTACGAAGACCAGAAGTTTGTCAAGGTTCTTGCCCTTGATGACGAGCAGATTACCGGCAACTTCCTCTCCGCCAACACCATCACCGGCTATGACGGCATGGAAGTATTGGTTTACGGTAACGATGAGCGCATGGTAGTTTCCACCCGCTTTGACAACCTCGGAAAGGGTGCCTCCGGTGCAGCCATCCAGTGTATGAACCTGATGATTGGTGCTCCTGAAGATAAGGGGTTGAATCTGTAGTTATTTCATCCAATAGTTTACATAACGCAAAAAAGCTTCCCTTGATTGGGAAGCTTTTTCTGTATTTGCCTTAAATGGTACTTACTATACGCTCAAATTTTCTCCCTTTAATCCTAAGAAGCTGCCTTCCGCAAGACCACCTTCCGGATGTCCGATTAACCACTTATTTACCGCTGTGATTAACTTGTCTTCGCCCTCCGCGTTAAGCTTTGCAGCAGGAAGGTCATAGTTTGTTCCCTTCGGAAGAACAATGGCAACCTGGAAACCTGCGCCGTCAACGCCGCATGGTGCATAGTGAAGAGTAGTTGCATAAACTTCTACTGCTGTGCCTGCCGGAAGGAAGAATGCCTTCACCTTTGCAGTGTCGTATGTAAAGTCTGCTTCCACCTCACTTAACAAACCTAACAAAAGAATTGCGTCCGTTGCTGCTACATTGATTTCGGAATCTCTGTGATATTCCAGCGCATTGAGCTTGTTATTGTGGCCGTTGCAATAACCGATCTGAATTGGCATGCAGCCATAGGTAACCTCTTCCAGTTTCTTAAAAGTTTCTGTTGCTTCCAATGCTGCAACACTTGGCTGATACACTACATTTTCCGGTAATTCTGTTTTCTTTAATGCCTCCACTAACGGAGCAAAATTAACGTTGTCGATTACCTTTCCGTAAGCCTTAAATTCCGGGCTGTTTACTGATAAAATCTGCATGTTAAATACCTTCCTTTCTGATTTTGGAAACCCCTCGTTTCCCACGTTGTTTTTATTATACACCGAAATTGAGCAATAAAGCTATTTAGTTTTTGCGGGATTACTCTTTTCTGTTGCGAAATAATTATTTCTTTTCGGGCATAGCCCTAATACTACAAGCCACGCACAAGTGCGTCTTTTGTTGGCCTGCCAGCCGCGCGTGGGATTACTTGCTACCCGTGAACGGGTCTCTCGGGTCAAACAGTGTCAACTGGTCACACTCTTGATCCTGCTTCAGCTGGTTGGCTATATAACTTCTTATTGCAGCAGTGTTCTTTCCTACAGTATCCACATAGTATCCCTTACACCAAAACTCGCGATTTCGGTAGGCAAACTTCATGTTCCCATACTTTTGAAAAATCATTACACTACTTTTTCCCTTTAGGTATCCCATAAAACCCGAAACGCTCATTTTGGGCGGGATACTTAGCAACAGAAGAATGTGGTCCGGACATATTTCTCCTTCAATGATATCCACACCCTTCCATTGACACAGAGTTCTAATTATTTCTCTGATATCCTCTCTCTTTTCTTGGAAGAATACTTTTCTTCTATACTTTGGTGCAAATACCACATGATATTTGCAATTCCATCTTGTGTGTGCTAAACTTTTTGCATCAGTATTTTGTTCTGACATTATACTGTCCTCCTAATGTGTATTTTTATTTGCGTAACTGGCAGGTCACGCCTTTATTATACACATTAGGAGTGTTATTGACAGGATTCAACGCTAAAGCTCTATGGAACCACGCGACTATCGCGTGGTTTTCTTAATACAAAAAACAGCTTGCGCATTCACACAAGCTGTTTAGACTATAAACAAACTCCTTCTCCTAAGCTGTTTTGATTATGCCCCCTTTCAATTAGATTCCTTTATTCTTCTTTTTCTGACATTCATTTTATCTATGATATATTCACGGAGCATCGGCTGAAGGCATTCCTCCGCCAGTTGCTGTGCCGGAATCTTATTAGTGGTTCCATGAACACGGTTGTTGACTTTTCGGCACCAGGCAAGGGCTTGTCCGTTTCAATCATCCAAAGAATTATATCTGATTCCAACCATGAAGTTTTCACGAACATAGCGAACTGTGCTCTCCACCTTACCCTTAGTCTGGCCTCTGTAAGGTCTGCATAAAACGGGTTTGAAACCATAAAATCCGGCAAAATCAACAAATTTAGGATTCATTTCACTTTCAGATTGTTTCAATAGCCTTTTTATTACGACCTGTTTCAT